>NZ_JBSWYA010000003.1:0-418511 GCF_056160865.1 Ruegeria sp. ABD4_443 | reverse complement strand
CGCCGGTCCGAACAGGCCGAGGCGGCGGCGGCCTTGGACTGGCTGCAACAGGCCATGAATGATCTGCCGGACGACCTGCGCCAGACCCTGGCCCTGACGCTTGAGGATGACATGACCCACGCACAGGCGGCGTCGGTTCTGGGTGTTTCCGAAGGAACGGTTTCCTGGCGATTGTCCGAGGTCAGAAAACGTTTGCGTGCATTGAAAGACAAGGAGCTTACCGGATGAGTGATGAGCTCGATGATCTCAAGGCCCTGATGGCCGCAGCAACCCCGACACCTGATACCCGGCGCAAGGCCGAAAACCTTGCGCGGGCGCGGGAAAATTTTGAAACCGTCCAAGGATCGGCGCCTGACCGCCGTCCTATTGTCAAGCGCGGCCCGTTCGCCCGCCTGACAAAAGGAGCAAGATCCATGCTGAATACCCTGTCGCATCGCGGTGCCCTGGCCGCAACAACGGCGATTGCCGCCGTCGCAATGATCATGATCGTCCCGCAGACGCGGGACAGCCTGCTGCCCCCCGGACCGTGGACCGAAAGCCGCGGCGCGACCCTGCCGCAGCCCCTGCCGGGGCTGGCGGAACAGGACAGCGCGGAATTGCAATCCGCGGATGCCGAAGGGCTAGCCGATGCGCCGATGGCCGAGGCCCCGGTCGTAGTCGAAGAGCCCGCGGCGCCCGCCCCGGCGCCGCGCAAAAGGTTGGCCGCGCCGAACCAAAGCGCCTCGGGCCTGACCGGGTTTGCCGCCCCGGCGGCGGGTCTGGCGCTGGAACCGGCACCCATGCCCGAGCAGAATACCGAGGCCTTTGCCAATGCGCAGGCAAACCCGCTGCATGTTACCACAGAGACCCCGGTTTCGACCTTTTCGATTGATGTCGATACGGCCTCTTACGCGGTGGTGCGCGGCGCGTTGATGAATGGGCAAATGCCGCCGCGCGATGCGGTCCGGGTCGAAGAGATGGTGAATTATTTCCCCTATTCCTACCCGGCCCCCGAAGGGGATCACCCGTTTCGCCCGACAATCACGGTGTCGCCCACGCCCTGGAACGACGGGACGCAGTTGGTGCATATCGGGGTGCAGGGCGAAAGGCCGGTGATCGCGGATCGGCCGCCGTTGAACCTTGTATTCCTGATCGATACCTCGGGGTCGATGCAGGATGCGGATAAACTGCCCTTGCTGAAACAGTCCTTTCGCCTGCTGCTGGCGGAATTGCGACCCGACGACCAGGTTTCGATCGTGACCTATGCGGGCAGTGCCGGGCAGGTGCTGGAACCTACGAACGCGTCTGACCGCAACACGATCCTGAACGCGCTGGACAGGCTTGAGGCCGGAGGCTCGACCGCGGGTCAGGCCGGGTTGCAGCAAGCCTATCAGGTTGCCGAAGACATGGCCGCCCAGGGTGAGGTCACCCGTGTACTGTTGGCGACGGATGGCGATTTCAATGTCGGGCTGTCGGACCCTGAAACGCTGACAGCGTTCATCGCCGACAAGCGCGACAGCGGAACGTATCTGAGTGTCCTGGGGTTTGGCCGGGGCAATCTGGATGATGCCACGATGCAGGCGCTGGCCCAGAACGGAAACGGGCAGGCGGCCTATATCGACACGCTTGCCGAAGCGCAGAAAGTGCTGGTCGATCAATTGACCGGCGCGCTGTTTCCCATCGCCAATGACGTCAAGATCCAGGTCGAGTTCAACCCGGCCCAGATCGCCGAATACCGCCTGATCGGATATGAGACCCGCGCGCTGCGCCGCGAGGATTTCACCAACGACACCGTCGATGCCGGGGATATCGGCGCGGGCCACACCGTCACCGCGATCTATGAAGTGACGCCGGTTGGGTCTGACGCCATCCGCAACGGGCCGCTGCGTTACGCCACAGACGACGTGCCGGCGGACGAGACCGCCGAAATCGGGTTTTTCAAGATGCGGTACAAATTGCCCGGCACAGATCAAAGCCAGTTGATCGAACAACCGATCCTGCCGGGGCAGGGCAGCCTGACCCAGGATGTTGCGTTTTCCTTTGCCATTGCCGGGTTCGGGCAGTTGCTGCGCGCAGGCGAGTATATGGGCAGTTGGACTTATGAGGATGCAATTGCGCTGGCCTCGGACGCCCGGGGGGATGACCCGTTCGGCTACCGGGCCGAG
Organism: Ruegeria sp. ABD4_443; assembly: GCF_056160865.1. Taxonomy (NCBI): domain Bacteria; kingdom Pseudomonadati; phylum Pseudomonadota; class Alphaproteobacteria; order Rhodobacterales; family Roseobacteraceae; genus Ruegeria; species Ruegeria sp. ABD4_443. The sequence goes on along the minus strand of NZ_JBSWYA010000003.1, from coordinate 416,367 downwards.
GCGGTGACGCTTATGCGGCTGGCTGAAACTCTGACCAAATGAGCGCAACAGGGGCCGCCCCGTCCGGGCGGCCTCGGGTCCGCCGGGATCAGTTCAGCGAAGGTGGCGGGGTGCTGGCCGCGTGGGCGTTGATCTTGCGGACACTCCATTCCACCGCGTCGCGCATGGTATCGCCCAGGGCCTCGTCAAAGGCCCTGACCAGATCGGGGGTCGAATCGCTGACCGCCACCACATTTTCCTGAAACGAGTTCGAGGCGATGATCTTGTCTTCGAACTCGTCGATGATCTTGATGTTCAGACGCACTTCGACACGAACGCTTTTGGTGTTTTCGGTTTCAGAGATGACAATGCCCTGAAACTCGCGCAGGTCCGGCACGATCACGTAATCGGCCCTGAGACCAACGGTCGAGCGCCCGACGGCGGCGACCTTGCCGCTGTTTTCATAGCTTTCGACCATCAGCGACTGAACAATGATCGGCGCCCGGTCGACCCAACGGGCCCGCGGCAGGTATTGGACCTGCAACGGCGTTGGTTGCACCGCGATCTGATCGGTGTTGACGGCCGCAGTCGCGGTCGGTTCCTGCACCACGATCTGTTTCTGCACGCGCGGCAGCGAGGATGAAAACGTGCTTTTTGGTGTCAGCAGATACAGGTCGTTGGGTTGCGCCGCCTGTTTCAGCGTTCCCAGTCCGGCGCAACCCGCCAGTGATACCATCACGATGGTCAGGAAAACGGGCCTAATCATTGGCGAAACTCCGATGCTTGGGTGCCCAGCAAGAAACGCGCCGGGTCGCGTTCGACCTTGTCCACAAGCCGGTCCAGACTGATGACCAGGCGTTGCGATTCCTCGATAAAGCGAACGAACTGGGGCAGGCCGACCCGCAAAAAGTCCGACATCTGCCGCCGGTTGCTTTGAACAATGCCGTCGATCGTTCCCAGCAGTTCAGAGGCAGAGTTTGACGCGCTGAGAACGTCGTCAGACACTTTGTCGATCTTTTCGGTGATGTTGGCGACGGTCTCGGCAACCTGGTTGGCGGCCTTGCGGATGTCTTCGGCGACCGGGGTGATATCCTGGTCCATCACGCGGTTGGCCGCATTGAACGCCTGTTCGGCCGATGCCAGGGTGCCCTTGGCCGATTCCATTGCCGATGTGATCGACCCCATCGTGGTGTTGGCGTTCAGAACAGTTTCATTGATGACATCCAGCGTCACACCGCCCTGTTCCGACAAGTGTGTCAGGTGTTCGGCCAGCTGCGTGCCGCGTTCGATAAAGGGACGGATATCTTCTTTCATGATCTGGTCCGCGGTTGCCAGCGTGGTTTTCGCCTCGTCCAGCGCACCGGTGGCGGCTTGTGATGCCGATTTCACCGATTCCAGCGTTTCCGACCCGGTTTTAAGGGTCGATTCCGCTGTTTCGATCAACGGGTCCAGCCGTTTGGAAAATGCACCGATATCCTGGGCGGCGTTGCCGATATCGCTGGCGACGGATTCAAAGCTGGAAAGGGTCTTGTCAAGCTTGCCGGTGGCCGACGCCAGGTTGTCCAGGATGTCGTTGACCGCTTTCCGGTTCTTGTCATCCACCACCTTGTTGAGCTGTTCCAGCAGGGTCACGGCCTCGTCCAGAACCTTGGGCGCGCCTTCGAACAGGGACTGGATCGCGCTGCGTTTGCTTTTGATGACACTGTTCTGGGCCAGCCGCTGGGCCGAGGGCGACCCGCCCGACAATTCGACATAGCTGACGCCGGTCACGCCCAGTGATTGCAGCTGTGCAATGGTATCCGTCGTCACGGGAATATCGGCGTCGACCTCAAGACGCACCCGGACCTTTGACGGGTCGTCATCATCCAGGTTCAGGGAAATCACCTGTCCCACGGGCAACCCGTTATAGCTGACGCCACCCGCCGCCGACAGACCCGACACATTGTCGAACAAAACGTCGTAATAGGCGTATTGGCGGCTGACTTCGAACTTGGCCAGCCACAGGAAAAAGCCGAACGCCCCAAGGATGCCCGCCAGGGTGAATGCGCCGATCAGGATGTAATTCGCTCGCGTCTCCATCGCCTCTACCTGTCCTGCCCTTTCTGTTGCGCCGCGCGGGCTCGGGGGCCGGTGAAGTATTCCTGGACCCAGGGATGATCGACCTTGACCATCTCTTGTATCGGACCTTCCACCAGCACGCGCTTTTCTGCAAGCACTGCGACGCGGTCGCAAATGGCATACAGGCTGTCCAGATCATGGGTGACCATAAAGACCGTCAGGCCCAGGGCCTGCTGCAATTCACCGATCAACTCGTCATAGGCGGCGGCGCCGATCGGGTCCAACCCGGCGGTTGGTTCATCCAAAAAGACGATTTCGGGGTCCAGCGCGAGGGCCCGCGCCAGGGCCGCGCGTTTGCGCATGCCGCCCGACAGTTCCGACGGAAATTTGCCACAGCTGAGTTGCGGCAGCCCCACAAGGCTGATCTTCAGGGACCCCAGGGCGCGCATCAGGGTTTCGCTTAGCCCGGTATGTTCGCGCAGAGGCGCCATGACGTTCTGAAGGACCGTCAACGAGGAAAACAGCGCGCCATCCTGAAAGGCAACGCCCCAGTGCCGTTCGATCCGGCGGCGTTCCTGTTCCGGACCGTTGAGAACGTCAACGCCGAGAACCTCGATGCTGCCGGCGGCCGGACGGTTCAGCCCGACAATCGTGCGCAACAGGACCGATTTGCCGGTACCAGAACCGCCAACGATGCCCAGGACCTCGCCGCGCCAGACGTCCAGGTTCAGGCTGTCATGCACGACCTGAGTTCCGAACTGGTTGGTAAGGTCCCGGACGCGGATCACCGCTTGGCGCGGGGCCTGGGGATGTGCGGCCTGTTGTTGGGGCAAGGCGTCCATGTCAGACCCCAAGTTCCGAGAAAAAGATCGAAAACAGGGCGTCGATGGCGATGACCATGAAAATCGATTGTACGACCGAGGCCGTCGTGCGCTGGCCGACGCTTTCGGAAGACCCCTTGACCTGCATGGCTTGCCAGCAGGCGATGACGCCGATCACCAGGGCGAAAAACGGCGCCTTTATCATGCCGACCGCCAATTGCCACACGCCGGTGTTTTCCTTCAGCCGGGTGATGAACATGCCGGGGCTGACGCCCAGGTCGATCCAGCTCATGAGGGCACCGCCGAACAGCCCGGCCAGGTCAGCCACAAAGCCCAGGATGGGCAGCATGATCAGCAGGGCCAGCACCCGCGGGATGACAAGCACCTCGATGGGATCAAGGCCAAGCGTGCGCATGGCGTCGATCTCCTCCTGCACCTTCATCGACCCGATCGATGCGGTAAAGGCCGACCCCGAACGGCCCGCGACAATGATCGCGGTCAACAGGATGCCCAGTTCGCGCAGGACGGAAATCGAAATCAGTTCGACCACGAAAATCTCGGCCCCGAACTGTTTCAGCTGGGTCGCGCCCTGGAACGCAAGGACAACCCCGATCAAAAAGCCCATCAGGCTGACGATGGGCAGGGCCTTGAAGCCGGTCTCTTCCATCTGGGAAAACAACGCGGCCCGCCGCAGACGCCAGGGCATGACAATCGTCCGCGCCAGCCGGTGCAGCGTCAGCCCAAGAAACCCCAGTATCGACAGCGTGTCTTTCCATGCGCCAACCGTCTTTTGCCCGACATGCCCGACCCAGTTCACGAATCCGCGCGGTGGGGCCTCGGTTCCGGCCTGATCGGGCATATTGTCGGAAACGGTCCGCAAAAGCGTCGAATGTGCAGGCCTGAGCCCTTTGAACGTCGTGTCCGCGCCTGCCTGTGTGTATTTCCGCGCCAGATCGGCGATCAGCCACGCCCCGCCGGTATCCAGCGCATCAACGCCAGACATGTCGAATATCACCGGCCCGGTGTCGGGTTGGATCCGTTCAAATGCAGGTTCGACGACGCTCAGCGATTGGGTCAGCATTTCTCCCGAAATCGTGATGCGCGTCCCGTCGGCTGCGCGCTCGGTTGAAATCGTTGGCGTGGTCATGCGCGTATCAGAAGTGAAACCGTGGCCCACTGCAACGTGTTTGTTCAACTAAACCGGGATTTTCGCGGGACTGATTGCGGCTGGGTGACAGTCCAATCAGCGATGATGGGCGAATGCGGGCCCGCACGCCCAAAAAACGCAACCGGGGGCGGAAACATGTCCGATAAGACGCGCAAACTGTTTGCGTCGCCCGTCTTTGATGTTATCTTGTCGCCAGTGTTTCCAGTTGAGTTTATTTGGTTGTGTTAAATGGCTGATCATCACGCTAACGTTGATGTTGAAATTGGGTCAGAGCGAGGCTTTGGCTACGTCTTTACGGCAGTTTTCCTGATTATTGCCCTGTGGCCCGTTTGGGGTGGTGGGCAGGTCCGGTGGATTGCGTTGGCAATTGCTGCCGTGATTCTGGCGCTGACGCTGTTCGCGCCGCAGACGCTGCGCGTTCCAAACCGGTTGTGGTTCAAGTTCGGCATGTTGCTTGGGGCTGTTGTGGCGCCCATCGTCATGTTCCTTGTTTTCATAACGACTTTTGTCCCTTTCGGGCTGGTGGTCCGAATTCTGGGAAAAGACCTTTTGTCAACTAAAACAGATAGTTCAATGCAAAGTTACTGGGTTAATCGCACCGATCAGCCCGGCAGCATGAAACAACAGTTTTGAAGTAAGGAGTACATGGCGTGACGTTCGTTTCGGAAATCTGGTCGTTCATGAAGGTCAGAAAAAAGTTCTGGCTGCTGCCTATTCTCATCGTTTTGGCCGTATTTGGCGGTCTGATCGTAGTCAGCCAGGGTTCGGCTATCGCACCATTCATCTACACGTTGTTCTGATACCATGACTTATATTCTAGGCATTTCTGCGCTGTATCACGACAGCGCAGCGGCCCTACTTTGCGACGGCAAGATTGTCGCGGCCGCACAAGAAGAACGGTTTTCCCGCAAGAAGCATGATCCGGGTTTCCCGGAGCTTGCGATCGACTATGTCCTGAAAGAATCGGGCGTGTCGCTGCGCGAGGTGGACAATGTTGTCTTTTACGACAAACCGTTTCTGAAATTTGAACGGCTGATCGAAACCTACATTGCGGTCGCGCCCAAGGGCTTTAACTCGTTCCGCATGGCGATGCCGGTATGGTTGCGCGAAAAGCTGTTTCTCAAGGATCTTCTGGCCAAACAGTTGCGCAAGCTGGACCCTGACTTTTCGGTCGACAAGCTTTTGTTCGCAGAACACCACGTCAGCCACGCGGCCAGTGCCTATTACCCCTCGCCGTTCGAGGATGCGGTTGTCCTGACCGTTGACGGGGTTGGCGAATGGGCCACCACGACGGTTGGGATCGGGCGCGGCAATGAGCTGACCATGGTCAAGGAACTGCATTTCCCGCATTCGCTGGGTCTGCTTTATTCGGCCTTTACCTATTACACCGGGTTCAAGGTCAATTCGGGCGAATACAAGGTGATGGGCCTGGCGCCGTATGGCGACCCCAAATACAAGGACCTGATCCTGGACAATCTGGTTGATCTGAAAGAGGACGGCTCTTTCCGCCTGAATCAGAAATATTTCAACTATACCAGTGGCCTGACCATGACCAGCAAGGCGCTCGAGGACCTGTTTGGTCAACCCGTGCGCAAGCCGGAATCCGAACAGCTGACGCAGTTCCACATGGATATTGCGGCATCGGTTCAGGCCGTGACGGAAGAAATCATGTTGCGGATCACCCGCGATCTGGCGCGCGAGCATGGCATCCGCAACCTTTGCATGGCGGGCGGCGTTGCGCTGAACTGCGTGGCAAACGGCAAGATCCTGCGTGATGGCGCGTTTGACAATCTTTGGGTTCAGCCCGCCGCGGGCGATGCCGGTGGCGCCCTGGGTGCGGCCTATGCTGCATGGCACCAGGAACTGGGCAGCCCGCGGACGGTCGAGGCCGGCGATCAGATGCAGGGCTCGTATCTGGGCCCGCGCTACGAGGATGACGATATCGCGCGCGAACTGACCCAGGTCGGTGCCAAGTTCACCACCTATCAGAACGGCGAGATGATCGACCAGACGGCGCAGGCGTTGGCGGATGGCAAGGCTGTCGGCTGGTTCCAGGGGCGGATGGAGTTTGGCCCGCGCGCCCTGGGTGCCCGGTCGATCCTTGGTGACCCGCGGTCCGAAAGCATGCAGAAGACGCTGAACCTCAAGGTCAAGTACCGCGAAAGCTTTCGCCCCTTTGCCCCGTCGGTTCTGCGCGAAGACGTGGCCGAGTGGTTCGAGCTGGATGGCGACAGCCCCTACATGCTGATTGTTGCGGATGTTCAGGAAAAGATCCGCCGCAAGATGACGGATGAGGAAAACGCCCTGTTCGGTATCGACAAGCTGAACGTCAAACGCTCGGACATTCCGGCGGTGACGCATGTCGATTACTCGGCGCGTATCCAGACCGTTCACGAAGACACAAACCCGCAGTATCACGCGTTGATTTCACGGTTCAAAGATTTGACCGGCTGCTCGTTGGTGGTGAACACGTCGTTCAATGTGCGGGGCGAACCGATCGTCTGTACCCCGACGGATGCGTTCCGCTGTTTCATGGGAACGGATATCGAGGTTCTGGCGGTCGGCAATTGCCTGCTGCGCAAGGAAGATCAGGACCCGGCGCTTAAGGAAAACTACGAAACCAAGTACGAGCTGGACTGATAACCTGCCCGTTTCCGCTGCTGATGGCAGCGCGCCAAACCAGCATCTCGGGGTGATCCCGGCATGCTGGTTTTTGCGTTTCATGAGTGGTCCGCAAGGTTGTTAAGCCCGCCACGGTCCATCCCAAACCGGATGGCACGGATCAGGCGCGGTGCCGAGGTCAAGTTTGCCGCCAATTCGGCCGTGGCAAAAAACCTAGACATAATGCAGGCTTAGGGTATCGTACAGGCATAGTTACCTGTTCCGGTGCAATTGAACCGGCATTTTTGCGTACAGCAATGTGAACGATACGTGCCGCGGGCGACCACGGAATTTTCGGGCGATGCCTCTGGCGCTCTGCAGCTTGTAGACGTGAGGTAAGAAATGCTCGATTGGTTTTTGAACGTACTTAGAAACTATCCCGAACTGGCCGTGTTCCTGTCTATCGGTATCGGCTTTTGGGTTGGCCCCTGGAAGGTCAAGGGGTTCAGCCTGGGAACGGTCACGGCAACCTTGCTGGCGGCCGTGGTGATCGGCCAGGCCCATATTCAGATCGATTCCGCCGTCAAATCCACGTTCTTCATCCTGTTCATTTTCGCGGTGGGCTATGGGGTCGGGCCGCAATTCATGCGCGGCCTCAAGGTAGACGGCGCCCGAGAGGTCCTGTTTGCGCTCAGCGTTCTTGCGCTGTGTCTGACCGTACCGGTCCTGTCTGCTTGGGTCGCGGGGCTGGAATTGGGATTTGCCGCAGGGCTGTATGCCGGTTCGCAAACGATTTCCGCCGCCATCGGCGTGGCGACCGATCAGATCAACCAGCTTGGCCTGTCGTCAGAACAGGCGCAGACCTATGCGAACCAGATCCCGGTCGCCTATGCGGTGACGTATATCTATGGCACCATCGGCTCGGCGATTATCCTTGCCAAGATCGGGCCTCGGCTGATCGGGGTCGACCTGGTGGCTGCGTGCAAAGAATATGAGGCCAAGCTGGGCGGGGGCGCGGCGGTCGAATCCGGCGATGGCATCGTGTCGGCCTATCGCGCGATCGAGGCCCGCGCGTTCGAAATTCCCGACGGCAGTGACATGCTTGGCAAGCCGGTCAGGGACTTGTTGCCCGGCGTGCGCATCTATGCCGAACGCCTGCAGCGCGGCACCGAGATCCTGGAGGTCGATGCCGACACGATCCTGCAGGCGGGCGACGTGGTGATGTTCTCGGGGCGGCGCGCCGATCTGGTCGGGCTGTTGGAAACCACCCTGAAAGAGGCCGACGCGCCCGATCTGCTGAATATCCCGTCAGAAAAGCTGGATGTTCTGATCACCAACAAGGCGCTTCACGGCAAGACGCTGGAAGAATTGGCCAGCCTGCCGGAATCGCGCGGGGTCTATGTGTCCAAGCTGACGCGCAACATGCTTGAGTTGCCGCTGTTGCCCGGAACGGCCCTGCACCGAGGCGATATCCTGACCATTCTTGGCAGCAAACGCCATGTCGAGGCAGCCATCGATGCGCTGGGATATCCCGACCGCCCCGTCGATACCACTGACCTGGCCTTTGTTGGCTGGGGTATCTTCATCGGCGGGCTGATCGGGACGCTCTCCATCATGATGGGCGGCTTTCCAATCAGCCTTTCGACGACCGGCGGCGCCCTGCTGGCAGGACTGGTTCTGGGGTGGTTGCGCACGGTTCACCCGACCTTTGGCCGGATACCCGCGCCGTCATCGTGGTTGATGAACACCTTGGGTCTGAACGTGTTTATCGCGGTGATCGGCATTTCGGCGGGGCCGGGATTTGTGGCGGGGTTGCAGCAGGCCGGGATCGCCCTGTTGCTGTGGGGTATCGTCGCCACGTCCTTGCCGATGATCTTTTCGGTCTATGTCGGGCATTATGTCTTCAAGTTCCACCCCGCCATCCTGTTTGGCGCATGCGCCGGGGCGCGGACGACGACGGCGGCGCTTGGCATGATACAAGAGGCTGCGCAAAGCCGTATCCCGGCCCTTGGCTATGGCATGCCCTATGCCATCGGCAACACATTGCTGACCATCTTCGGCATGGTCGTCGTTTTGATTTTAAGCTGACCCGGAGGGTTTGACCCATGGATAGATTGAAGCTGCACGACTACGAAGCGCTCAGCCCGTTTCAGATCAAGGATGAGCTGATTCAGCTGGCATCCGCCGAAGCCCGAAAATCCAACAGCGCTTTTCTGAATGCCGGACGCGGCAATCCCAACTGGGTGGCGACGCGCCCGCGCGAGGCGTTCTTTGCGCTGGGTCAGTTCGCCGTGACCGAGGCCAAACGGGTCATGGACCATCCTGCGGGTCTGGGTGGCATGCCCGCGATGGCCGGATGCCACGACAGGTTGCTGGACTGGGCCGCGACAAATGCCGGGATGCCCGGGGTCGATACGTTGCAAACGCTTGTCGCACACGCAATTTCGGCTTTTGATTTCGACGCGGATGCCTTTGTGCATGAACTTACGGATTCGATCATCGGCGACAATTACCCTGTCCCCGACCGCATCCTGCATCACAACGAGATCATCGCCCATGAATACCTGATGTGGGCCATGTGTTCCGGGCAGCGCCCTGAGGCCCGGTTCGATCTGTTCGCGGTCGAGGGCGGAACCGCCGCGATGTGCTATATCTTCAAGACGCTCAAGGCCAACCGGCTGCTGAATGCGGGCGACACGATCGCCCTGTGTACACCGATTTTCACGCCCTATCTCGAAATGCCCGAGCTTGAGGATTACAGCCTGTCGTCGGTGCATGTCGAAACGGATGAAGAAGACGGTTTTCAACTGACCGACGCGGCCATCGACAAGCTGAAAGACCCCAAGGTCAAGGCTTTCTTTCTGGTCAATCCGGGCAACCCGTCCTCGGTTGCGCTGAATGCCGCTTCGCTGCGCAAGCTGGCGGATCTGGTGGAAAATCACCGCCCGGACCTGATCGTGCTGACCGATGATGTCTATGGCACTTTCGTGCATGATTTCACCTCGGTCATGGGATACCTGCCGCGCAACACGATCGGGGTCTATTCCTATTCGAAATATTTCGGATGCACGGGCTGGCGTCTGGGGGTTATCGCCGTTGCACAGGACAATATCTTTGACCTCAAACTGGCCGAGCACCCGGACGAGATACGGCAGGTTCTGGACAAACGGTACGGAACGCTCAGCCTGACCCCGTCCGAGATACGGTTTGTCGACCGGCTTGTCGCCGACAGCCGCGACGTGGCGCTGAACCATACCGCCGGTCTGTCGCTGCCACAGCAGGTGATGATGGCCCTGTTTTCGCTCAGCGAACTGGTCGATACCAAAAAGGCCTATCAGACGGCCTGCATGGAGCTGGTGCATCGCCGTTTCCATATGCTGACCGAAGCCATGGGAATCGACGTGGCCGTGGGCGACCACTATGACGCCTATTACGGGATCATCGATTTCGAGTTTTGGTTGCGCAAATATGTCGGTGAAGATGTCGTTGCCTGGATCAAGAAGAACGTTCACCCCTTGGATATCGCCTTCAAGCTGGCCGAGGATCACGGCATCGTCCTGCTGAACGGCAGCGGCTTTGATGCACCGGGCTGGTCGGCGCGGGTTTCCTTTGCCAACCTGCCTGACGCGGCATACGAACACATCGGCAGGGCGGTTCGGTCCGTCGCGAGGGGCTATGTTCAGGCCTATCGCGCGGCAAATAACCAACCGCTGCACGGCTAGGGCGGGAACGGAATTCGCCATGGGCAGGGACCTGCCTGTGGCATCAGGGATGTTGCGTTTTTCGCCTTTATTGATAAACCCGAGTAAATCTGAATCATCGGGAAAAATTATCTATAAAATGTCGGCTACATCGAATACCTGGACCCGCGAAACCGCGCAGGCACTTCACGACCTGCCGCTGATGGATCTTCTGTACCGGGCCCAGACGGTCCACCGCGAGAATTTCGACCCCAACAAGGTGCAAATGTCCCGATTGCTGTCGATCAAGACAGGCGGCTGTGCCGAGGATTGCGCCTATTGTTCGCAATCCGCGCGCAATGGCTCCAAGCTCAGCGCGTCGAAACTGATCGAGGTCGAACGTGTTCTGAGCGAGGCGCGCAAAGCCGCCGCCGCCGGGTCAACCCGGTTCTGCATGGGGGCCGCCTGGCGCGAACCCAAGGCGCGCGACATGGACGCGCTGGTGGCGATGATCCAGGGCGTAAAAGACATGGGCATGGAAACCTGCATGACCCTGGGCATGCTGGATGACACCCAGGTCGTGCAACTGCGCGACGCTGGCCTGGATTACTACAACCACAATATCGACACCTCGGAACGCTATTACCCCGAGGTCATCACCACCCGGACCTTCGCCGACCGGATCGACACGCTGAACCGCGTGCGCGAGGCCGGGATGAAGGTCTGTTCGGGCGGTATTCTGGGCATGGGCGAAAACGGCGAGGATCGCATCGACATGCTGGTCACGCTGGCCAACCTGCCCGAAGCGCCGGATTCGGTGCCGATCAACATGCTGATGCCGCAGGCCGATACGCCCTTGGCGGATGCCAAACCGGTCGATCCGATCGACTTTGTGCGCATAATCGCGCTTGCCCGGATCATGATGCCCAAATCCCATGTGCGCCTGTCTGCCGGGCGCAGCGACATGAGCGATGAAATGCAAGCCATGTGCTTTTTCGCCGGCGCAAACTCGATCTTTGCAGGTGACACGCTGCTGACGGCGGAAAACCCCGAGGAAAGCAGCGATGCCAAGCTGTTCGCCAAGCTTGGCATCCAGCCGATGGAGCCCGAGACAGAGGCGCGCCTGGACGCTGCCGAATGACGGCAACCGCAAGGTTGACGCGGGCACTTGAGGCGCTGGAAGCCCGTCACCGGCGGCGGCGTCTTGCGCCGCGTCAGGGGGTGGATTTCGCATCCAATGACTATCTGGGCCTTGCCTCTGCACCCTGCATGGCTGCTGCCGCGCAGGATGCCCTGGATCGCAAGGTGCCGTTCGGGTCTGGCGGCTCGCGCCTGTTGCGGGGCAACCACCCCGAGCATGAGGCGCTGGAGGCCGAGGCCGCCGCGTTCTTTGGGGCCGAAGCCGCGTTGTTCATGGGGGGCGGTTTTCAGGCGAACCAGGCGATTTTCTCGACGCTTCCGGCGGCCGGAGACCTTGTTCTGCTTGACGCCCTGGTGCATGCCAGCGCGCATGAAGGCATGCGGCTGGGTCGCGCTGAAACGCGGGAATTTGCCCATAACGACGCGATGGACGCAGGCCGCGTGCTTGCCGATTGGCGCGCCGCGGGCAATACCGGGCAGGTCTGGATTGCGGTCGAAAGCGTCTATTCGATGGAAGGCGACCTTGCCCCCCTGTCGGAACTTGCCGATCTGGCCCGCGCCCATGATGCCGTTCTGGTCGTGGACGAGGCGCATGCCACCGGCGTGTTCGGCCCGCAAGGGCAGGGGCTGGCCCACGGGTTGAATGCGGATGTCCTGACATTGCACACATGTGGCAAGGGGCTGGGGGCCAGCGGGGGCCTTGTCTGCGGCGCGGCCCCCATGATCGAAACGCTGATCAACCGGGCTCGCCCGTTCATTTTTGCCACAGCACCCGCCCCGTTTACCGCCGCCCTGGTCCGTGCCGCGCTGCGCGCCTTGCAGGCCGATCCCGGCCTGACACACGACGCGCGGGATCGCATGGCCCACGCCCATGCCGAGGCGCAGCGACTGTGTGGGCTGACCGGATTTAATTCGCAGATATTGCCAGTGGTGATCGGCGCTGATGAACCCACGATGTCGCATGCCGCAGCGTTGCAGCAACAAGGGTTCGACATCCGCGGTATCCGCCCGCCCACGGTGCCACGCGGAACCTCGCGGCTGCGTGTTTCGATTACCGGGAACGTGACGAATGAGGACATCACCACGCTGTTTCAGGCCATGGCCCGCCAGATACCGGATTTGACATGAGCACAGTGATCGTTACCGGAACGGATACCGGAATTGGCAAGACCGTGTTTTCAGCAGGGCTGACCGCGGCGCTTGGTGCGCAATACTGGAAACCCGTCCAGTCCGGTCTGGAAGACGCCACCGACAGCCAGATCGTCGCCGCCCTGTCCGGCCAGCCGGTTCTGCCCGAAACCTACCTGCTTGATCTGCCCGCCTCACCGCATTTGTCGGCCGAGGATATGGGCATCGAGATTGATCTGACCCGCCTTGCGCTGCCACAGGTCCAGGGGCCGCTGGTGGTCGAAGGCGCAGGGGGTTTGATGGTTCCGCTGACGCGCAGGGCTTATTTCCTTGACCTGTTCGCCCAGTGGCAAAAGCCCGTTATCCTTGTGGCCCGGACCCTTCTTGGAACGATCAATCACACGACCCTGTCGCTGATGGCCTTGCGCAACGCGGGCTGTCCGGTGGTCGGGGTGGTCTTTTCGGGCCCGCCCGAACCGGCGGTCGAAGAGACCATCACCCAAATGTCCGATGTCGCGCATCTGGGGCGGTTGGACTGGATCGATGACCTGAACCGCGAAACGCTTGCGACCGCGTTCCAATCGATCGACATGGACCGGATAAGGAGCGCCCTATGACGCCGCTGGAGTTTGATGCGCGCCACCTGTGGCATCCCTATACCAACGTCGCCGACCCCGGACCGATGCACCTGATCGACCGGGCCGAAGGCGTGTATCTGTTTCGCGAAGATGGCGCGCGCATGATCGACGCGATGTCGTCATGGTGGTGCGCCATTCACGGGCATCGGCACCCGGCGATTACCGCTGCGATGCAACAGCAGCTGAACCACATGCCGCATGTCATGTTCGGCGGGTTGACCCACAAACCGGCGATTGAGTTGGGGCGGAAAATGGTCTCGATGCTGCCGCAGGGGCTGGACCGGATATTCTATTGCGACAGCGGCTCGGTTTCGATCGAGGTCGCCATGAAGATGGCGGTTCAGTACCAGATGGCCCATGCGCGCACCGGCAAGGTCGAGTTCGCCACGATCCGCGGCGGTTACCATGGTGACACCTGGAAAGCGATGAGCGTCTGCGACCCCGTAACAGGCATGCACGGTCTGTTCCGCGGGGCACTGTCGATCCAGCATTTCCTGCCCCGGCCCAAAATCCGCCTGCATGATGACTGGCCCGATGATGACACGCAGAACGGGCTGGCCGACCTTGCGCAGCTGCTTGAGGCCAAGGGCGACCGGATTGCCGCGCTTGTGCTGGAACCCGTGGTGCAAGGCACTGGCGGGATGTATTTTTATCACCCGAACTGGCTGCGCGCGGCCAAGGCCCTGTGCGATGCCCATGACGTTCTGGTCATCTTCGACGAGATCGCCACCGGGTTTGGCCGGACCGGCCGCCTGTTCGCCATGGACCACGTCGGGTTCACCCCCGATATCCTGTGCCTGGGCAAGGCGCTGACCGGCGGGCATATCTCGTTCGCGGCCACCGTGACCAGCCAACGGGTCGCGCGTGGCATCGGCGAGAGCGAGGCCGGGGTATTCATGCACGGCCCGACCTATATGGCCAACCCGCTGGCCTGTCGGGCCGGAACGGCCAGCCTGACCTTGTTGGAGGATGGCAGTTGGCAACAGCGCGTGGCCGCGATTGAGGCCCAGATGAAGGCCGAGCTGGAACCCGCGCGGAAATTTTCCGGGGTCGTGGATGTGCGCGTTCTGGGCGCAATCGGCGTGATCGAGATGGCCGAACCGGTTGATCCCCGCATCGCCCATGGACGGGCCCCGCAAACCGGCGTCTGGTTGCGGCCTTTCGCGCGCAATATCTATTGCATGCCGCCCTATGTGATATCGCCGGATGAGCTGACCCGTGTCACCGCCGCGATGGTTGATCTCGCGCGGGACAGCGGATGAGAAAGCTCTGGCTGGACCGGCAAGGCGGCGCCGATCTGACGCTGGTATTCGGCGGTTGGGGCCTGGGGCCTGCGCCGTTTGCCGCGCTGGCCGGGGCTGGCGACGTTCTTTTTGTCGACGATTACCGCGATATATCTGACCCGTTGCCGGAAATCAGAGCCTATGGGCGGGTAAGTTTGCTGGCCTATTCCTTCGGCGTGGCCTCGGCGGCACATTGGATGGCCGGGGCAGGGGTCACGCCCCGGCAGAGCGTTGCGGTCAATGGCACGCTGTTTCCGGCTGATGAGTGGCGCGGGATCGCACCTGACATCGTCGCGGCCACAGCTGACGGGCTGACCCCGGCCAGCTTTGCTCGGTTCTGCCGCCGCGCCGGTCTGTCGGGCCCGCCGCCCGAATTGGATATAGCGGCGGCCCAGGCCCAGCTGCGCGCCATTGCCGACCGGGGTCCGGCGCCAGATACAAGGTTTGACCGCATCTGGATTTCGACCCGTGACAGGATTATTCCGGCAGCGGCCCAGGAAACCGCCTGGGCAGGGCAATCGGGGGCCGTCCGCCGTCTGGATGCGCCCCATGTGCCCTTTGCCGATGGCCAAAGCTGGAAAGGATGGTTTGCATGAATGCAATGGTCCCGGATCGGGTCGAGCGCAGCTTTAGCCGCAGCTTTCACAGCTATCACGATGCCGCCGGGCCGCAGGCGGGCATCGCCGCGCAGCTGGCCGCGCGGCTTGGGGAACTGGGCGCGCCTGACGCGTTTGAAACCCTGTTCGAAATCGGTTGCGGAACCGGGCATTTGACTGCCGCCTTGCAGGCGCGTTTTGACATAGGCTCTGCCACGCTGAACGACCTGATGCCACAAGCGGTCGAAACGGCTCGCGCCTGGAACGCCGATTTTCTTGTTGGCGATATCCGGGCGGTTGATTGGCCCAGGAACCCCGACCTGATTGCGTCGACCTCGACCATTCAGTGGCTGGATGACCCCCGTGAGATGGTTCAGCGTGCGGCGCGGGCGCTTGCACCGGGCGGGTGGCTGGCCATTTCGGGTTTCGGGCGCGACCAGTTTGCCGAATTGCGCGACTTGGGCTCGGAGTCCGCCGCGCCCGGGCTTTGCGCACCAGAAGACCTGGCAGAGGCGCTTGAACACGGGGGTCGCGACGCGGTCGAGGTTCTGGACCTCTGGCAGGAACGCCACCGCCTTTGGTTCCGGTCGCCGCCCGACGTGTTGCGCCATTTGCGCGAAACCGGCGTCAATGGGCGCGCCGGGCATGTGTGGACGCGGGCCACCCTGGCGGCGTTCTGCGATGGCTATACCCGTGCGTTTGCCACGGACAAGGGCGTGCCGCTGACCTATCATCCGATTTGGATCATCGCCCGCCGGCGTGCCTGACGGCCAACAGGTCGCAGGGCACAACGCTACACCCGCGCCGCATCTGGTGATAGGTCTGGCACGGGGGGAAGGCACGATTTGGACATAACCGAACAACGCATCAAGGCAATGACGACCGCCGGTCTGAACCTGATCGGGCAGGCCTTGTCGATCTATGACAGCGAATTGCGGCTGGTCGTCAGCAACCTGCGGTTTCAGGAGATGTTCGATCTGCCGGACCACCTTGTGCAACCCGGCGCGCTGTTTCGGGACACGATCCGGTTCCTGGCCATGCGGGGCGAGTACGGGCCGGACAAGGATTTCGAGCAAATGGTGTCCGACAGGGTGGAACAAGCCCTGGCGTTCGAACCCCACTACATGGAGCGCGTGCGCCCCAATGGCCAGGTGATCTCGATCGAAGGGGCGCCGCTGCCCACAGGTGGGTGGGTTGCGGTCTATACCGATATTACCGGCACGCGCCGGGTCGAAGACCTGCTGCGCGCGCGGTCCAAGGAACTGTCCGGGCAATTGCTGAGCCACGCCGAAGAGCTTTCGGCGACCAACCGCAAGCTGGCCGCGACGATCACCGCGCTGGAAGAGGCCAAGCGGCAATTGACCGAGATCGAGGCCCGCACCCGCATGACAACCGAGATGATGCCGGCCCATATCGCGCATCTGGATATCGACGGGCGCTATGATTACTCCAATCGCCGGTTAAGCTCGGTGCTGCCGGGCAGGCCATCCGATATCGTGGGTCTGCACATGTCCGAGGCGCTGGGTGCATCGGTCTTTGCGCGGGTCAAACCCCACCTTGAACAGGCCTATGATGGCAAGCCTTCCGTCTTTGAATTCACCGAAGACCAGGATTCGCGGCGGATCCGCGCCTCGTTCACCCCTGATGAGGCGGGCGGTGTCTATGTCATGTCCGTGGACATCACCGAGGAAACCCAAGCCCGCGTTGCGTTGCAACAGACCCGGCGGCGGGCCATGGCCGCGCAGATGACCAGCGGGCTTGCGCATGACTTTTCCAACCTTCTGACCATCATCCTGGGGATGCAGGCCAAGCTTGAGAAAATGGATCTGTCGGAAGAGGCGACCGAACTTGTGACCGCGACCCAGCAGACTGCGCGCCGCGGCGGGCAATTGCTGAACCGGATCGCCGACATGACCGGCAACCGTACCCCACAGCCACAGGCAACCGATATGCGCGGCCTGCTTGAGGATCTGCGCATACTTGCTTCGCCTTCCTTGCCGCGTGGTGTCGGTTTGTCGGTGGTAAGCACCTTGCCCGATGTGGCACTGATGCTGGACCCCGGAATGGTTCAGGACGCATTGTTGAACCTGATCCTGAACGCGCGCGACGCCTGCGGGACGTCGGGCCAGATCACCATAAGCACCCATGCGGTCGGCACGATCTGGGTCGAGATTACGGTGTCGGATACGGGGCCGGGGTTCTCGGCCGATGCGCTGGACAAGGCATTGAACCCCTTTTTCACCACAAAGGGCAGCAAGGGGTCGGGGCTGGGGCTGCCGATGGTCTATGACACGGTCAAGCTTGCCGGCGGGGACCTGAACCTGCGCAACACACCTTCGGGGGCCTCGGTGGTGTTGCGCCTGCCATACCGGCCCGCGCCTCCGGTTCAGACCGGTCTGGTGCTGCTGGTCGAGGATAACGACGATCTGCGCAGCCAGTTCCGGGATATGCTGGTCGATCTGAAATTCACCGTGATCGAGGCAACCTCGGCCGACGAAGCCTCGGCGCTTGCGGCGAATGTCAGCGATATATCGTTGGTCCTGTCCGATATCCGGCTTGAGGGGGCGGCGACGGGGATTGACCTGTTGGGGCGCCTGCCCGAAGGGCTGCCGTGCATCCTGATGACGTCGCTGCGACATGGCGATCCGCTGTTTCGCGATGCGCTGGCCCTTGCGCCGGTCCTGCGCAAGCCGTTTACTCGCGCGCAACTATCCGCGTTGATCTGTTCCAGGGCTCCTTCATGACGCACCCATTGGTAACCATCCTTGACGACGAGCCCGAGATTCGGAGAATCCTCACCGATGCCCTGGAAGATGCCGGGTTCCGGACGCAAAGCTTTTCGCGCGCCCGGGAATTCGAAGCCTCGCTGAAACGGGTGACGCCGGATGTCTGTCTTGTGGACCTGTCGCTGCCTGATACGGATGGGCTGGCCCTGGTTCATCGCCTGGCGCTGGAACAGGGGGCGGCCGTGATCATCATCTCGGGGCGGGCGCAGGTTCAGGACCGTGTGACCGGGCTGGAACTGGGTGCCGATGACTATATCACTAAACCCTTTGACCCGGTCGAAGTTGTCGCGCGGGTCCGGGCGCGGCTGCGCGCCCCCAAAACCCAGGGCAGCTTTTCCGATACGGCCGATTTTAACGGCTGGACCGCGTATTTTGACCGCTATGTCCTTGAGGATGACACAGGCAACCAAACCCCGTTCAGCCATGCCGAGGGCGAGGTCCTGCGGCTGTTTCTTGAAAGCCCGAAACGCCTGATCAGCCGCGCCCAGATGCAGGAAACCTTGGGCGGGGCAGCCGGGGAAAGCTTTGACCGTGCCATGGATGTGCGGATTTCGCGCCTGCGCACCAAATTGGGCGAAGACCCCAAGAACCCGCGGCTGATCAAGACGATTTACGGGGCGGGGTATATTTTCCTGGGGGACGTCGCGTGGCGACAATGACCGGCAATCCGCCGCTGATCCGGTGCGGCGCTGGGGTGATTTTCCATGCGAACGCGGCATTTATGGCGCATAGCTCTGGAATCTTTGGCCGGTCAGGCATAACTAGGCCCAACCCTGTTTTCTTGACATGCCTAGGCATCCACCGGTGTCCGGCGGGGCGGCTGGCATGACCTTGACTGACGACAATATGACCGAGTTTCGGAGAATGAGATGATCAGGAGATCCTGGCGCAAGTGGCGAAGCGGCAATATCGGCCGCCTGGTGGGCGATAGTCTGCGCAGCCAGGGGTGGCTGTATGGCGTCGCGATGGGGGCCATGATCATCGTCGCCGTGACAACGGCCGGAACGGCCTGGATGATGGAAAGCATCATCAACACCATGACGGACCCCGACATGCGGTCCCAGGTGTACGTGGTTGCACTTGTTGTGGTTGGCCTTTTCGGGGTCAAGGCCTCGGCCTCTTATGTTCAGACCGTTTTCCTGGCGCGGGCGGGGAACCGTATCATCGCGGTGCAACAGGAAAAGGTTTATAAAAAGCTGCTCAAGCGCGGTGTCGCCTTCTTTGCGCAGACGGAATCGTCGAACCTGCTGATGCGCGTGACCAAAGGGGCCCAGTCGGCACGGCGCCTGGTCGATGTGATTGTCACGACATTTGTTCGTGACGCGCTGACACTGGTCGGGCTCGTCTTTGTGATGATCTATCAGCAACCGCTTTTGTCGGTGATGTTTTTCGTCGTCGGGCCGGTCGCCCTTTATACGGTGCGTTACCTGTTAAAGGCCGTTCGGGCCATCATGCAGTCGGAACTCAAGTCGCTGTCCGAAATCATCAAGGTGATGCAAGAGACATCGAACGGGATCAAGGTGATCAAGGTGTTCGCGCTTGAAGACCGGATGGCCGATCGCATGAACAGCGCGATCAAAACGGTCGAGAAACGCGCCAACTCCATCGCGAAATTGCAGGCAGTTGCCAGCCCGATGATGGAATTTCTCGCCGGGCTTGCTGTGGCTGGCGTGCTGGTCGTCAGCACCATGGGCATCGCGGGCAGCGAACCCACGTCGGCGGGACAGCTGATGTCCTTTATCACGGCGCTTTTGATGGCATATGAGCCCGCCAAGCGCCTGTCACGCACCCGCGTCGCAATCGAGGCGGCCATGATCCCGGTCGAGCTGATGTTCGAACTTCTGGATCAAGAAGATCCCATGCGCGAAATATCAGAGCCCAAGGAATTGACCTCGGGTCCGGGGGAAATCCGTCTCAAGGACGTGACATTCGGATACCAGGGGGCAATGCCCGTCATCCAGGACATGAACCTTACCTTCGAGGCCGGCAAGACCACGGCGTTGGTTGGGCAGTCCGGTGGCGGCAAGTCGACGCTGTTTGGCCTGATCATGCGGTTTTATGACCCCGACACTGGCTGTGTCGAAATCGACGGCCAGGATCTGACCGAAGTCAGCTTTGCATCCCTGCGCCGCAAGATCTCTTATGTGGGGCAGGACACGTTTCTGTTTTCGACGACCGTCATGGAGAACCTGCGTTACGCGCGCCCGGATGCAACGGACGACGAGGTCAAAGAGGCGGCGCGCGCCGCACATGCGCATGACTTCATCTCGGGTCTGCCACAGGGGTACGATACCGAGGTCGGCGAGAATGGCGCGTTCCTGTCCGGCGGTCAGAAACAGCGTCTGGCCATCGCTCGGGCAATTCTGCGCAAGGCCGAAATATTACTGCTGGACGAAGCAACCAGTGCGCTGGACGCCCAATCCGAGGCCTATGTGAAAGAAGCCCTGGACAGGTTGACCAAAAACGTCACGACCATTGTGATCGCGCACCGTTTGTCGACCGTTCTGGAAGCGGACCGTATCATGGTCGTCCAGGATGGCCGGGTCATCGAACAGGGTAACCTGGACGAGCTGCTGGAAAATAACGGCAGTTTCCGGCGGCTGTTTGACCAGCAGTTCAAGACACCGGCCGCCTGACCGCAGGATTGCGTCGCTCCGCGGCGCAGGTGCAGTGGGCCAGGTTTCACGCGGTGCCCAGCCGACGGCGACCCCTGGCACTGCCCTGAACCCAAGTCGGGTTCGCCACGGCCCGACCTTGGCCGAGTTGTGCCCAACCGATTGGTTCGGCGGCGGGGGGGCTTAGTCGCGCAGCGCGCGGTTTTTGATCTTGAGAACCGGGTTGATCAGGTAATCCAGAACCGTCTTGCGGCCCGCAAGAATGTCAACTTCGGTGATCATTCCGGGAATGATCTCGACCGCGGTGCCGCCTGCGTCCAGCATGGTGTCCGAGGTCCGAATTTCGACCACGAATACCTCTTCATCATCCCGTTCCGACCGGGTGATCGTGTCGGCCCCAATGCGGATGATTTCACCGTCCAGGCTGCCATATCGGGAAAAGTCATAAGCCGTTATCTTGACCTTTACAGATTGCCCCGCATGCAGAAATGCAATGTCATCCGGCCTGACATAGGCCTCGACCAGCAAAGTGCCCCCCAGGGGGACGATTTCGACCAACTCTTCGCCGCTGCGCGCCAGCCCGCCCACGGTCGAGCGATGCAGCCGGTTGACAATACCCCGCACCGGGGCCCGGACCTGCGCGCGCGCGGCCCGCTCGCGCAGGGCGGGCAATGCAGGTTGCAGGGCCGCCAGTTCCGCGGTGGCCAGGGCAAGGTCGGTCAGCGCCGCGCTTTGAAATCGGCTTTGCGCGGCCCGGATGCGATCGTCGATTTCATCCAGCCCGGATTTCAACCGGTGCGACACGGCCTCGGCGCGGGTTTTGCGCCCCATCCATTCGGCTTCGCTGCGCCGCAGGGCCAGCAGCGTGGTAACCGGCTCCATCCGGCGTTCCACCAGCGGGGCCATCATGTCCCGTTCTTCCGCAAGAACCTTGAGCGTTTCAACGGCGGTGACGTGATCGACCATTCCTTCTTCGTATTCACGCTGCTTTTGTTGCCGCTGCCGCTCGAGTATGGCGATTTCGGCCTGCAATTCGGCCTGTCGGCCCTGATACAGCGCCGTTTCCGAACGCACGACATCGGGCGCGCCGCGCATCAGGTCCGCCGTAAAGGACAGGTTCACGCCGTCGATTTCGGCCTGCAAGCGCTGCATCCGGGCCATCAGCCCATAAGCACGTTGTTGTTCCTGGCTCAGCGCACTGTCGAATTGGGTGGCATCAAATTCCATCAACAGGGCGCCTTTTTCGACAACCTGCCCTTCGCGCGCGTGCAGCGCCTGAAGGATGCCGGGTTCCGTCGCCTCGATCACCTGGACATCCCCGGAAGGAACGATGCGCCCATCGACGCGGACCACATCATCCAGTTCCGTGTGTTGTGCCCATAGCACGGCCGTCGCCAGGCAGCACAGGATCAAGATCAAAAGCAAGGACCCCCTAAACCGGGTGCCGCCGCGCATTTCGCGGGCCAGAGTTGCCAGGTCAGGATGCCGCGACATTCAGATGCCTCCCGGAGGTTTTGGCCTGGCGATGAAGCAGACCCTTGGGCCCGTCCGCGCCGATTTTGCCGTCTTCGATAACAATGATCCGGTCAACCAGTTCAAGAAGGCTGGTGCGGTGCGTTACAACGACCATGGTTGTATCCTGCGATGCCTCTTTCAGGCGCCTGATGACTTCGGCTTCGCTTTGGACGTCCATCGCGCTTGTCGGTTCGTCCAACAGCAGGACCGGTGGGTGGCCCACCAGCGCCCGCGCCAGGGTTATTGCCTGCCGCTGACCGCCCGACAAACCCTCGCCCCGTTCGCCCAGGTGCAAATCATAACCGTTAGGATGGCGGGCGACGAAATCCTCGACCCCGGCGATACGCCCGGCCTGGACAAGGTCGGCGTCGCGCGGACGGGCACCCCCGCTAAGAATATTTTCGCGGACCGTTCCCGAAAACAACCAGACCTCTTGCAGAACCGAGCCGATATTGCGGCGCAAATCGCCCGGATCGATCTGCCGGATATTCAGCCCATCCATCATGACCGAACCGACGCGCGGTTGGTAAAGACCCAGGATAAGCCGTGCGATCGTGCTTTTGCCGGACCCGATCTGCCCAAGAATCGCGACTTTTTCGCCGGGGTTGATGGTAAAGGTGACGCCTTTCAGCGCGTCTTCCTCTTGGTCGGGATATGCGAAATGGACATTGTTGAATGCGATCCGCCCCTCAAGCTGATGCCTGTTGACCCAGCTGCGCCCATCGGGGCGTTCGCTTTCGGCTTTCATCAGGGCATCGAGGTTTCGATAAGCGCTTCGGGCCTGATTGACGCGGGTCAGCGTCTGCGCGAGCTGCCCCAAGGGCGCCAGCGCACGCCCCGTTAGCATGACCGAGGCCACCAACGCGCCCATGCTGGCCAACCCGTCCGAAATCAGAAAGACGCCATAAAAGACGATCAGGACCTGTGCGGCCTGCTGCGTTAGCCCGGTCAGGTTCAGCGCAAATTGGGTGATGGCCCGACTGCGGGCCCCATGTTCGGACTGCCCGTCGATCGCCTCGGCCCAGCGGGTGCGCATTTGCCTGGCAGCCGCGGTCGTTTTGATCGTTTCCAAGCCGCTCATGGTTTCGACCAGAACCGATTGCTTGGATTGATTGTCGTTAAAGCTCTGATCGGCCAGGCGGGCCAGAAAGGGCTGAACCGCAATGCCGGTCAACAGGACAATCGGGACCGCCAGGGCGGGGATCACTGCAAGCGGACCGCCAACCATGTAGATCGTAAAGATAAACAGTCCGATAAACGGCAGGTCCACCACCGCCACCAGCGTGGCAGACGTAAAAAACTCGCGCAGTACCTCGAATTCGCGGACCGTGCCCGCCATCGCCCCAGTGGACCCGGTCCGCGACTTCATTCGGATATTCAGCAGGTGATCGAAAATCCTGCGCCCCATGAACCCGTCGGCCTTTTGACCGGCCCGGTCTATGAAACCTGCGCGCAGGATCTTCAGCAGAAAGTCGAAGACCAGGGCCAGGCCGACCCCTGCGGTCAGCGCAATCAGCGATTCCGTGGCTTCGTTCGGCAAGACCCTGTCATATACGACCATTATGAACACCGAGGTCGACAGACCCAGCAAATTGGCCAGCGCGGCCGCCATTGCCACTTGCAGATAGGCCCATCGGTTGATGGCCAAAGCCGACCAGAACCAATGGCCGGCCTGCGCGCGGCCATCCTGCGCGGGTGCGTCGCGGTATTCGCGCCGAAACAGGATCGCGAACCCGGTATAGGCGTCGGTCAGGGCATTTTGCGGCAACTCGCCAACTGTTTCGTCAATCTCGGGGTCGAAAATCAGCAAATTGCCATTTTGGGACCGCCCGAGATACACGACCGCCCTGTCATTTTCCAGCAGCAGGATAGCCGGAGCAAGGCGGGGATCGAACGCGCCCAGTCGATGCGCGCCAAACGCGGCCTGCATCCCGGCCCGCTGGGCCGCCTGTATCGCGTCCCGCACAGTCAGCGCACCGGATGGTCCGCTTTGAACCGCATGCAGCGCGGCAAGCGTCATGGGGCGGTCCAGTACGCGTGCAACGTGAAGCATACAGGCTTCCAATGCGGAAAGGTCTGGTTCGCTTGGCCTTGTGTCCTGCTTCGTCATTGCCCACGCCCCGGACGATCCAGAACAATCCCGAACAGGTCCAGAATATCGCCTGTCAGGCTAAGGGCCGCATAGTTGGTCAGAAAGAAATTCTGCTCGGCCAGGATAAGCCGTTCCTGTGCGTTTACATAATCCCTTTGCGCATCCAGAATCTCGATCAGGCTGCTGCGGCCAATTGCGAACTGCTCTTGCGTGGCAGAAACGCTTTGCGCATTGGCCTGGGCTGCCGCTTTCGCTTCACGCAGACGCTGGGCGCCCGCTTTCTGGTCAGAGCGGACGAAATCCAGCTCTCGTTTTATTTCACGGATGAGCGTATCGCGTGCAAACTCGGACCGCTTTACCTCGGCCTCGGCCGCCGCAATCGACGCCTTGCGCTTGCCGGTGCTGTCAATTTCGTAATCAACCGACAAGTCGACACCGAAATTGGCATCGCGGTTGGTATCCTGGTTGGCAAAGGCGGAAACCCGCACATCCGGCTGACGGCGCGCCAGGGCCGCTGTTCTTTCGGCCCTTGCCGCCACGACGGCCGCTTCGGCCTGTCGGACTTGGGGGCTGTCCATCACGATTTGCGTATCGCTGCGGGCAAGCGCCGGGGCGGCAACCGGGCTGGGAAGATTTCCAGGGTCACTTCCGAAAACTTCGCGGAAACGTGCCTCGGCCCGGTCAACCTGTGCTCGGGCATCTGCATGGCGCGTGCGGGCATCGGCCATACGCGACCGTGCCGTCAGGACATCCGCATTCGACCCGGCCCCCCCGGCGGCACGGTCTGCGATCTGTGCTTCGATCATCGCGTGCGTTTCGACATTCTGCCGGGCTATTTCGCGGATTTTTCTGCGGTCCAGAACCAGAATGTAAGTCTCAACAGCCGCGAGCGCTGTTGCGGCGGCAGTGTGCAGCTGCTCGCCGCGGCTTTCCAGGACACGGGCCTTGGCTGCCCCGAGGGTACCGGCCGCCGCACCGCCATCATAGACAAGCTGCGATACGCGCAAATAGGGCGAGGTATCGGCAATATCCGAATCCACCCGTTCGGACCGCGCATTCAGGCCCAGCGAAACCTCGGGCAGGAAGGCGCCTTTGGCGGCCTGTTGTCGGGCATTGGCAATTTCTATGCCTGCGTTGCTTTGCGCCAGGTTCGGGCTGGTCAGCACCGCAGTGCGCACACGCTGCCCAAAGCTGCTTTGCGTCAGGCTCTTGGACGGTTGCACTGCCCCGGCCCCGGTTGTTCCTTCGGCAAATGACGCGCTGACCGTGACCAGGTCGGGGGCCGGTTCGCATCCGGCCATCCAGATACAGGTCAGGAACCCGGCCAGCAAGCGTGCGGATTTGTCAAACAGCCGCATGCGCAATCTCCGACCGGGGGTTGAGAACGGCGATGCCCTCTTGCTGGTCGCCAGCCATTTTTGACAGCAGATTGCGCACAGCAGGGCTGATTTCCTTTCGTGGCCCGGTGGCTTGCGTGCCGGTTGCCCGTTGGACTTGCAGCAGCCAGCGGAAATGCGACATCGAAACCTGGTGGGCATGGATCAGCTGCAAGGCGCCGCTGTTCAGCAAAAGCGACCTTTGGGCCGCAGGCAGCTTTTCAAGGCGCGCCACATCGATTGTACTGAGCCCGCCCGGCAGGTGATGTCCTTCTACTGGACCTGGCGGCTGGAACAGTCCGGTCTGTTCGATAAGGGCGCAGACTGCCTCGGTCTTTGCCGCGTCTTTGTGACGGCGAGAAAGAAATTCATGCGCGGATCGAACGTCCGGCGCGAACCCTTTGTTTCTTGTGAAGAACGGCATGTCCTGCGGGTCATCGGTGACAAAACCCGTCGCCTCGTCCACCATCAGCTGGACATGGCCGGAAACATCGCTTTGCCCCGCGTAGAATGGAAAGCACCGCAGTTCTGACGGAACATAGCTGGCCAGCCAATGCCCTGTCGGTGACACGAATGGGTTCGACCGTTCCCGTGCAACCGAAAACAGCGCAACCGGCGTCGACCTGGACCCATCCCTGCGAAAAACAATCGGAAAGGCCGCGGCAATCTGCATGATCTCGGAAAACACAATCGTGCATTCGCTGCGTTCGGCCGCAAAACTGTACGATGTGAACCGCCGCCAAAACCGTTGGCCGTGCCTGCCATGGCTGACCGGAACCAAACCTTTCTGTTCCATTCTTTCCCCCATTTGTTGCGTTGCAAATTTCAGGATCAGACCGACGCCCCGGTCGGATCGGTATGGAGAACATTGTCGGCATGCAGGTCGCTGAGGTCGCTCAGCCCTGAGAACTGCGCGACGCTTTCCACGCTGGCTGTGTTTGGGTTTGCAAAGGAAACCTTTACCAGCAGGCTGTCCGAGCCGTCCGATGCAAGCATGTAGATTTCATCTCCGGTTTGGGCGCCACTCAGGCTTTCGGCCGCCTGGGCAAGGGTGCCGGCGTCAAGATCTGCCAGAATAGAGGTCAATCCGACAAAGCCGGTATCGGTGTCGATTGCATCGCCAACCCCCAGCTTTTCAAAACCAACCCCGGTCCCGCGCAGCGTTGACACATCCAGCCCGCTGAACAGGATCGCATCCGAGATATCGGTTGCGGCGCCCAGCGTGAAACCCGTGATAATGTCCACTCCGTTGTCCCCAGGGTCGGCTTCGAAGACGACGGAATCGCGTCCGCCGCTGTCAAGGTCGATGATGTCGTTGCCATCCCCGCCGCGGATCATGTCATCGACATCTGTCGCGGTCAGGGTATCCGCGCCGTCTGTTCCCATTTGCCAGGTGGTCGGGCCGCCATCCGGTGTGGTGATGGTCAGCAGGACCGGCTGTCCCGGATCCTGGATGGACATGGTGAATGTGACCACGGGTTCAGAGATATCGCTGAACGACGTTGCCGCCCCCGCAAAACTGACCGCGGATCCGCTGATCTGGTTGGCCAGGAACAGGTCAAAGTCGTCATTCTCGGCGTCTGACCCGGTATCGTATGTGATGACCGAGGGATCAAAACCCAATTCGGCTGTCACTGCCAGCCCGCCAGAAGTATCGCGATCTGCCGCCGCGTGAATTTCGAATGTTACCGTCGATCCGCTGCGGCCAATTTCGGTAATGGTATATGCGGCGGGAATGTGGGCGGTGGCCTGGTCCGAGACCGGGTCCGGGTCGGGCCCGCCCACTACTGTTGCCTGGGCGGTGAAATTGATGGCATCCCCTGCGTCAAGCGCAACAAATGCCGGGGATGATACCGCAAGGCTCCAGGTTCCGTCCGAACCCACCGTTGCGCTGCCGACCAGGACGCTGTTGAGCGTGATTGCCACCGCCTGACCGGTGCTCAGCCCGTAGGACGTTCCGGATACCGTATACCCGCCTGCCTGTGCATCCTCCAGCGAGATGCTGTCGTTTGTACCCACGTCATCCATCGCCAGCACAGGGCGGAAATTGGTGGTAAAAGTCGCTGTCGCATCCGGTGCCGGGTTGCCCGAAGTATCGGCGACCGAGGCGGTGACCACATAGCCGGTGCTGTCGGTCAGCGCCGCCAGGTCAGTGCTGGATACTGTCGCGGACCAGGTTCCGCCCGATACAGAGGCCGTGTAGATGTTTCCGCCAAGGCTGACCGAGACGGTTTGGCCGTCTTCGGCCGTTGTCGTCCCCGAAATCGTAAGGTTGCTGTCCTTTTCGATGACATCAAGCACCGATCCGATGGGCAAGGCATTCATGGTGAGGCTTGGTGCGGTGAAGTCCGTGGAAAAGCCGGCAGAGGCCGTGGCACTGTTGCCCGCGGCATCCGCGATTGCCGCGTTCACTGAATAGACCTCGTCATCTGACAAACCGGCAATCGAAGCCGCCGACGCCGTGTATGTCCATGCCCCGCCGGTAACCACGGTCGAGCCGCTGACATCGACCGTGCCATCCGCGCGCGCTATCTCGATCGTGACGATGGTTCCGTCGGCGGCATCGGACGTGCCCGAAACCGTCAGGTCAGTGCCCTGTTCCGCGGCGTTCATCACGCTGCCATCTGACAGGGCCGATATCGAAAGGCTTGGTGCCGTGAAATCGGTGTCAAAGCTGGAGGTTGCCGGAACCGCGGGGTTGCCCGCTGCGTCTGCGACATTCGCAGTGACCGCGAAGGTTGACGCATCGGCGAGAGCGGCCACATCGCTTGCAGGGGCGGTAACGCTCCAACTTCCACTGGTGGCCGAAGCCGTGTAGGTCAGACCGTTCAGCGTAACACTTACGACCTGTCCGTCCTCGGCGGTTGTTGATCCGGTGATGGTCAGGTCACCGCCCTGTTCCGCGGCGTTCATTATTGCGCCGGTTGAAATGCCATCAATGCTCAGTGCCGGTGGGGTTGCGTCTTTGGACAGGGCGACGCCCGCCTGCGGCGCAACCAGCCCGTCGGCATCGGTAACATCGGCGGTAACGGTGAAGTCTCTGCCATCGGTCAAAGCCGCCAGGTCGGCGGTCGGAACAGTGACTGACCACGCCCCGCCTGCAACCGCGGCGGTATAGGTCAGACCGTTCAGCATAACGCTAACGATCTGGCCGTCGGTTACATGGTCTGTTGTCCCCGAAATCGTCAGGTCTGATGCTGCTTCAGCGGCATTCAGAACCGCGCCGACCGGCAGGGCGTCGATGGCGATAGAGGGGCCCGTCAGGTCCACCGGAACGGATGCGGTAATCGGTGTTGCCGGATTGCCTGCCGCGTCGCTGACCGATGCGCTGACCGAGACCGGCGTGCCAGTTGCCAACCCCGACAGGTCTGCGACCGGCACCGTAACGCTCCAACTGCCACCTGTGGCCGCCCCTGTATATGACTGACCGGCAAAGACAACCGTGACGACCTGGCCGTCTTCGGCGGTCGTGGTCCCGGTCAGAACCAGATCCGAGGTCACGTCGATCAGTTCGATGGACTCTCCGGCAACCGGGTTCAGCGTGACATCGGGGGCCGAAAAATCAGTGTCAAAGCTGCTGGTTGCCTGTGGTGCAGGGTTGCCGGCCCTGTCGTTTACGTCAGCCGAGACCGAAATTGTCGATCCATCTGCCAGGGCCGCCAGATCCGCGGCCGGAATGTCCACGGTCCATTGTCCGCCTGACACTTTGCCGGTGTAGGCCTGCCCGTTGAGCATCACGGTCACGGTCTGTCCGTTTTCCGCATCCGACGTGCCCGAAACGGCTAGGTCGGTGCCTTGTTCCGCCGCGTTCATCACGGCCCCGTCCGAAAACCCGGTGATCGCAATGTTGGGTGGGACGGTATCGACCGAGAATTTCGCGGTTTCCACCGAGATTTCGGCGCCACCCGCATCCAGATTGCGGATTGTGACGGTCGTCTTGCCCTGTGGCAATCCGGCGGCTTCGGCGGGTGTCAGCGTCAGGCTCCAGCTGCCGTCGGCTGCCGGTACGACCGTTTTGGTCACCGATCCAATCGTAACCTCGACCGAGGCGGTCCCGTCCGGTGCCGAATGTCTGGCGCTGACGCTGCTGAGCCCGCCCGACTGGGCGCTTGCCAGGTTCAGGCCGGGCAGGGATTGCGTGGTGACGTCTTCGGCAGCGTCATCACCCCCGCCGCCGCCACCGCCCGCCGCGGCCGCGCCGGCCAGGCCGACACCGCCCAGAACTGCGCCCGCACTGCCAGCGCCACCAGCCGCCGCGCCGCCTGCTTCGGCCGCGAGCGCAAATTGCGAGATTTCGGCCGCGGCCGCGTCGGCGATCATCACCGCACCATTGGGCAGAATACGCACATTCTCGGCGGCGACCACCGCGCTGCGCCCGTCCGCCAGTTTCAGCAGAACGTCACCATTGGGCAACAGTTTGGCCGACTGCACACCGGGAATGGCATCGGCAAACTGATAGGCATCCAGCTCGGCATCCGTGGCCTGCGCCAGAACCGGCAGCGCCAGCAGCGTCGAACCCAACCCGCCTGCGACCCCGCGGCCGGCCCATTTCCCGACCTTTCGTGCAAGCCAGTTGCGAACATGCTGCCCACGCCCAGTGTCAGGCCGGTTTTCGAGTGTCTGGGGGTCGCCCGGAACGGTTTCTTTCGTCATCTTGCCCTCACAATCCGCGGTCACGAACATCCCGGCGACAGTCCGGCATATGCCGAAACCGGTTCATCGAACTTGCCAGGAAATGTCGCATGCGATCGGTCCTGAAAAATTGAGTTAAACTGGTCCCGAAATCCTCGTTTTCACCACATTGTTGCTTTCGTTTCGGACCGGGCAGCGGGTCATTCTGCAGACATTGCCAGGGGTGGCATGGGGGCGAATGAATGTGATGCTTCGGTTCGAAAGAGTGGTGGCAACGGGGAACCCGGCGCTCGATTCAGGTATCGGCGATACGGCTTTAAAAACGCTTAACGGTGAAACGTATCTGTATGGCGCGACCGGTCCGGGTGGGGGGCTTGCGGTTTGGAAGCTGGTCGATGATGCGGCGCCGGTGTTGCAGGACACACAGTTTTTCAGCAATACGATTAGCCTTGAGGTGGGTGACAGTGTCGTGCCGGTCACGCTGGCGGGTCAGGATCACCTGGTTCTGGATGTCGATAACGCAACGGGGCTGGTCAGCTATCAGCTGAACGGCGACGGAACGCTTGACGGGCTTGTGGAAACCGGAAACCTGACTGGCGGCGGCAACCTTGGGGCCATGACCCAACTGGCGGCCGGGGGTCTTGATTTTCTGGCCGTCGCGCATGAAGCGACGGGTCAGATCGGCACCTATCAGGTAGGCACCGATGGCAGCCTGACCCTGGCCGGATTGGTGACCGGGCAGGCCAGCGCCATGACCAGCCTGCAATCGGGGTCAGACCGGTTTCTGGCCACGGTCGACGCGGCCAGCAGCTCTGTCGCCGTTTACATGGTCGACCCTGTCGACGGGACCCTGGGCCTAGTCGACACCGCGGCCGCCATCCAGACATTGGGTATCGCCGCCCCCACGGGTATCGAATCCATCCAGGCGTTCGGGCAATCGTGGTTGATTGTTGCCGGGGCCGAAAGCAACTCGATAAGTGTTCTGAAGCTGGGCCCGGACGGGCACCTGACGCCGACCGATCACGTTCTTGATTCGCGCCATACCCGGTTCGAGGCCGTGCAGGATGTTTCCGTGGTCGAGATCTCGGGCCAGGTATTCGTCGTGGCAGGCGGCGGCGATGACGGGGTCAGCCTGTTCAGCCTGACCGCCAACGGCAAGCTGGTCCACCGGGACAGCTTTGCCGATACGCTGTCCAGTGGCCTGCAAAACGTCGAGACATTGGCAACCGCCCACCTGGGCGACACGCTGCAGATCTTTGCCTCGGCGCAAGAGGACGCGGGCCTGACACAGCTGACCGTGTCGCTTGAGACACTGGGCGTGGTGGCCGAGGGTTTTGGCACCGTCACAGGGACCGCGGGCGACGACATGCTGACCGGTGGTATTCTGGATACGGTCCTGTTGGCCGGGGCTGGCGATGATATTCTGGTGTCCGGGACCGGCACGGCCACGATGACCGGCGGGGCAGGGACCGACATATTTGTCATGCGCTATGGCAGCGGGACGACGACCATCACGGATTTCGAGGTTGGTTCCGACCGGCTGGACCTGTTTGATTTCCCGATGCTGCGCAATCCGGGGCAATTGACAGTCTCATCCACTGCACTGGGGGCGGAAATTTCCTATCTGGATGCAACCGTTGTGCTGGTTTCCGCCGCAGGCGCCCCCCTGAGCAGCACGGATATATTCGGGAGCGAATTCGGAGGGCCGGATCATATACCAGTGGATTTCTCAGCAATCATCGGCAGCCCGGCCTCGCCAGGTGTGGCCGGTCCGGTCACGGTGGATTCGGGCGACGCCAACCCGGCCCTTTCGAATGCAGAGGTTACCTTTTCCCCCGATGGCGGAGCGCCCATTACGGTTCAGGCTGACGCAGATGGGCGATTTGACCTTGGGTTGCCCGGCGGCAGTTTTGCCGGGGATTTGGACATCACCAAGGGCTATTCGACGGCCAGCGGACAGATCACCGCTTTGGATGCTTTGCAGGTGCTTCGTATCTCGGTGGGGCTGGACCCGACCTGGGGGCCTGCTGCGGCCGAAAACCTCATCGCTGCGGATATCACGCGGGACGGAACCGTGAACGCGCTGGACGCGCTTTCGATTTTGCAGGTTGCGGTCGGTCTGCCATCCATTGGCGAGGCTGAATGGGTCTTTCTGGATGATGAGGCCGATTTATCGGCGGTCACAAGGACCAATGTCGATTATCAGACCGGCACCACGGTGACGGCGGTTGACGGGCATATTGCGGCAGACATGACCGCCATTCTGTTGGGCAATCTCGAAGCCGTCTGATCAGGCTATCCGGCCAACAGCTATCCGTCCTGGTTGCGGAAAATGCGTGTCGATGAAAAATAGCGCTCCAGCTCTTCGATGCGCTCTTTGCTTTCTTCCCAACGCGCGCCCTGCACCTCGGCGATCAGCGATTCCGAGATCAGTTGCAGCGCGATGGTCGAATCCCAGCTGGAAGGCGCCTCGACCAGGGCGTGAAAGGTGAAATCGGCGGTTTTGCCAATGGGCGATCCCCACTGGTCGGTAAACAGAACGACCTTGGCGCCGCGCTGCGACGCCACCTGCGCCAGTTTTTCCAGATGCGCCTCGTAGCGGCGGATATCAAAGATGACCAGGACCGAGGCGTCGTCCATATCCAGCAGGTATTGCGGCCAGACATTTGCCGAATTCCCCAACATGGTCACGTTCGGGCGGATGATCTGCATGTGGTTGAACAGGTAATCCGCGTTCGACCGGGTGATGCGCCCGCCCACGACGTAAAGGTGCCGTTCGGTATCGGCCAGCAATTGCGCCACCGCATCGAACATGTCCTTGTCCAGTCGCTCCAGCGTATGCCGCATATTGGCCCAAACCGCCTGCGCGAACCGGGTCACCGAATGTTCTGCCTCGTCATCGACACCCCAGGCATCGCGCTTGGAGATCGGTTTCTTGATCTGGGCCGCCACTTCTTCGCGCAGCGCCAGCTGAAGGTCGGGGAACCCGTCGAAACCCAGCTTGCGCGCCATGCGAATGACGGTCGGGGTCGATACCTGCGCCGCCGCGGCCAGTTTGGTGATCGATTGCAGCCCCGCCATGGGGTAATCCTGAAGCAGAACCGAGGCCAGCTGACGCTCGGACCGGGTCAGATCATCCAGTTCGTCCTGTATGCGCTGTTTCACGATCTTGGTGAAAGTGCCCATCAGCGCCCTCTTTTTATCAGAATGGTTACAGAATATTTGAGATTGTAATTTTGTCTACAGTAATTTTCTTGACAGATAAGTTTTGCCTGTAGCAAATGTTTCGCATGACCGCCAATCCCAACCCCCGCCTTCTGGCACCGAACGAGGCCCCCGCCGCCCGTGTCCTGAACCCCGAGGGGTGCAGGCCCGCGGTTTTGGTATGCGAACATGCCAGCCGCCGTATTCCGGCAGCCCTCAACGGGCTGGGGCTAAGCGCAGAGGCAGCGGTTTCCCATGCCGCTTGGGATATCGGTGCGCTGGACCTGTCCCGGACGCTGGCCGAGGCGCTGGATTGCCCGCTTGTCCATTCGACCATCAGCCGCCTGGTGTATGACTGCAACCGCCCCCCGGACAGCGCAGGGGCCATGCCGCAGACCAGCGAGGTTTTCGACATTCCGGGCAACCGGGGTCTGAGCGCGCCTCAAAGGGCGGCCCGGGTGCACGAGGTCTATGAGCCGTTCCGCAGCCTGCTGGCGGAAACGCTGGACGCGCGGCCAGAACCGCAGGTCCTGGTCACCATTCACAGCTTTACCCCGGTTTATAACGGTGCCCCCCGCACCGTTGAGCTGGGCCTGCTGCATGACGCCGATGACCGGGCCGCACAGACCATGATGCGCCACGCCACCGGGTCTGGGTTGCGCGTGGCGTTGAACGAGCCCTATTCCGCGGCCGACGGGGTCACCCACACGCTGCGCGAACATGGGATCGCGCGCGGTATGCCCAACGTTATGATCGAAGTGCGCAACGACCTGATCGACACGCCAAAGGGTCTGGACCGGATCGCAGGCATTCTGACCCGGATCCTGCGCGCGACCGTCGACGAACTGACATCAGCAGGAGCCGTGCAATGACGTTCATGCGGGGATACGTGGCGTTTATTGACCGGGTGAACCGGTGGATTGGCCGTGTGGTCATGTACGGGATCTTCGTGATGATGGGCATCCTGTTGTGGTCATCGATCTCAAAGACGTTTTTCCTGCCCTCGCTGTGGACGCTTGAGATGGCGCAATTTGCGATGGTTGCCTATTACGTTCTTGGCGGGCCCTATTCGATTCAGATGGGGTCCAATGTGCGCATGGACCTTTTGTACAGCGAATGGTCGGACCGCCGCCGCGCCTGGACCGATGCTTTCACCGTGTTCTTCCTGATCGTCTATCTGGGCGTGATGATCTATGGCGGCTATGATTCCTTGAGCTACTCGTTGCAATATGGCGAACGCAGTCCCACCGCGTGGCGGCCTTACCTGTGGCCGATCAAGGTCATCATGGTTGTCGGCCTGTTCCTGATGCTGCTTCAGGCCATCTCGGAACTTTTCAAAGATATACTGCGCCTTCGCGGCGACGACATCCCGCGTGAGGTGATCTGATGTCCTATGAACTGATCGCAATCCTCATGTTTTCGACCATGATGCTGATGTTGCTGACCGGTCAGCGCGTCTTTGGCGCCATCGGGTTTGTCGCGGTGATCGCCGCGCTTCTGCTCTGGGGCGACCGCGGAGGGTACGACATCGGCTTTGCGGCGGCCATGAAGCTGATGAAATGGTACCCGCTTTTGACCCTGCCGATGTTCATCTTCATGGGGTATGTCCTGGCAGAATCCAAGATCGCCGACGACCTGTACAAGATGTTCCATGTGTGGATGGGCGGGCTGAACGGTGGCCTGGCCATTGGCACAATCGGCCTGATGGTCCTGATCTCGGCGATGAACGGGCTGAGCGTTGCGGGCATGGCCATCGGGGCGACGATCGCCTTGCCCGAACTTCTCAAGCGCGGATATGACAAAAAGATGGTGACGGGGGTCATCCAGGCGGGGTCGTCACTGGGTATCCTTGTGCCGCCCTCGGTGGTGCTGGTGCTGTACGCGATGATCGCGCGCCAGCCGGTCGGGCAGCTGTGGCTGGCGGGGCTTTTGCCGGGGCTGATGATGGCTGCGATGTTCATCCTGTATATTGTCATCCGGTGCCGTATCAACCCGGCCCTTGGCCCGGCGCTTTCGCCGGAAGAACGCGATGTTCCCATGGCCGAAAAGATGCGCCTGCTGCGCGCCGGGCTGCTGCCGCTGGCCATTTTCGCCGCGATGATGATCCCGTTCGTCAATGGCTGGACATCGCTGGTCGAAAGCTCGGCCATTGGCGCGCTGACGGCCTTTGCCGCCGCCGTCCTAAAGGGGCGCATGACCCGCGCGGTGTTCGAAACCTCGGTGCGGTCAACGCTGGGCATCACCTGCATGTTCATGTGGATCATCCTTGCCGCGCTGGCCTTTGGGGCCGTGTTTGACGGGCTGGGTGCGGTGCGCGCGATCGAGAACCTGTTCACCGAGCGTCTGGGCCTGAACCCATGGGTCATCCTGGTCCTGATGCAGCTCAGCTTTATCCTGATGGGCACGTTTCTGGATGATACCGCGATGCTGGTGATCGTGGCCCCGCTTTACGTGCCGCTTGTTGGGGCGCTGGGGTTTGACCTGATCTGGTACGGGGTCCTTTATACGATCACCACGCAGATCGCCTATATGACCCCGCCCTTTGGTTATAACCTGTTTCTGATGCGCGCCATGGCGCCGCCCGAAATCTCGTTGCGTGACATCTATGGCTCGATCCTGCCTTTCGTCATGGTGATGACATTGGCCCTGGCCATCATAATGACCTTTCCGCAGATCGCATTGTGGCTGCCGGAATACGTGTACAACAAATGATCCCGGCCAAAACCGGGGCGCCGACAAGAGGGGGTCCTCTTGAGAACGAAACCGACCAACGGAGAGAGAGAATGACCAACAGACGTACATTTCTGAAAGGGGCCGCAGCCGCGCCCGCCGCTGCACTGGCGACGCCCGCCCTGGCCCAATCGACGATCAAGTGGCGGATGCAGACCTATGCCGGCCCGGCACTGGCCGAGCACGTGATCGACCCGGCAATCAAGATGTTCAACGACATCGCCGGGGACCGCATGCAGATCGAGCTGTTCTATGCAGACCAGCTGGTTCCCACGGGCGAACTGTTCCGCGCCATGCAGCGCGGCACCATCGACGCGGTTCAGTCCGACGATGATTCAATGGCGTCACCCACCGAAGTCACCGTCTTTGGCGGCTATTTCCCGTTTGCGTCGCGCTATTCGCTGGATGTGCCGGTGCTGTTCAACCAATACGGCCTGAACGAAATCTGGGACGAGGAATATTCCAAGGTCGGCGTGAAACACATCTCGGCCGGGGCATGGGACCCGTGCCATTTCGCCACCAAGGACCCGATCAACAGCCTGGCGGACCTGAAGGGCAAGCGTATCTTTACCTTCCCGACAGCGGGCCGGTTCCTGACGCAGTTCGGCGTTGTTCCGGTGACCCTGCCATGGGAAGACATCGAGGTCGCGGTTCAGACCGGCGAGCTGGACGGCATCGCCTGGTCGGGGATCACCGAAGATTACACCGTCGGCTGGGCCGATGTGACCAACTACTTCCTGACCAACAATGTGTCGGGCGCCTGGGCTGGCCATTTCTTTGCCAATATGGACCGCTGGAACGAGCTTCCCGAAGACCTCAAGACGCTGTTCAAGGTCTGTACCGACCAGTCGCATTACTATCGCCAGTGGTGGTATTGGGGTGGCGAGGCCTCGTTGCGGGTTCACGGCGACAAGCTGAAACTGACCACGATCCCGGACGCCGAATGGGCACAGGTCGAAGAGGCCGCGGTCAAGTTCTGGGACGAAATTGCTGCGGAATCCGAGACCAAGGCAAAAGTGGTCGAGATTTTCAAACAGTATAACGCCGATATGCAAAAGGCCGGACGGCCCTACCGCTACGGCTGATACGATCGGCCCGCCCTTATCAGGGGCGGGTCAGACACAAATTTGGCAGGCCGCGGCCTGCAAAACCGGGGGTGGCACATGCTGACATTCGAACATCTCAAGTCTCAGGTTTCAGACGGCGTGGTCGACACGGTATTGGTCTGCATGGTCGACATGCAGGGGCGTTTGATGGGCAAGCGGTTCCATGCGGGTCATTTCGTGGCCAGCGCCTGGGAAGAGACCCATTGCTGCAACTACCTGCTGGCGACCGATCTTGAGATGGCCACGCCGGACGGCTATGCCGCCACCAGCTGGGAACGGGGCTATGGCGATTACGTCATGAAGCCCGATCTGGAAACCTTGCGGCCGGTGCCCTGGCTTGAAGGAACCGTGATGGTGATGTGCGATGTGCTGGATCACCACACGCATCAGGATGTCCCGCATTCGCCGCGCGCAATCCTGAAACGGCAGGTCAACCGGCTGAAGGACATGGGCTATGACGCGATGTGTGCGACCGAGCTTGAGTTTTTCCTGTTCGAGAAAAGTTTTGACCAAATTCGCAAGGAAGGCTTTCGCGACCTTGAGCCTATTTCAGGCTATAACGAAGATTACCATATTCTTCAGACGACCAAGGAAGAACATGTGATGCGCCCGATCCGCAATCATTTGTGGGATGCGGGGATACCGGTCGAAAACACCAAGGGTGAGGCCGAGACCGGGCAGGAAGAGCTGAACATCAGATACGCGCCAGCGATGGACACGGCCGAGTATCACTCAATCGCCAAGAACGCGGTGAAAGAGATCGCCTGGCAGCATGGCCATGCCGCGACCTTTCTGCCGAAATGGCATCACGGGAAGGTCGGCAGTTCGTCCCATGTGCATCAGTCGCTGTGGTCCGACGGGCAGCCCGCCTTTTATGATGGCGCAGACGATCTGGGCATGTCGGGACTGATGAAAAGCTATATGGCGGGTCTGTTGAAATACGCCGCCGATTACACCTATTTCATGGCGCCCTATATCAACAGCTACAAACGGTTCATGAAGGGCACCTTTGCGCCGACGCGGATCATCTGGTCGGTGGACAACCGCACCGCCGGGTTCCGCCTGTGCGGCGACGGCACCAAGGCGGTTCGGGTGGAATGCCGCATCCCCGGTTCTGACATGAACCCGTACCTGGCGATGGCCGGGATGCTGGCCGCAGGGATCGCAGGGATCGAGGAGGGGCTTGCGTTGCAGGCGCCGACCAAGGGCGACGTGTACCAGGGCGACTCTGGTATGATCCCCGGCAATTTGCAGGCGGCGCGCGATGCGCTGCATGGTTCGGCCATGTTGCGGGCCGCCATGGGCGATGATGTGGTTGAGCATTATGCGCGTGCGGCCGAGGTCGAGATCGAAGAATTCGAACGCGTGGTGACGGATTGGGAAATCGCCCGTGGGTTTGAACGCGCATAAGGCGGGGGCAGGCTGGGGGCTCTGCCCCCAGACCCCCGGGATATTTTTGGCCAGATGAAGCAGGGGAACCTGTTCGTTTTGAAAGTGGAGTGAATATGGGGCAGATGTTGAAATGCATCTCGCCGATCGATGGATCGGTTTATGCCGAACGTGAGGTTCTGTCGCGCGAGGCGGCCTTTGAGACTGTGGCGCGAGCCCGTGCGGCGCAGGCAAGCTGGGCGGCGCGGAGTTTGCAGGAGCGCGTTGATCTTGTAATGGCGGGCGTGGCCGCTGTTGGCGCGATGAATGACGAGATCGTGCCGGAACTGGCGCATATGATGGGGCGGCCGGTGCGCTATGGCGGCGAGTTTGGCGGGTTCAACGAACGCGCCAGCCATATGGCGGAAATTGCCGCTGGTGCGCTGGCCGATATTGCGGTCGGCGAGGATGAGAATTTCAAGCGGTATATCAAGCGGATCCCCCATGGCGTTGTCTTTGTCGTGGCGCCGTGGAACTATCCTTACATGACCGCGATCAATACGGTGGCACCGGCATTGATAGCTGGAAATGCGGTGGTGTTGAAACACGCCACGCAGACGCTTTTGGTCGGCGAGCGCATGGCGCGGGCCTTTCATGTGGCAGGCGTGCCTGAGGATGTGTTTCAGAATGTCTTCCTTAGCCATGACGTGACCAATGACCTGATCGCGGGCAACGCATTTGATTTTGTGAACTTCACCGGCTCGGTCGGTGGCGGGCAGGCGATGGAACGCGCGGCGGCGGGCACTTTTACCGGTGTCGGGACCGAGCTGGGCGGGAAAGACCCTGGCTATGTCTTGGAGGATGCCGATCTGGATGCTGCCGTTGATACGTTGATCGACGGGGCCATGTTCAACGCCGGCCAGTGTTGTTGCGGGATCGAGCGGATATACGTGCATGAAAGCCTGTATGACGCCTTTGTCGCCAAGGCGGTCGAGATCGTGAACGGGTACAAGCTGGGCAATCCGCTGGATGCTGAGACGTCGATGGGCCCGATGGCCAATGTCCGCTTTGCCGACGAGGTGCGCGCGCAGATTGCCGAGGCGGTCGAGGCCGGTGCGGTGACACATATCGCGCCCTTTCCCGAGGATGACGGCGGTGCCTATCTGACCCCGCAAATCCTGACCAATGTCACCCATGACATGCGCGTGATGCGGGATGAAAGCTTTGGGCCCGTGGTTGGCATCATGAAGGTTTCATCGGATGAGGAAGCCATCGCGCTGATGAATGACAGTGCGTTCGGCCTGACCGCCAGCCTCTGGACCCGCGATGTGGACCGTGCGGCGCGGATCGGTGACCAGATCGAGACCGGCACCGTGTTCATGAATCGGGCCGACTATCTTGACCCCGGCCTGTGTTGGACCGGATGCAAGAATACCGGGCGTGGCGGGGGGTTGTCCGTGATCGGATACCACAACCTGACGCGCCCCAAATCCTATCATCTGAAGAAGGTGACATCATGAGCCTTGTTGGAAACTGGTCCTATCCGACCGCAATCAAATTCGGGGCAGGGCGCATTCGCGAACTGCCCGAAGCCTGTGCCGCGGCGGGTATGAAAAAACCGCTGCTTGTCACCGACAAGGGGCTGGCCGGTCTGCCGATCACCACCGCGACGCTGGATATTCTTGAGGCCGCGGGGCTGGGCCGGGGCCTGTTTGCGGATGTGGACCCGAACCCGAATGAAAAGAACCTGGAGGCCGGTGTCGCGGCGTATAACGCCGGGGGGCATGACGGTGTGATCGCCTTTGGCGGCGGGTCGGGGCTGGACCTGGGCAAGATGGTCGCCTTTATGTGCGGTCAGACGCGACCGGTTTGGGATTTCGAGGATATTGGCGATTGGTGGACGCGGGCTGACGCCGATGCCATCGCACCCATCATCGCGGTTCCGACGACGGCGGGGACGGGGTCCGAGGTCGGTCGCGCCAGCGTGATCACCAATTCCGAGACCCATGCCAAAAAGATCATCTTTCACCCCAAGGTTCTGCCAACCGTCGTGATCTGCGACCCGGAACTGACCGTCGGCATGCCCGGGTTCATTACGGCAGGCACCGGGCTGGATGCGTTTGCACATTGCGTCGAGGCGTTTTCCAGCCCGCATTATCACCCAATGAGCCAGGGCATCGCGCTAGAGGGTATGCGTCTGGTCAAGGATTACCTGCCGCGCGCCTTTGCCGACGGCACGGATATCGAAGCCCGCGCCCAGATGATGAGCGCGGCAGCAATGGGCGCGACGGCCTTTCAGAAGGGTCTTGGTGCAATCCACGCCATGAGCCACCCCATCGGCGCGGTGTTCAACACCCATCACGGCACAACCAACGCGGTTTGCATGCCTGCGGTGCTGGAGTTCAACGCCCCCGCGATTGCGGACCGGTTTCAGTCGGCGGCGGCCTATCTGGGCATCAAGGGCGGCTTTGACGGGTTCCGGTCATTTGTACAGGAATTCAATGATATGCTGGGTATCCCCCGGAAACTGGGCGATCTGGGCGTGACCGAGGCGTCGATCCCCGAGCTGGTCAAGGGCGCGATCATCGACCCGTCTTGCGGGGGCAACCCGATTGAATTGACCGAGGACAACCTGACCGGGCTGTTCCACGCCGCGCTTTAGCGTCCATGTCAAGGACGGCACCCCGGCCTGACCAGGGTGCCGACATTCAGCGGTGCAGGCCCGCCTTAGGCCAAATGCAGTGGCGGGCCAGATCGGGAAACCCCGGCAATGGGGTCAGAGCTTGATGCGGAATGCGGCAAACCCGTCGGCGCCTTCACCGGCATCCTCGATCGATACGCCTTTGACATCGCTTAGGTAATCCCGTGCCTTGGGGCCGGTTTCGAACAGCACGGTCGTGTCCGCCAGCGGGGCGAAGGACCAGTTGCCATCAGCCTTGGGGTCGATGGTGCCCTGTTCGACGATGTAGCGCACAATGACGTCGCGATTGGTGTCGGGGGCCTCGAACACGATGGTGTCACCCAAGGCGCCCGGAAAGGCCCCGCCGCCCGAGGCGCGATAGTTGTTGGTGGCGATGATGAATTCCATGTCGTCGGTGACCGGCGCGCCGTTGAAGGCAAGGTTGACGATCCGGGCCGCATCGGGGTTCACTTCTTCGCCCTTGGGGCCAAAGCGCGACGGCTGGGACAGGTCGATCTGATAGGTCACGCCATCCATCACGTCGAAATTGTAGGACGGGAATTCGGGGTTCAACAGGATGGCATCCTTGGCGCCCGCCTCGACCTGGTTGAACATGCCAGCCGAACGCTCAAGCCAGCCGCGCACCTGGGCCCCATTTACGCGAACGGCGCGCACCGTGTTCGGATAGAGATACAGGTCCGCGACGTTCTTGATGGCAACATCACCCACGGGAACATCGGTATAATACTCGGGGCCGCCACGACCACCGGCCTTGAAGGGGGCTGCCGCCGAAAGGATGGGCAGGCCTTCGTGTGCGGTGCCTTTCAGCATCTCTTCGATATACCATTTTTGCGCGATCGAGACGATCTGCACAGATGGATCATCAGCCACCAGCGCGAAATAGCTGTGCAACGGGGCGGATGTCTTGCCAACCGCGCGGCGGACATAGGCCAGCGTTTCATCGTGATCCGCGGCGACCGAGTCCAGAACCTTTTGATCATCACCGACCAGAGCGGTGATCGAGCGGTCTTCGTTGCGCTTGGAAATGGGCCGCGCCTCGGATGTCGTGGTCACCACGCGCCATTCATTCCCGTCCCGCTCCAGCAGCAGGTCCAGAAGGCCCAGATGCGACCCCCAGAAGCCGCCCATGACGGCAGGCTTGCCCATCAGTGTGCCTTTTTCGATGTCGATACCAGGGCGATCGGCAAATGTGGGCGATGGAAAGACCAGGTGGTTATGCCCGGTGACCAGCGCATCAATGCCATCGACACCGGCCAGAACAACCGAGGCGTTTTCCATCCCGTCGGTATGATCGGCATCGCCAATCCCCGAATGCGACAGGGCAATGATCAGGTCACATCCCTGTTCCTGCATCTCGGGGACATAGGCTTGGGCTGTCTCGACGATATCACGCGCCTCGACATTGCCTTCCAGGTGTTTGCGGTCCCAGTTCATGATCTGTGGTGGGGTAAAGCCGATGACACCGATCTTGATCGGGTGTTTTGTGCCATCGCCCATTTCGATTTCCCGGTCGAGAATGGCATAGGGCCGCACAAGCGTCTTGTCGTCGCGCGGGCCTGCCCCTTTTTCCTTGGCCACGTTGGCAAGCACAACCGGGAACTCGGCCCCGGCCAGGGATTTTTCCAGAAATTCCAGGCCATAGTTGAATTCGTGATTGCCCAGCGTCGCGGCATCGTATCCGACGGTGTTGAACGCGGTGATGATCGGGTGTCTGTCACCGTCTTTCATGCCCCGTTCATAGGCGATGTAATCGCCCATCGGATTGCCCTGAAGAAAGTCGCCATTGTCGACCAACAGCGAATTTGTCGCCTCGGACCGGATTTCATTTATGATCGACGCGGTGCGCGACAGGCCCACGGTGTCACGCGGTTTGTCGGCATAGTAGTCATAGGGAAAGACATGCACATGAATGTCCGTCGTTTCCATGATCCGCAGATGGGCCTGATTGGTGGCGGCAGCAGCCGAGAACGGGTGCAGCGTGATAGTCGCGGCCCCGGCAGCGGTCGTAGCAAGGAACCGGCGACGCGAAATTGACGAGCGATTGGAGAAAGACATGAAGGCACCTTTCATGTTTGATGGTCACCGCGTCTTGTGTCGGCAAATCACAACAACCGTATGACACGGATTGCCGACGTATCCGACGCGTCGTTTTACGGCAAAATGAACCGCAGGATAGCCGCAGTCTAAACCCACGCCCGGGCGCGGGACGAGCGAAAAATTTCGCAGGGCGACCGATCGCTTATGTGATTATCCGGAACTATCCGCAGCGGCGGCAAACCCCGCGCCGCGATTACTTGACGCGTCCCACCGGTGTCGCCGACCCATCGATCAGCACATGGCAGTGCGTTTTGTCCTTTAATGTGCTGTTCAGCGTGACCTTTTGGACATAGCTCCAATAGAACCCTTCGCTATCCTCA
This sequence comes from Ruegeria sp. ABD4_443, assembly GCF_056160865.1. Classification (NCBI taxonomy): domain Bacteria; kingdom Pseudomonadati; phylum Pseudomonadota; class Alphaproteobacteria; order Rhodobacterales; family Roseobacteraceae; genus Ruegeria; species Ruegeria sp. ABD4_443. The sequence continues at coordinate 372,733 of NZ_JBSWYA010000003.1, read as the reverse complement.
CTGCACCGGTATTGTTTGCGACTGTCGGTGTAACAGATGCTGTCCCCTTTTTTGACGGACATAAATTTATTGTAAAAACAATCCGCATGCCCAGCCGAAGCAAGCAGTGTAAGTGAGGTGGCCAGACAGAAAACAGACTTTGTCATGGTAGGTCCTTTCAGGGGTAGTTCTTCCAAATGGGGTTTTCAGTAGGCGGTTCAGGCGCTGATTTCGCGGCCAGCCAAACCCTGAACCGCGCGTGGTACATCGGCCCTGTTGTCAGTCGAAGCTGGATCCGATGGCGTCGGGATCAATTACGGCCGCGTTTCCACCGTTCAGTGAAACATAATGCTTGATCGCATTTGCGATCCGCCGCATCCGCTGCATGCCTTCGGGCGTATCACAGGATGTCGCTAGGGCTGCTGAATCCGAATAATAGAATTTCTGAACGCCGTCATTTTCATAGTCGGTTTTGATACAGTTGACCGTGCCGCAGCTTAGTTCGACATGTATCACGCTGTATGTCTTGGGAAGGTTCCCGCCATAGCAGACGTCCTCGAAATGGGCGCTGCCTTCTCCGTTGACCTCTTTGTAGACTTTGATCGTGTCGACCATGCTCAGCGCATAGGTGCGTTGCCACTTTCCGCTGTAACTTTGGTGCTGCAAGAGGGGTGCGTTGAAAGAGAATGTCGGCGGGCCGCTGCTGTACGGGCTTTTGAACAATTCTTGCGCTTCGCTGAGCGCAGAAACGACAAAGGCTTCGGTTTGCGCCTCTGTCGGGCTTTGCGCCTGCGCCGGTGCCAGAGCAATACTCATAAACGCCGCGATTAATAGTGCCTGCTTTGCAAACGACATCTGCCATCCCTGCCAGTTGACTTATAAGTTTCAACTTTTCCAGAAGGTTACTGGGCCTGCAATCGCCTTGCAAGTACAAGTCATACGCCTCATCGCTTGTGGCAATTGAAGCATGCAAGAGATTTGACCAAGCGGATACGGCCCTGGGTTGCCCTGTGGCTTGTCTTTGATCAACGTCCGGTCGCGACCTCAAATCGCCGAAAGACCGGCATTCGTATTCAGCAGGAATTGTGAAAAAATCGGAGAGCTCGCCGCCCCAATGCCGCGGGCGTTGTGACCAACATTTCCAGCTTCGATTTGGGGCTCGATCAACCCGCGCTTGTCCTGGTTGACCAAATACCGCCGAGTCCGCTCGACCAGTTCGTCGCGCACTTCTGCAGGGAAGGCCCCATCGATCAAAATGGCCTCGAAGTCGATAACGGAACAAATCGACAAGGAGGCCTTCGCCAGTTCCTGCGCCGTTTGACCGATCCATGTTTCGACATGGCGGGACAAACCGCTCCAGTCCTGCGGCTGTTGCCAAAGAACCGAGGGATCAATCCCGACCTCGGTCAGGCGCGTCTCGAGCAGGTGAATCGAGGCGACATCAATCAGTTGTTGCGCCTCGCCTAGTGGGCCCGTGCTGCGTATCGAACCCAGAGCGCCTGCATTGCCCTGGTTGCCTTCAAAGACGGTTCCGTTCAGGACCACTCCGCCCCCGATGAAAGAACCGATGAAGAAATAGGCATAATCCCGGAACTCTTGGCCTCGTCCATAAAGATGCTCTGCGTGACAGGCTGCTGTTGCGTCATTTACAACAAAAACCGGCAGGTTGCTAAAAGCCGCAACCTCTGCGGCGAAGTTGATGTTTTTCCACGAGCGGAACTTTTCGGCAGCAAGACCGGCAAGATCGTGCCATTTCCACAGTTCGAAGGGCGTGCCTATTCCGACGCCACAGACGCGGGCCCGAAGTTTTGCGGGAAGCGCGCCGAGAAGCGTGTCCAAACCCTGGTTCAAAAAGCCAAAGACAGCGTCGGGCATCGGGTAGTCATAGGTCGTATGAAGTTGCCCGCGCACGTTTCCGGAAAAATCGAGCAACAAAAGATCTGCACTGCGGCGTCCGATCTTGAGCCCCACGGAAAGCACGCCGTCCGGGTCCAGTTCTATTGGAATGGACGGTTTGCCGACCCTTCCTCGAACCGGATCGCCCCGCCGCACCAGACCATCCGTTTCAAGATTTCGCAGGATCGTCGACACGGTCGGTTTGGACAGGCCAGTGCGCCGCGCAAGTTCAGCCGCCGGAACGGCACGATAGCGCTGTAGAACAGTCAGGATCAGGCGCTCGTTATGGTCGCGAATACCACGTTGGTTCACGCCAGCGCTTTGTTCCCTGATGCTGTCTCCGTCCATGGTGCGGACCATAGTTGCCTCCCGTATGAATTAAAAGATAAACCAAAATCTGTTTGTTAGTAAAGTTCACAAACTAATTGACACGAGAGATAGAATCGGGCTTTTTTGAGACCAGGCCTGCTTATCTGACATTGCAGGTCTGGATCGGGGAGGAGCCCTGTCCAGAACTCAAAATTGTTTCTCTTGGGAGGAGAACATGAAAACTCTTTTGACCACATCGGCTCTGGCCATGACTGTCATAGCGGGTGGCGCATTCGCTGAAACCAATGCCTGCCTAATCACCAAGACCGACACCAACCCGTTCTTCGTCAAGATGAAGGAAGGCGCGACCGAAGCAGCAGCAGCAAACGGCATCAACCTGTCGACCTTCGCGGGTAAATACGACGGCGACGTTGAAACTCAGGTTGCCGCTGTCGAGACCTGCATTGCCTCTGGCGCCAAAGGCATCCTGATCACCCCGACTGACAGCCGCGCGCTGGTTCCGGTGATCTCTCAGGCGCGTGAAGCAGGCGCTCTTGTTATCGCACTCGACACCCAGTTCGAGCCCGCAGATGCGGCTGATGCGACCTTTGCCACTGACAACTTCAAGGCCGGTGTTCTGATTGGTCAGTGGGCCAAGGCGAAGATGGGTGCCGATGCGGCCAATGCAAAGATCGCTCTGCTGGACCTGAATGCTTCGGAAATTTCGGTCGATTACCAGCGCGACAACGGCTTTCTGCACGGATTTGGTATCGACATCAAAGACCCGACTGACATCGGTGACGAAGATGATCCCCGTATCGTTGGCAACGACGTGACCGACGGTTCGCCCGATGGTGGTCGTACCGCGATGGAGAACCTTCTGCAGGTCGATCCGGACATCAACCTGGTCTACACCATCAACGAACCCGCCGCCGCGGGCGCCTATGAAGCGCTGAAATCCTTTGGCAAGGAAGAGGGCGTTCTGATCGTTTCTGTCGATGGCGGGTGCCCCGGTGTGAAAGACATCGAGGGTGGTGTGATCGGCGCAACCTCGATGCAGTTCCCCTTGCTGATGGCCTCGAAAGGTATCGACGCGATCAAGACCTATGTTGAAACCGGCGAGAAACCGCAAAACAGCGAAGGGTTGGACTTCTACAACACCGGCGTTGAGCTGATCACCGACGAACCTGTCGACGGTGTCCCCTCGATTTCCTCGGCCGAAGGCCTGAAGAAGTGCTGGGGTTAGTCTTTATCTAACCTCTCAGGCGGGGCGCCATGGTGCCCTGCCGCTCCGCATTCGCCCCATCACTTTTGACGGAATCTAATGCCGCAGATACGCTTGCCGGCAAGGGAGAGTGTCATGTCCGATACAACGACAACAACCCCAAAGGGGCAGGACTTCGAAAAGACCTTGGATCAAAGCGATACCAAAGTTGCGTCGTTTGAAGTCAAACGCCACACGCCGCTGGAGCGTATCCAGCATGTGCTTCACAATAACCCCACCTTGGTCCCCGTGATCGTTCTGGTTCTAAGCCTGATCGCATTCGGACTGATTGCAGGCGGAAAATTCTTCTCGGCCTTCAATCTCAGCCTGATCCTGCAGCAAGTGTCGATCATCGGTATTCTGGCCGCGGCGCAATCGCTTATCATCATTACTGCGGGCATCGACCTTTCGGTGGCCGCCATCATGGTCCTGATGTCGGTCGTCATGGGCAACCTGGCCGTATTTGCCGGCGTGCCCTCTGGACTTGCCATCATCGTCGGACTTGCCGGTGGCGTCGGTGCCGGGGTGCTGAACGGCTGGTTCATCACCAAGATCAAGCTGCCCCCGTTTATCACCACCTTGGGCACATGGTCCATCTTCTACGCGCTTTTGCTGTGGCTGTCGGGTGCGCAATCCATCCGCGGGCAGGACATCGACGCCGAAGCCCCGTTCCTGAAATTCTTCGGCGCGGCCTTCAACATCGGTGGCGCCCGGATCACCCTTAGCGCTTTGCTTATGATCGTCGTGTTCGTCGTGCTCTGGTATATGCTCAACAAGACCGCCTGGGGCCGGCATGTCTATGCCATCGGCGATGACAAGGAAGCCGCCGACATGTCCGGCATTCGCACGGATCGCACCCTGCTTTCAGTGTACGGGGTTGCCGGGTTCGTCTGCGCCCTTGCCGGTTGGGCATCCATCGGCCGGGTCGGATCGATCTCGCCCCAGTCCTTCTACGAAGGTAATCTCGACTCGATCACCGCCGTGGTTATCGGTGGCATCTCGCTCTTTGGTGGGCGCGGCTCGATCATGGGCGCCTTGTTCGGAGCTCTGATCGTCGGCGTCTTTCGGTCCGGTCTCCGCCTCTCGGGTGTTGACGTGCTGTGGCAGGTCTTCGCAATCGGTTGGCTCATTATCATCGCGGTCGCCATCGACCAATGGATCAGAAGGGTATCGGCATAATGGTTGCTCCTGTTGTTCAAGCCCGCGGAATCGTGAAGCGCTATGGCCACGTGACCGCGATCGACCACTCCGACTTCGAACTGCGTCCGGGCGAAGTCCTGGCCGTCATCGGAGATAACGGCGCTGGCAAATCCTCGATCGTCAAGGCGATCTGTGGCGCCACCATCCCCGACGCAGGAGAGATTCTGATCGAGGGCAAACCGGTCAAGTTCAACTCGCCGATCGAGGCGCGCGAAATGGGGATCGAGATTGTCTATCAGAACCTCGCCCTGTCTCCGGCACTGTCGATTGCCGACAATATGTTCACCGGCCGGGAAATCCGCAAGGAAGGGTGGCAGGGCAAATACCTGCGCATGCTCGACAAGCCCGCGATGGAGAAGTTCGCGCGGGACAAGCTGACCGAACTTGGCCTGATGACGGTCCAATCGATCAAACAGCCGGTCGAGACTTTGTCAGGTGGTCAACGCCAGGGTGTCGCCGTGGCCCGCGCCGCAGCCTTCGCCACCAAGTTCATCATCATGGATGAACCGACGGCGGCCCTTGGGGTGAAGGAAAGCCGCAAGGTGCTGGAGCTGATCCAGGACGTGCGTGCCCGCGGCATCCCGATCATTCTGATCAGCCACAACATGCCCCATGTGTTTGAAGTTGCGGACCGAATTCATATTCACCGGCTGGGCAAGCGGCTTTGCACCATCAATCCCAAGGACTATACCATGTCCGATGCGGTCGCCTTTATGACGGGCGCCAAGGAGCCGCCCGCACAGGACGCCGCGTGAGCGATCCCAACCAAGTTGCCGAGACGCTGCCGGGAAAGGTCCTGGCAGCGCCTCGTGCCTGGCGGCGCAGACGGATCGTCCATCGCCGGTCCGCCCGCAACTGGAACGTCCACCTTGTCCAAGACCTTGGCTGACCGAATGACAGCGGCCGGTGGCATCTCATTGGGTCAGTTGCGGATAGGGGCGAAATCCTGCGCTAAGGTTCTTTGAAGACCGCGTCCATCTTGTTGCGATCATAGTCGAGCAGCCAATCAGAGAATTTCTCGTATAGCGGCTGCAACATCGCTTTCTTGGTGCTGATGACGTCCAGGCCACGGTCGTCATAGGCGTTGAGGATAATTTCATGCTCGAAATCAACCAACCATGTGTTGTGACCATACGAGGCAGGTTCGACGGGCATTTCGCGCGCGATGTCCAACCAAAGCAATTCTCTTATCTGCAGGGCGTCAGATATCGGGGCTACGTGCCAGAACTCACGCTCATCTTCATCGACATCGCTCTGCGTGAGCTGTGCAAAGTCTCCGCGCCCAATCTTTGGCAGCACGAACTTTAGGCCGCTGAAATCAGATGCCGGGCCCTTGCTGTCTCCCCAGCTCTTGGTGAAGGCATGTACGTCGGTAGCATTGCCGAATACGGTCTCGGCGATGGAGTTCGCACGCTGATGCGCTTGCAGGAAACGTCTTATCGGTTGGTTCATTCCGAACTGCTCCCCGCCGAGTTCGAAGCGCAGGGCAAATTCAAACTCGTAGAAAAGCGCTTCTGGGCATGTTTCCAGGCCAAAGGTTTTTCGAAGTTTTTCTGACCAGTTTTTCAAGGGTTCTGTGCCTGTTTTGGGGTGATGTTTTCGCGCTTGGCAATCGCCAGGATGGTGTTATTGCAGATGCCGGTGTCGCGGGCGATCCATCGATAGGAGCGGCCTTCCGCGATCAGTATCAAGACCTTTGGGGCGAGGCGGTCTAACTTTGGGCGTTGGCCGAGTTGGCGGCCCAGTTTTTTTCCGCGCGCCTTGGCAGCGGCGAGGCCTGACTTGATGCGCTCACTCATGAGGTCGCGTTCGAACTGGGCGAGGCCTGCTAGCATGGTGGCCATCATGCGGCCATGGGGGCTGTCGAGCTCGAACGTCATACCGCTCGCTTCATCGAAGCCAGAGATTTCTGTCCCAATTGAACTCGTGTGGTTTGAGTGGTCATTATGGCTTGTTTTTACTGGCTTGATTATTGTCCCTTTTAACCATTCGCGAAGAAACACGCCACAATCATCCGGCCACTTGCGTGACCTCTATGGCTTCAAAAGCTCTACGGGTCGGGGTGCAGCGGAGCTGCGGCAATGGCTTGTGGATCGGCTGGAGCGCCTGCAAAAGCGTGAACTGGCAAGCCTGGTTGCCATGGCCGGTCCCCGGAAAACAACAAAGGCGCCCAAGGGCGCCTTGTTCTATTGGTCGGAGTGAGAGGATTCGAACCTCCGACCCCTGCCTCCCGAAGGCGAGCGTCCAGAACGAAAATCAACAAAATAAGGGCTGTTGGCGTCACGTCCTTTACTTCAGTGGCAGCTAGCGCCGAAATAACGTTGCGGTTTCATTGCGGCCAACCTGCAAAGGTTAAACGAGGACGAGCCAATGTCCTAGGGCGTTCCACAACCGCGGTGCGCCTAAGGGTCAGCGTGGCCGCTACAGTTGTGAGTGGACACATAGGTTCGGCGGGTCAGCAGAGGTGTGAGTGCACCTAGTGTCGTTGGTTATTCCGCGTCGCCCTGCACCTCTGGGGAGGCCATCCGAACACTCTCAAGAAGTTCCTTGAAGACCGCAGCGGAATAGCGGTGACCTTTAAAGAAGTTCGCGAACTGGCACACCAGTTGAATATTGCCGCGGATATAGCCGCGGTCGGAATCGATGCGGTCCGGTGACACCAAAAAATGCTTCTCAAACTCGGTCCTGGGCTCGCCGTCGTAGAGCATCTCGCAGCCAGTGAGCTTGCAGCTCCGCCCCTCGGTCATTAATTCGTCGATATGTGCCTCAAGCTCAGCATCCGTCATGTCAGTTATCTTGTCCTTAACGCGCCGTAGCTCCATCTGTCCGTTCGCATTCTTTACTGTATTCTGGATGGTATAAACCATGCGGCGGTGGGCTTTTTCCCGCGCTGCAGTGAGTATCGCGCCTCCCCGGTGTGATATGCGCCCCGCCGCGTCGGGCCGCTCCCAGGAACCTATGACCCATACAAAAGTGTGCGCATCGATAAGTCGAACATCGAGCCCCGTCTGTCTCGCAAGCTCCACCGCGATGTCCCTAAGGCACTGCAGGAAGGCGTTGTAGTTTTCCCAGGAGGCCCTCCCGACAAGTGAAAGCTCTACGCCAATCTCGACAAGTCCTCTCTGGAGCCCACCTGGAGTTACTGGCACGAAGCGGTCAATATCCTTAAGAAACAAGAAGTAGCCTAGGAGAGGATAATTTCGCCCGATCAAGTCTTGTTGCGATAGTTCGACAAAGATCTCTTCCTCCGGGCGAAGATCAAGGTAGAGGTCGTAGAGCAGTTGCTCAAGCTTCACCAACCGGGCGCCGCTTTCGTCGCGGATGTTGAGAACGTGGCGATGTGCGAGATTGGGTGGCCACCACGTGAGCAGATTGTTCTGGACGATGCCCTTGGCCTTATCTTCTCGGATTTCGATGGCGTCGATGAGGCGCGCGACTATTTTCCCCGAACCGGGCGAAAGTTTGCCCCAGTCGGTAAGCGCGAGCCGCTTGCGAGCGATCTCGTAGTTGCGAGCTTTGTAACCTTCTTCTCGGTCAAGCACACCGGAGTGGAAATCGGTAAAGCCTTCAGCGGCCCCGCCGTAGGCGTTCAGGATCTCGCGGAAAACCTCCAGCCCTCCGGCGACACCGGCAGCGGTGACACTGAAAGACTGTTCCAAATTCGCCAGGACTTCCACCATAGCCGAGCTCCAGAAATTTCTTCTTCTCAGTATTCGCAGCCTGAGTGATCGGCGCAAGAGCCTTGGTTCAAGCCCTAACGGGTTGCGGCGCGAGGCTTAAAAAGTTTGGTCTATATCGGATAACAGTTTCGGTTCGGATCGCACATAGGTCTTGGCGGAACCATCGTTTGTCCCGCCACACATTCCCATTATCACCGTCGCTATAACGAAGACATGCAGCGCGTGCTGCATCACATCTAAGAGGATAGCGATGACCAATAAATTGTATGGAAACAGCCGGATGGCGAAATATGTCGAACGTAGGGTGCTCGAACTGAAACCGACCAAGAGCCAGGCCGAGATCGCGGCGCAGGTTGGATACGTCAGCCCCAACATGATCACGATGATCAAGCAGGGTAGTTCCAAGGTGGCATTGGATCGCGTTCCGGCTTTGGCGAAAGCTTTGGAAGTTGACGCCGCTTACCTTATGCGCCTCGCAATTGAGCAGTCGATAGGCCCGACTGCAGCCGAGGCAGTTGTCGAGGTGTTCGGAGAACCTGTCACGTCGAATGAACTTGGCTGGCTGAAAGCAATTCGCAAGGCCTCTAATAACACTGATCCCCGGCTGACCAGTCGGTCAGAGACGGCAATCAAGACCATTTTCGGAAGGTAGGTGCGATGCATGAAAAGAGAGACCGACTGACACCCAATGAGCGCGCCTGGTTGCGCTTTCAGCGTGACGTGAGCAACGGTCGCGATCCCGAGCCTACGTTGCGGCGGGTGCAACTCTTGCGGCACCTCTGCGCCGCTAAGAGAGCTTATAGCTAACCAGTAACATCACGGCGGGGAGGAATGGCTCGTCCGTCTTGCCTCGCCGGATCCCACGACTAAGTCAAAAGGTTGCATAAGGTTGACAAAGGTTTACATCGCGCCGGACGAGATCGGCGGAATGTAAACCCAATTCCGCTCAAACCAGCCAATTTCGCGCCAAAAGGTTTACACTAAGTTTACGTTAAGTTGACAGATCCGGGCAAAAGTCAGGGTTTTTCTGGCTAAATGTAAACCTATTTGAGCGCAAAACCCTTTGCAGTAAGAAACTCGGAAAACAACGGGACCAAAGGTAGGCCTGGAAAGCGCGCATGGCGACCAAACCCAGACCGACCAACCGGTGCTCCCGTAAGGGAATGAAAGCAATTTAGGACAGCGCACAGCACGGTTTGCTGCTACCCACATCGAGTGTGAACGCAACGGAGCAAACCTGGTAGATTATTGAGCAGTTCCAAGGGCGACAATCCGACGATCACTTCTAGGCTATCAATACAAGATCGGAGGCTAGACGTCGCTCAAGATGGCCAGGAGATTAACTTGGAAACCGGTGGATAAACTTTGACACTGCATTGCCATAGTGACCTCCGGAAATGAGTGAAATGGATCGTCGATAGGAGTGCTGGCTGCAGACGACCTGACCACGTCCGACTGTTTTTTGTGCCGGTTACAGCTCCCAATGCTAAATTGGCTGTTCTCGGCAAGCAACTGAAGCGCGGCCGGCGACGTGTCGCGGAAGTTTCATCGGCGCTAAGTCGGCTTCGAGCGCAGCTCGTTAGATCGTCCAGTGAGGCTTGTGAAATGAGACATTCGCTGCAGGCGCACGACCGGGAGCAATAAGAAATGACAGATCGCGGACAAACTTGCCTTTGACGCTGACTCTGCCGAGTTCTGTTATCGACACACTAGCACTTGGTTTCCCCGACCTTGATTGCCGAAATGCTTATTAAGGTGCTAGAAAATGAGAAACTTTCCGTGGTTGGAGGATTCTTTGGAACTGGCGCTCAAGAACAACTGTGCATCTGGTTTCCCGGAGGGGGTCGCGGAGAAATTGGGCAACTATGTCTACAGGCTCATTGATCCGCGAAACGGGGAAACATTTTACGTCGGCAAAGGAAAGGGAAACCGCGTTTTCCAGCATGCCACCGACCCCGCTAGTCTCAAGCATGAAGATGGTGAGGATGAGGCAACTGCAAAAACAAAACGCATCCGCGAGATATTGAACGCACAACTGTCCGTAATCCATGTGATACACAGACACGACATACCCGAGGCCGCAATTTTTGAGGTAGAGGCGGCTGTGATTGATGCCTTCCCCGGGTTAAGCAATATTCAAGGTGGTCACGGCAGCGGCTCCAAAGGCCCAATGAGCGTAACCGAGTTGATTGACAAGTATGCACTTCCGGCCATTGACTGGGAGCCAAGCCACAAACTCATCTTGATCAATGTAAACCGACTGGAAGACAGAACGTCGGTTGAAGAAATTTACCAACAAGTTCGGCTGGCATGGCGAATATCCGAAGCGAGGGCAAATCAGGCTGACTATGTGCTGGCCGTTGTTCGAGGGGTTGTGGTCGGTGCTTTTGAAGCGCATCAGTGGCTGGACGCAACAAACAGAAATTTCCCAGACCGAATACTACAAGGCGGCGACATCATTGGCAGAAAAGGATTCAACGGAATACCGGCACCCGAAAACATTTGGGCCGAGTATGTAGGTTTGAGGGGAAAGAGGATTGAGAACGATAAGTTGAAGCACATTCAAAACCCGATCCGATATTGGCCATAAAAACCGATGCAGGCATCAATACAATAAAGCGGGCGAACACATTGGCGAAATATACAGTAAGGACCTGCACGAGTTGCGGGATTAGAAAACCTCAACCAGAAATGGTTCAAGTTACCCGAAATGTGCAAACCGGTAAGTCCGAGAAGGGCGTGGGGGTCGGAACAGTCGTTGGTGCGTTGCTCGATGACAAGAAGTCTAAACGGGCTATGAAGAGTTGGGTATTCAATACAGATCAGCGAAACTACACACGAAAACAAAAGCTCTGGCTGTGTGAGGGCTGTTTGGCCGCACAAAGAGGACCCAGTGCTAAGGCCATCTTCAAGGGCCTATTTAGAACAGTCCTCTATATTTTTATCGCTTTTGTTGCGCTCGTCGTCATCGTATCAATTGTTGGAGGGCCATTAGCAGTTGATGATAGAAACCGCGAGACAGAAAACTCAGCAGGCCCATCAGCTGATCAAGCTGTTCAAGAAACTCCTGCAATCATGTTCCGTGTAACGGGCGTTGCTTCCGACGATGTTCTGAATATCAGAACAGAACCGTCAGCTAGATCACCTATCATTGGATCATTCAGCCATCGCGCCCAGTCAATCGAAGTTATCGGAATTGACCCAGGCTCACGTTGGGTATTGGTTCGGTTCGGAAATCAAACTGGATGGGTCCACGGAGCATTCTTGGAGCCTGAATGACTTCATTTCGGGCGCGTCTGTTGAGTCAATTCAAAGCAAATCCTGACAGGCGCTGTTCTTGGGAATGAAATTGCTGGAAATGAGTTTGTGTTCGTTTTCAATTCGTAGATCTTGGTATCTCAGGTTGCTGAAATCTATTATCATCCTGTCGAAAACCGGGCCCTCGGGCATCGCGCAGCATCAGTAATTTCGCGCTCAATTCCGGCAACAGAAGCGGTGCAGAACGTTCGTGATCAACGCCAGGAGACAGGCCTTCACGCGCGACCCAGACCAACCGTCCGATACGGCTTTTGACGCCACACCACGGCTTCTCCAATGCGGACGCCAATGACCAACGCAGTAATTGACACCAGAGTCGTTCAAATACTAAGACCGGAAGAGCCAACGACGTTGCTTGGTCCCCGTTTGCTCAGCATATTGTTTTTATGTTTTCTAGTGTAACAATTTGGAGTTTTAGGTATGCCTCAGACAGCATCATCTATAAGCGTCATCTTAGGGTCCGCCGTTGTATCAGCAGTAGTTTCGATCGGATACAATCATTTTTTCGTCTCAAGAAAAGACCTCCTTGAGAGGGAATTGAACTTTGTTTCTACTCTCAACAATGTCTTGAACGACCAAGTTGAGCGCGATGAGTTGGGTCGATTAACCTTTGTTACGAACGTTTTGCATCCTCTCTACTCGGATGATGAAGAGTTTTCAGTGGTAATTGAATATTTTATGAAGGCGAAACCTGATACGGAAGACGAAGCGTCCGGGCACAAGGGAAACACTCTAGATAGGGTGCTAACTAGAGGATCAGAACCAGTAGCTTCACCATCTGTTTTGGCAACATTGACGGAAAACGACCGGATACCAAGTGACTATACAACCAATAGTATTAGGGACAGTTTTTTCAGCGGTTACAGGCGGCAGTTCAGTGACAAGATCCTAGCCGACATCAATGGAGGCGAAGCCGGGATCCCTAAATTGTTGATCGATGCGATAATTAGAGACGATCCCGAGCGAGAATATCGCGTCAATCTATACATTGCATACACGCTTTCTCGGTCGACCTCTTGGACGGCTTCCAAAGAAGACTTCTTGAGTTTTAGGGCGCTTAAGTCCACTTCAAATTACCAAGACCCAACGTTTAAGGAGCATGTAGACACCGCAATCAATAAGTATTCTGGCCAGCGGCCTTGAGCGGTCAAAAACTGTCGCTTGGGGCCAAAGTTGCAGGTCTATTAAGGTGCAGCAACTCAAAAGGACAAACAGGCAGTGCTAGGCTCAGGACTCATAGCCAATAGATGACTGTTGCGGCGAGTGCTATTGCCGAGAGGAAGACCTTGGGGCAGCGATCATATCGGGTTGCCACGCGCCTCCAATCCTTGAGCCTGCCAAACATGATCTCAATGCGGTTGCGACGCTTGTATCGACGTTTGTCATATCGGACAGGCTTCTTGCGTTGTTTTCTGCCTGGGATGCAGGCGCGTATTCCCCTGTCTTTCAACGCTTCTCTGAACCAGTCGGCGTCATACCCGCGATCCCCAAGCAACCAGTCAACGTCCGGCAAGCTGCTCAGTAAGGCACGGGCGCCGATGTAGTCGCTAACCTGACCGGCAGTCACGAACAGGTGCAGTGGACGGCCCTTGCTGTCACAGATAGCATGCAGTTTGGTGTTCATGCCGCCCTTGGTTCGGCCGATCAGACGGCCACGTCCCCCTTTTTCACCGCAAGGCTGGACGCCGTGCGATGGGCTTTAAGATATGTTGCGTCGATCATAACCGTCTTCTCCTCACCATGATTGGCGGCCAAACCCCCAAACCGATGCCATCGGTTCGCGGTCACGTCACCGAAGCCTCGCCGATCACTAAATTGTTCATTCGCCTGGGCGCCTTACATTCTCGAACTCAGGCCCACCATCGGAATTCGGTGACGCGGCTTCGCCAGGGCGCGAGATTGTTGAACAGTCGAGCCGCAGTTCGGCTGGCATATCGGCACTTAGATCGTGGCACGAAGTCGCGTCAGGACCTCCTAATAAAATATCCCAAAACTCCGCTGGCGAATAGCCACAGGCAGGAACTTCCACGTGGGGCTCACCCAAAAGTAGCTCCGACATCTCGCGGGTATCTGCTAGAGTTAAGCAGGCATCGCGGACCTCCATGAAGGTAACGGCGACAATTGCGGCGGCGCCTACATATGGCGCCGCCTCGATCGCCATAGAGGACACATTAGTGGAGATCATTCGCGATGTTCGTCGAGCAAGCCGTTCGTTGATCGCACCGACACGCTCGCGGAGCGGTCCATCAAGGTTGTTTACTTGAATTTCGAGGTTAGCAAGCCTACGATTAAGGCGAGCGCGTTCGGCGTTGAGTTCCGCGGTTTCGGCGGACAAATCCGTTGCCTCTCGCCGAACGCGTCTAAGATTTCGATCGAGCTCCGCCTTCTCGTTCGCGAGACCGGCAGCGCGTCGACTTAGCGTCTCATTGTCAGCTCCAAGTTTTGCCACTTCGTTTCGTGAACGCCGCAACTCGGCATCTAGTCGCTGGGCCTCGGCCTCGAAAATTTCAGTCTGCGTAGTTAGCCTGACCACCGCTTCACGGTTTCCGCGATGAGTCGTCGGGGTGCCGACATCCGCCACAATGCTGGCTAAACTCCAGAGCCCCCGTTTTGAGGCGTCGTAAACTGCGTCAGCGGTCAGTAAAAGGATATTGCTGCAGAGGATCAACACAATGAAGATTAACAAGAATGAGCCTCGCCTGAGCACGCGAAAAACGAAGCTCGCTATTCGCCGCATAACCTCTCAATTCCCTTCGACGCAAACCTCATGAAACCGGCGCTCTAGCGCATGGTTCCCAGCGAGAACTTCATTAACTCTAAGAAATTCGCGTGCGGTTCGCTCCTTTGTGTCTGCGGCGCACGGATCGTCCGTAGCTTCTAGGAGGCTCGCCACAATTTCCGGTTTCGATGAGAAACGAGCGGCGAGATGCAGAGGTGTCTGACCTTCATCATTAGTCGCGTTGGTATCCACCTCCTTTTCAAGGAGAAAACGGATCACGCTACTCGACCGGTCCCAGGCCGCCGCAACATGCAGCGCGTTGTTGTCATCGTTTGAAACAACACTAAAGTCCGCTCCACCGGCCGCAAAGGCATTTAGAACCCTTAGGTCCTCAGCGTGACGGATCGTATCCAGCAATGCAGGCCAATAATATTTGCCTGCTTTTGAAACGATCGGGCGTGCTATTGACGGTTTCGCACCACCTGCCATTAGCGCCGATACAACATTCGCGCTGTTAGGTTTCATAGCGGCTAAGTGGAGTGGCACAATTCCGTAGTCCCAGGACATGGGATTCCACCGTTTTTCGACCGCATACATCGCGTTTGGATCCGCTCCCCAAGTCAAAAGCCAGCGGACGGTTTCGGCGGATTCACCAATCTCGGCAGCAATGTGCAGTGCCGTGCGCCCGTCACTATCCACGCGGTCTCGCAGGTCCGGCCACCCCTCCTCGCCAGCGGCTCGACGTATTGCCTCAAGCACGACGTGGCCCTTACCTGTTTCGACAGCTAAATGCAGAACAGTAGCTAGTTCCATGTTGCGTTCATTCAGAAACTCATCACTCTCCGATCCTTCTAGGCAAGCGATCAGCGTTTCGCTGTTGCTCTCTCTTATGAATTCAGCATCAACCACGCAGGCAGATGCATTGGCTGAAAAAGCCCAGTATAAAAGTAGGCTGAAGTATGTTTGCCGCATATCTGCCTTTTCTCAACAATCCGTCACAAATGAACAATTAGACATTCCTATGCTTCACGCAAGGCTTGCAGGCTCGTCAACCGCGAGGACATTGGCCTTGTCCCACGTTTACTTGCAAGCATCCCTTGACGTGAATTGAGTCGGCTTGCTGTTCGCCATGGCGTAGCACATGCACTTCTCTCAGACGGGGTCCCTACGGCACCGACGCGACCTCTGCCTGCTGGTTGATCTGGGTGATTATCATGTGGCCACTGCTTCCGCATCTGGACGACTTGATGGAAAAGTGATTCGAACGCCCCCGTTCCGGTTCGAAGGTATAAACCTTTGTCTTGGCCATTGCTCGCGAAAGGTTAACCCAAGATTGCGTCCCGTTTGCTAACAACTGCGTTTTCCCTGATCGCCAGCTGAGCTGTATACCAGTTAAGAATAACGTTCAGCAACCAACACACCATCCACCCGAGCCGTAGCACTCAGTGTCTGTGCCTTCTATGACGTTGGGAAAGACGCATTGCCTATCAAGGCAAATGGCTTCCATCCGATAACAAAACCTCGTTCATGGGAACATCCCAGGGCATCGGGAAGATTGTCTTGATCAAGCAATTCACAAAACCGACGCCGATTGCGTTAGGCCGGGGCTGCAATGCAGCAAAGGTTCTGTCGTAATATCCACCGCCGTTGCCAAGCCGGTAGAGTGCCTGGTCGACACCTACGAGAGGCACGATGACAATGTCTGGCTTCTCGGCATGGCCGGTCTTGGGGACGAGAATATTCCACGCACCGCGTATCATCTCGCAACCAGGTGACCACGCGTGGAATTCCAAAGGTTGATCCTTTGCAACCACGACAGGGAGCAGAATCCGGGCGCCGGCTGCGTGGCTTGATGCCATCCAAGGGCGAAGATCTGGCTCTCCCCGAATTGGCCAGTAGACTGCGATTTTCATCCCCGATTGGGGTGCGACCACATTATCCAGCCCTTCAATCAAAGTCCTGGTGGCCGCATCCCGATCCTGAACTGGCATCTTTCTTAAGGCCAACAATCGCGTGCGCTCAGCGCGGCGAAAACGTGCGACGTCGCGCGCAGCACCAGGATCTATGCTCTCACCTCCAAAAACCAGGTGTTGGTAACAGGGGGCTGATCCACCACGATCAGTTTCACTCTCACTCATGTGCTTGCCTCAACAGTATGGCGCTCGACGCAGCCGTGATCGCGCAGCCGAGGTCTCCAGCTTCCGGTAGCGACCTCCACTATATCGCGCGCAGTCCAGTGCGTAGCCAGCTGCGATTACAGCAGCGCCTAAGTCCTGCCCATCAGCGTAACAAACGCCAACATAACGATCATATGTTCGCTCACCAGTGAGCCTACACTCTACCGCCTTACCGCGCAGGAAGTTGACCATCCACCGGCGCGCATCTCGTCCCGAAGAAGTTCCGAGTTCCGGTGCGTCCACCCCTTGCAGGCGCACAGGCGTCCCGTCGACAACAATCGTATCTGCGTCGCGAACCTGCACACCTCCTGCAGTGGCGGTTGTGCTAATCAGAGCAAGCGCGGCAGTCAGTTTCTTTAACAAGCTCCATCCCCTCGGTTTTGGTTAGTCGACAAGCTTCGTCGCTATCCGTGTATCCAAAAGTTCGTCTTCAATTAACGCGTAGATCTGCTCGGGCGGTGTGTTGAGCGAATACAGCATGAGCGCTGGGTCTACGCCCATATCGATAAGATGTTGCATCGTCTCTCCCTGGCCTTTTTGAATGCTCTCAACTGCAAAAACGACGGGGATCAGGCGTGGTTGCTCGTAATAGTGTTGGTGCATTCCCACGATACCCCGGCGCGATACCAATCGTTCGGAGCCACTGGCGAGAATATATGGGCATGAGGACAAGCAAACCGCTCCGGCTAGAACGCCAGAAGAAAGACCCGCCTCCCGGAGAAGTCTGCCGATGGACAATGCCTCAGACACCACTCCGCCAGGGCTATGGAGCGCTATCAGATCAGGCTTGCCCTGCATGTCAGACAAGTAGGAAGCAAAGCGCCCAGCGTCCCCTGGCTCAATCTGGCCGCTGAGAAGCAGAACCCGCCCAAGATCAGCAACCTCGTGCTGAGTAAAGTTCAACCGGTTGGGAAAATTCTCAGGCACCGGCACGTCAAGCGGCTCGTCTCGGGGTAGCAGTGTCGGGTCCGTGCGATCAGTGCGATATTCTCGGCGCTGATCGCCAGGCGAGACTGGTCCGGAAGGAAGCTCTTCCCTGTCTCGGAAAGACAATTGAGCATCGCTAAAAACATCCGAAACAATGAGGATGCCTGCGATCCCCAATTGTAGGAGCAGCACGTATCTCAGCCCCGATCGTGGGTCGAACCTGGATATGAAGCTCTTCATCAATCTTCGATTTTCTGAGATGTGCGTTCGAGGATTGCTGCATCGGCAACACCCATAGTCGCCTCAACGTCCTTCATCGCATTCATGGCAGCTCTTAGATCCGCAAGCGTCAGGGTATCTTCGATGCTCATACCGTCCTTGCCACTTCGAATAGCAGCCTGTGTGATTGCCAACACGAACACAAGAACGGCCGGCAGCAGATCGATGGCGATGGCTCCGGCCCATGACGGAACAAAGTTATGGGCATACTTGATTACGGCGTCTGCGCTTGAGATCGGGTTGTAGGCGGTTTCAATGGGTGGCTCCATGTCCAGAACTTCGTCGGCCGCGTTCTTGAGCGTTCTGCTTCGCTGATCGAGTGCGTTAAGCACGGAGTTGATCGTGGACGACTGAGCGCTGCGCACATCTGAGCTTCGCCCATCAAGTTCGGGAAGAACCACCGACGAAGGAAGATCTTCGGCAGCACGGGCGACCAGCGGAGCGACACTATATTGGTTCAAACGGGATATTACCCCTGCAAGCTTCACGCTTTCCTCTGAGAATTGCACGGAGCGCCGGTCGACAGGACCTGGCGCTACAGTGAGCTCACGCATTCTGGCCAGAATCTCGTTACCCTGCTGGAACGCCTCTTCGATAAGTGGCTGTTGGTCAGCGATTTGCTCCTCGAGGTTACGCAACTCTTCGGCCTTCTGGGTCAGGACTCGAAATACTGCACCTCGTCCTGCGGTTCCGGACAAGTCACCAGATTGTTCAAGTTCAGCAAGCTCTTCGAAACTCTGGCGCGCGCGTTCCACCTCACGACCCAATGCCTGACCATGCAGTGCGATGTCATGGGACTGTTCAAGTGCCGCTTGGTAATCACGCACCGTGTTTTCCAGATGCTGCTCCACGGCGGCTGATCCGGCGAGCGCCGCAGCGTTGAGCCAGCTCGACATTGCGATAATGGCGACCGAGCCAACAATTGTCGAAACAGTCAGCCCAATGAAGCCGCTGGCCGTTCTCATGGAAGGGAGCAGTCGAAGCATGTAGCTCCAGAAAACGAAGATCCCGACCGAGACCGCGATAGAATAGGCCACTGCCGCAAAGAACGAGACGGCACCATTATCTTCGAGTAGCGAAGATACCCCGAGGTAGGTGTAAATACCGGACGCAATTGCAAGGACGCCCAAGGCTGCCGGCGTGAAGGTGTCTAGCCACGATAGGTGAGCTTCCAGTTCCTTCGCCGTTCGGAGGCCTTTTGCTTCTTCCGCCGAAAGGCGATCTCTGTTCTCTGTCATAGCTGCCAAAAATCCAAACTCTAAATCGCATTAGACCAATAGTTAATCATTGGTTAACACGATTCATACCAATCGGCACGTAGCGTCAGCGTAATCAATCATTGTCAGACAACAGCTTGGATTTCGCCAGTTGCCAGCTGTGAAACGCTGTCACAACACGACCTAGCCTCATCGAAAAAGTGCGAGGACTGTCTTGTGGTGATCACCCGGAAATTAACGCCGGCAACTTCGGCGCGAGCTTTATGGCGTGGCAATTGACGGCCGGTGGCTCGAATGTTGCCGGTCGCGTTGCTCCTTGAGCCGCCACTACCAGCGCTCAGCGCGACAAATATCGCCGGTCAAATTTGGCTTGGGTTGATTGGTGCAGCTGCTATTTACGCCCTTTCGCTTCGTGGCATAGCGCGCCTGGAGCCCAGTGCAGTCTCGATGCTCGGCATGATGAGCCCTGTAACAGCTGTCGTGCTCGGCTGGGTATACTTGGGACAAACGCTTAGCCTCACCCAGTCCATAGGAGCAGTCATAGTTATTGGCTCTGTTGTGGTCGGCCAAAGCGTGAGTCGAAGAGACAATTCGGGTTTGAAAAAATGGAGACCAGCAACAGCTGGATCTGTCTGATGGGTGCAGAGCTGCAAACAGCGAACCCAATCACGCAAGTGGGCGAGGAATGGCTCAGCGCTTCGCTCAAGCCCGTTCGCCAGATCCCTACAATATCGAAGTCCTAGGTTTCCCCACGCATGATTAAGGGGATGGGTTCTGGGTCCACAGCGTTTGATTGGTCCAAACCTCCTGTTGTGCCAGATCCTTTCTGTGAACAAGCAATCGGTAAAGCTAAAAATTACGAGATTAGGTCACGAGAAATGAACCTCGCAAAGGTCGCCAATTGGCGATCCATGGGATGTTGCGGGCGATTTTTTTAGCCACATTCTGCATATCGGAGCCGAGGTCGCTATAACGCCTGGTGTATCCAACGAACACATGGAGCCGGACACATGAAAGACTGGGTCGCAACCAACTGCGGACGGCGCACACAGCTACACAGGCATATGCGTGATGAATTACGTGAGAAATTGGCCAACTATGATTTCACCCACTTCATTACGCTTGCATCAAACCACCAGCCTTTGGGTTATCCACGCATGCGCCGGTTACTAAAGGAGTGGGATGCGCGTGTGAATCGCGAGATCAACGGGCCGAAATGGGGCAGGCGTCCGGACGAGCGATTGGTCTGGTTTGCCTTCCCGGAAAAGTTGGATGTGAATCCTCATTGGCACATGATTGTGCAGGTGGATCCAGACATCGATGCTTCCGAACGAGCAGCGCGCACCGAGTTTTTGCCGGAGATTGGTCACATGCACTGGCTGAGCTTAGTGCAGCAAGGATCTTTTGATTGTCAAGATGTTGAATCTAATGAAGTTATCCAGTATGTTACGAAGATGAGTTTCGACGAGAAACACTTCGAAAAATTCGTTGTATTTCGGGAGTTCATGAACATTTAGGTAACCGCCAGGGGCCTGTCTGCAACGCTACAGGTAACCAGCTACTTCCTCTTCAAGCCGTCGCAAATACGACCTGCACTTTGGTCGTAATGCTTTTCTTTGGCTTGTTGGAAGGGAACCAGTCTTCAGCAGTCAGAACCCTATGGTTAAGAATACGGCTTGGCTGAGCATCGACCGAAGGGGAGGTGTTCATCGGACCGAGAAAGGCCGAAGGCCGCGCGAGGGAGAAACCTATACTGTTTACTCTTTCTAATTTCGGTTGGAAGCTATCTCTTTTCGATAGCCTGCTTCTGTGGGTTGTATTGGTAAAGGTGAAGTTTCTTCTGCTGTATCAGACTAGCCGCTTGGCTCACATGCTCGGGCAGGACAAAGAACCATTCCTTCGGATGCACCTTCTTGCCGAAGCGATCCAAGACGAATAGTTCTGCAGGACGCGCTGCTTGGAAGAATCGGTGAAGAATGCTCTCGACCTTTTCCCTGGGAAGATTCTCTAATTGGTATGTTGCAACAATCTCAACAGGGGCCAGAAGGAAGGTTGGATCATTTTTTGCATCCGCTACGCGCCGTTTCACATCCTGACTGGTTACACCGATCTTGTGAAGAATGTCGCGGTGCGGCCGTATGTTGGGATCATCGGACATGGACCTTGCGACATAAATCGTCCCAGTTATAGACAGCTGGTCAGCCTCCCATGCGGGATCAAGAGGCCCCAACCCGACCTTCTGAACTGAACGGGCGGTTTTATCCTCGTTGAGCGCTTTGCGGAAGGAAGCGACCATGGGGTCGCTTTCCATTCCGTTGGACAGCACAATGCGCAGCCGATCTTCTTGGGAAAGCCCGCCTGAAGATTTGCGCATCCGCTCAACCACGAGGCACAGAAGCCCATTTCGGATGAATACATCCCCGGCGACTGGTTCGATAACGGCCCATTTCTCGACGATCCTTGTTTTCCGCTCACCTGTTTCAAGCGCGGCCTGAATCTGCGAGAACTTCGCCTGAAATTGTTCGAAATCCGAACAGGGAAAAAACTCTGCGCGATGTTCAGGCTGATGTCTCTCTGCAGACGGTGTGACGTGACGGAGGTCCGAGAACTCTGTTGGCACCTCGAGATCGTCATCGGCAAAAATGTCGTCCAGGCTTTCTGGTATAACTTCTTCTGCGGGTTGGTCCCGCCAGTTCGCGTGTTCAGGCTCCGGACCAGCCAGAAGACCCAGCCGATCCGCATCCAATATGTCCTGGCTCGGAGATTGCCTTAGCTTGTCCCAAATGGTTCCGAGGCGCATCTCTTCGTGGTCTTCAGCGTCCGGATCTGGCAGGCGACCGTGCTGTTCAAAAAACCGCGAAACGTCGCTAAGGACTGCTGTTCCATCATCAGATTTTGACGCAACCTGCCTCTGAGGGGCAACCTCAAGAAGGCCGAACTCGTCCGGTTCCGAGAAGATTTCTTCGAGGGTCAGCCTGGGCATCAGAGTGTCCCTTCACGCATGCGTTTGGCTTTCTGTGACTTGAGCCACGCCAAGGCGTCAGCCATCCGCTTTTCCAATGCATAGGGCGAGTTCAGATTGGGTTCACGCCCTTCTGCTGCCCGAAACGCCTTGATCCGCGGCCAAAGTGTCCGTGCTTCTTCTTCAGTCATGGAAACACGGATGGCGACCATTGCGGATTGGACGTGCTGTAGCAGCTGTGAATCGAGTGACTTGGAGGCAATTTCAAATCGTTCCTGGAAGGCGTTCACGCTGTCGATCAGATCGACATCGATTTCGCGCACGTTGATGAACTTCTTCACCATTTGTAAAAGCGTATTCGGAGCACCTTCCGGCTCATCCTGCCCATCATCATCGACGTCTGTCGACTTGCCTTCAAAAGCGGCGGCAGATTCAGCCATACCGGGCTCCTCTTCCTGGCGGGCAAGGGTCAAGATGTTCATATGGGCTGCAAGGTGCTGACGAGCGCTTTCGGTCTCTTCGTCGCTGAGGTCTGGATAGCGTGTTTCGATAATGTCAGTCAGAATCATTTGAGTAGCGACCTCAGGGGCTGTGTCAGGCGCTAAAACACGCTTGTCCATTGCCTGACATGCAGCTGCAAGCAGATCGTGCATATCTTGCTCGCAGATCTCCTTGGCGCGCTCAGTGGGTGGTTCAATCAAGCCCTTGATACCAATCATGACATTGCCTTGACCATCGGTATGCACAGGCTCGCGCACATCCCCGTCTTCACGGCGGTAGAACTTGAAGTTCGGGGCCAGAACCTGCTCCATCAGCAAGGATCCAGAGATCGCCTTGAGCATGTCGTTTACTGCGTCCGAGACCACATCTGTTTCGACGCCAGGCTCCGCCACAAGATTGGTAAAGACGGCACGGGGTTTGCCCGGAGCGTCGCGCGTGGCCCGACCGATGATCTGCACAATTTCGGTCAGCGAAGACCGATACCCAATTGTCAGCGCATGCTCGCACCAGACCCAGTCAAACCCTTCCTTGGCCATGCCGAGCGCGATTATGATGTCCACTTTGGCACGATCCGCCACATCATCGCGTTTACCATCAGCTCCTTTAATCTCCCGCGACAGCGCCGTCTTGACGATGCCGCGCCCCGGACCGTCATCCACGAGGTCGGCTACTTTCAGAACTCGTCCATCGGGCAGCTCGATCAAATCGAATCCAGTATCCGGATCCCGCCCGACATGGCGGCCCAGGAAATCCATGATCTTCCCGACCTCATTATTCTTGTCGTCGAACGCCTCGGACGAGCCACGGTGTGGAATATGGATGATGGTCTTCTGCGCCGGGTCCAGCACACCCTCCAGGCCGTTGACATAGTTACCCTTGTAGAACTGGTAATTCACACCTAGCGCTTTGAGGTGTTCATAGCCCTCCAGTTGTTCATAGTAGCTGTAGGTAATCGTGGTGAACTTGGCTTCATCCTCTGGACGCAGCACAGGGTCCGCGTCGCCCCGGAAATAGCTTCCGGTCATCGCCATCAGATGGCATTTCTCTCGCGCCACAAGTGCCCGCAGGATCACGCCCAGGCGGTTGTGGTCCGACGCCGAAACATGGTGGAATTCATCCACTGCGATAAAGCAATCGTCAAAGGCCTCGATCCCCTGTTCCTCTATCACTTGGTCGTAAGCAAATCGGAAGGTGGCATGAGTGCAAACCAGGACCTCCGCGTCCGAGTTCATGAACTCAACAAAGGCCTTTACCTTCTGATCCTGTGCGTCATCGCCGGTCAGGCAGAGGTTCCACTTGTCCTCGACCTCCCAATCCGCCTCGAACCCATAGCTGGTCAGATCGGTCGAGCGGAACGACCCGCCAATCGAGGTTTCCGGCACGCAGACGATGGTCTTTTCACGAGCCTGATGGCGCATCTTGTCGAGTGCTATGAACATCAGCGCCCGGCTTTTCCCCGCCGCCGGGGGCGCTTTCAGCAGCAGAAATTGCGCCGCCCGCGCCGCATAGGCTCGCGCCTGCATTTCGCGCATACCCATGGCGTTGGTTGAGGATTTCGAGCGCCCGTAGGTCACATTGAGCATCTGAGCCATCTATTTGCTCCTTTTGCCGCGCTTGGGTTTCGCAGCCTGTTTTTCAATCTGTTTGATCTTGGCAGCATAGAGCTTGAAAAGATGCTCCAGCCGTTCGGTGTCGTTGCGGAAGGGCCGCCCGATATACATGGTTTCCAGCAGCTCATCATTCTCCAGATGCACGGCTTGCAAATCGCCGGGCATTTTGTCGGGATCGTAGAGTTCAGAGATGGTGGCTGGGTAATGGGAATAGCGGCATTTTAGGATCTTGCGGGCCGAGGCATTGAGCGCCTCAAGCTGATCTTCTGAGAATTTCGGCACAGGAAAGGTGTTCCAACCAAGGGTATTGGAATAGCGGAAATCAGTCTTTAGTTTTCCACAAACGGTTGCAATCCAAATGAGGTGGACGCGTGAAGCAATTAGAGCGATGCACCAGTCGGGAGCGTCATAAAGAACTTGATTGGCATCACCGCTGATGGTCTTTGAGGTGACCTTTTCGACTGGAAGATAGGGTCTATTTTCGCTCGTAGCTCTTGGGATCAAGATTGCGTGTTTTTCTGCCGAATAGTGCTCACGGAATTGGTGAGGCCTCTCTGCAAGAGCTTTGCCAGCTGCATCTTTCATTTCCAAACGCGCTTTGCGCGTTTCCTCAATTCTTTCGCTTACCTTCGGAAGAGCCAGAGCTTCTTGAAGCTCATCGTCCCCAATCCATAAGCAATATCGTTCGATGCCCTTGGTGACCTCTTGGGCCCCCATGAAGCGCCGGATAAATTTCTCTGCCCCCGGCTCTGCATCAAGAAGGTCATTTTTTTGCTCAGGATTGAACAATAGCTTACCAGCGTCATACGGCATGTTGCCGAAAGCCATATGAGGCAGGTCATAAATGCTCTTCCCAATACCCCGAACCCAAACGTCTGGATAACTTACAAGGTATGCATTGATGTGCTGGACTAACCCTTCATAGTCGGCTTCAAATAGTCGCTTAGGGGCATTCGACTTATTTCGCATCCCGACAATGGCACAGATTACCGCAGCGTTCTTTGCTGCGCTGTTCCTCCACTTAAAAGACCTGTGGGCAAAGGAGATCTCAAGATCACCTGACAGAACTGCAGGCCAAAGCATCGGCACGGATGCGCCCTGGCAGAGCGAATTGGTCGACACCAAAGCCGCCGACGCCTTTTTCCCTCGAATGTAGTCCCCCGCCTTGAAAGTCCACCCGGCAACAAAATCCAGAGCTTTGTAGGTTTTCAGCTTCCCATCGAAGACGAAGTCCCGATCAGCCTTCTGCTCTTTGGTTTGCTTCGCTTTTCCCAAAAATGGAGGATTGCCCGCTATGAAAACCTCTTGCCCTTCCACAGGAGGTGGGCAGACATCTTCCCAATCCACACGCAGGGCGTTGTCGCAGACGATATGGGCGCTTTCGCGCAGTGGAAGGCTAACCGGTCCTTGGCCGAAAACCTCTTTGAACACAGCGTTCGCCTGGTATTCGGCGATGAACAGTGCCAGCTTTGCAGTCTCGGCCGCAAAATCGGTGATCTCGATCCCGTGGAAATTGGCGATTTTTACGGCCGAGAACATCTCCTTGGTGCTCTCCGCCGTCAACTCCTCCAGCCGTTTCAGGATCCGCATCTCGCGTTCGCGCAGCTGGCGGTAGGACACGACCAGGAAGTTGCCTGACCCACAGGCGGGGTCAAATACCCGGATCCCCTCAATCCGGGTCAGCACCTTGCGTAGGCCATTGGGCCGTTCCCACGCCTTGTCGATTTCGGCATCCAGATCATCCAAGAACAGCGGCCCGATCACCTTCATGATGTTCGGCACTGAGGTATAGTGCATCCCCAGCTCCGATCGCTGTTTAGGATCGGCCACGGACTGGATCATTGAACCGAAGATGTCCGGATTGATCTCACGCCAGTCTTCGTCACAGGCATCGCGCAGATAACGATAGGCGGTCACGTCAAAGACAGGCGCGTCGATGGATTCCGCAAAGAGCCCGCCGTTCACATATTCCAGATCACCCGCCCAAGCAGGAAGATCGCTGCGCTTGTCCTTAGGCCGGTTCATGGCGGTGAAGGCATCGATGATTACCTCGCGCGCTTCCTCACCTTTATTACCAGCATGGTTGAACAGGATCTGGCTGAACTGGTTATCGGGGAAGATGCCCACATCCTCGGCAAACATACAGAAGATCAGCCGCATCATCAGCTGGTTCATCTCATGTCGGCGCGCGTCACTGGCCCAATCCGGATTCTTTCGCACCAGCGCGTCATAGAGCTTGGCCAGTTTGGCCGTGACTTTGACGTCGATCGGATTTTCTTCCGCCGCCTCATAGCGTTCCTTGCCTGCTGCGGGCAGGAAGAAGCCGAAGTTGTCACCGATCTCATCAAAGCGGCAATGCAGTGTGTCGCCGCTGGCACGATGTTCGGCTGCCACCATCTCGCCATCCGTAGCGATCAGGATGGCAGGTTTCGCCGTGCTGGTCTTCTTTGAATTGCGCAGGGCCTCCAGCGTGACAGCTGCCATGCCGGTCATGGCGGGGGCATAGTGGAATTTCTTGCTGACCAGGACGCCGCCTGGTTGGTCGGATTTATTGGTTGTTCCGTTCCTGAGTTTGGCTATCGCTGCTTGGGCGACATCCGTAGCCTCAGCGAATTCGAATGGAAATTCATTCGGTTCAAATGGGTTCGAGGAGATCTGTTCCAGAGCTTCGAAGATCTCAGTAGGATTCATAAAGTAGTCCGTTCGTCGTAGTTTTTTGCTAGCTAGGGAAATTGGTCAGTTTAGGATTTTCTATGGCCCCTAAAGATGTTGCGCAACCAGCTGTTGTAGACGCACGTCTCATAGTGAGAACAAAAAGCCACGGACACAAATTTTCAACTTCGGCCTGAACTTTCGTCTGAGATACGGAAAACTCTCAAAAGTATGCTGATTGCCTCTGCACGGACGGTTCAAAGTCAGAAGGAATCCTCAAAGGCGTCGACACAAGAATTCTGGCAGGCCAGGTGGTCCTTGGTAGAACTGGTTGAAGTATTTGAAGAGGATGAAAGGACAACGTGAAAAGGAATAATCTTTCTTTTAGTTTCAGTGTCTTGTGATTTTTTCGTGACAGCTAAAGCGCATCCGGCGTGGTTTTCGCTATAGACTAAACAGTTTGCATGAAAAAGGAGATGTTCCGGCAATGTTTGCAGCGACTACGCATGAACCTAACAACGGCGATAAGTCCGTCATGGAAATCAGTATCTATACCCCGCAAAATAGAGCGCTGCCCCGGGGGCGCTTATCATGAGCGCCAATGAAGCTCTTCTGACAGTCGATGACTTTGCGTTGGCGCTTCACCGAACTGTTAAACCCAGAACAGTGCGGACGATGATCCATCTCGGCAAAATCAAAGCGACTAAGATTGGCCATCGCTACTATATGACACGCTGCGAACTGGAAAGGTTCATTTCGACATGCCACGTAAACGCAAACCGGCCCGACTCTTCCAGCGCAAAGACGATGGCGCATGGGTCATCCTCGACGGAGGACAGCAGATCCGGACAGGCTTTGGTGATGGATTTCATGAAGCAGCGGAAGAAGTTCTGAGCAATTACATCGCCAGCAAGAAGCGGCAAGATGATCGCGTCCACGACCCGAGCGAGATCACCGTCGGCGAGATTTTGGTGCATTACGGCGAGACCAAGGTAAAGGTGGTCCGCGACAGGGAACGTCTGCTCTACACGATACAGGCACTGTCGCCCTACTGGAGCGACCTCAAGGTGTCCGAGATCGATATAGACAGGTGCCGGGGCTACACGGCCTGGAGACGGCGCGCCGCATGGACCGTCCGGCGCGAGATGAACACGCTGAACGCCGCTGTGAAATACGCCATGGCGTCGCGCAAGATCAGCCATGCACCGATCGTAACCTTGCCTGAGAAGGGAGTTGCCAATGACCGCTGGCTGACCGAGGAGGAGGTCCAGCGCCTGCTGGAGGCCTCTGCTTCTCACGTTCAGCGGTTCATCAAGATCGCGCTTTACACCGGACGTCGGAAGACCGCGATCACGCGGCTGAAGTGGATGCCCTCCCTTGATAGCGGCTGGGTCGATCTTGACAGCGGAGTGATCCATTTCCTTGGTAAGGCTGAGGCCGAGACCAAGAAGCGCAAGGGAATGATCAAGATGCCTGGGACGCTTCAAGCAGAGATGAAGACCTGGACGCAGGAGGGGAGCCATGTCGTGTCGTTCAAGGGCGTGCCGATAGATCGGATCGACAAAGCCTTTCGAGCCGCCGTCCAACGGGCCGGTCTTAAGGAAGTGACGCCGCACACCCTAAAGCACACAGCGGTTACATGGGCGTTCATGCGCGGCATGACGCTGGAGGACGCCACGGCCTATTTTGCAACCTCGCGCGAGACCTTGGAAAACGTCTATAGGTCCTACAGCCCAGAAGCGCTGAAGAACGCCGCTGGGATTATGAATCTGGGTATTTAAAAGAGGGGCGCGTTCCTCGCGTGTTCATTGAGCTGCGCACAGATTGTAGTCCGCAGCCCGGCATATGATGATCAAAACTAGATCATGAACTCCTTGAGATCCTGAGCGGGAGTAGGGTGGTTGAGCTTCCCCTTCACACATGTGACTAAGACGAGGGCGTTGGATGGGTCGAGAAGGGTCATCGACTTAGCGACAGATTTGTCGGTCGAAATCGACTACGTTGAGGTTTCCCCCGAGTATCCATCGATTGGCTTGAACGTGAACAGGGCATCGGATCCGTTCGGTGGGCCAGACCTAGAGATGGTTTCCACCGCAGCCATTCCCAAGAACTTGTTGCTGCCCAGGGCACTACACACGGCGGGCATCGAATTCCTCGACCCTATATCTCGATGAATGTCAACGGCTCGAACTGACACCGATGGCAGGCCGTGCGAGCCTACCGGTTTGATCATTTGGTAAAGAACGAACTCTCGTATGTGGTCCGCTTGTCTCACGATTTGCCTCCCTCACCTTCCCCAAAAACGGAGCGTATTACCGTGGTAATTCATTTCGTTGGTTGGAACTTTGAGCTCACTACCATAGGCTGATCGAATATCCGGGAGCCTTGGTATGAATAACTCCGAAGACAATCAAACCTCGGAACCGGCAACGCCCGAGGAAAGCGAAACGCAGGCACCAATACCTGGCGTGGATTTCGTCGTAGCGTTGGACCAGTTGCGTGATATCGACATCAATTCTCTGTTGTCGGTCTCGAACAGTGTAGATTGCCACGACATCAACCAGCTTTTTTCAGATCTGGCCAATAGTGCCGAACCTGAAAATCAACAACCGCTTCAACTGATGGCTGGGCTTACGAATTACCATGTTGAGCCCGATCACCGCACAGAGCCCTTCAGGCCGATGTTCATTTTTGGTGATCGTAGGTCGTTAGTTCCCGGCGACCTGCTACCAGAGCAAATCGACGTCCTGGCTGAACTAGCTCCGGAGATTACCAACGCGGGTCTCAGAGCGCGATTGGCTGATGTCACGTGGTTTGTTCAGCGGAAGCGGCATGACATGGCGGAGGAAGCAATCTCCGCCTATTGCGACAGCGTGGAGCAGGTGCAGGCTGGCACTTCAGTCTTTGCTTTTGAAGATGTATCTCCCTGGGGGGTGCATGCAAAAGAACTATTGGTCCGAGCAGCTCGTGTGTCCCACGCAACTCGATGGCAGCATGAGGCTTCGGAACGGCTAAGGGAAATAATCCGTTCGTTGGTCGCCGATGCCTACAAGGACGGCAACGCTAGTGACTTCGTTCGGATTGTAGAAGTCGATATCGATCATGACATCACGCTAGTAGAAGAGATCGCGGCACGTGCCGAGGAACTGGTTGCAGCGGATGAACTGCAAGCAAACCCAGACCTGAGAATTGACCTTTGGAAGGTCGCTGCCCGATGCCACAAGCGCAACCGGGATGAACAGAACCACAGTCGATGCATGGTTGAAGTTGCTGAGTGCCACGTGCAAAAAGCCGAGTTTGCCGCTTCCCCCATGTTAGCATCCGCCTTTCTGAACGATGCAATTCAGGTGCTCCGCAACTACCCAGGCACAAAGGAGCGAAGGGATGAATTGACCACCTGGCTTAGCAAGGTTCAGCCGTCGATCCGCGATGAGATGGGCTCCTTCTCGACCGAAATCGATCTGTCGGAGATCGTGGAACACTCTTTCGCTTCGGTCCAGGGCCACTCATGGCCGGCCGCATTTCTCTCCTTGGTGTTGTGTGATCAACCCCCTGAACCCGATGCTATTCGTCGGGAGGCTGTGAAACACGCCGAGGAGTTTCCGTTACAAGGCATCATGCCCATGCAGGTCCACGATTTCCAAGGACGGGTCGTGTTCAAATCACCAGGCCTGACCGGAAGTGCCGAACAGACGGAGTTGCATTATCGATACTTGATGTCATTTCACCGCGGGCATTCCCGGCAAGTAACGGTTGCCGGTGCCATCAATCCAATTCGAAGGGTGATTTCAGAAGAACACCTAGTAGCCGCTGATGTTGTCCAAGAGATGATCAAGGACAGCCCATTCATCCCGCTGGGGCACGTATATATTTTCGCCCGTGCAATCGTTCACTTTCTTGGTGGTGAAGATATCGAGGCGGCGTCCCTGTTGATCCCACAGTTAGAGAATTCACTGCGAACGATCCTCTATCATCGAGGTATCGACACCACGACTACGGACGAACACGGAATTCAAACAGAAGCTTCTCTCCCGATGCTGTTGAACCCAAGCAATCCCTGGCGGTCACAATTAGAGAAAATTCTTCCTAAGCGTTACACTCACGAGATCGATCTTCTGTTCAGTTTTCCCGGTGGTCCATCTGTGCGAAATCAGATTGCCCACGGCAAGGTGCCGGTAGGCGGGTTTTGGGATCACAACATGGTTTACGCCACTTGGCTGATCGTCCACCTTGCTGTTCTTCCGCTGGCACAGCGCTGGGGAGATGTCGAGGAGACCTACGCAAGGGTAACTGGCATTAAAAATCCCCAGATTTGACGACCGGGTTTGTCGCATCGGTTACCTCAAACATATCGCCGTTTCCTGGGCATTCAAAAGGGGATGACGTTGGAAACAGCGCCGTTGACAGACAGAGTGGGAACAAATCCAACCTGAAACGTTGCGGATATCGTTGCGGCTGATTTTCGAGGGACGCATCAGGCGCCTTGTTTTATTGGTCGGAGTGAGAGGATTCGAACCTCCGACCCCTGCCTCCCGAAGACAGTGCTCTACCAGGCTGAGCTACACTCCGACCGTGGCGGGTGATCTATACCTGCGTGTTTGGATGCGCAAGGGGGATTCTGAGCGTCCGATGGCGAAAAATCGATCGGGTTTGTCGCGGCCGGTTTTGTCGGGCCGCTCGGGTCTGTCGCTGTCAGGGCAGGGCCTCGGTCCGGTACAGGCGCACTTTGGTTCCGCCATGATCCACCACCGGGCCCGGCGGCAGCAGCGGCAGCCTGGTTGCACGGGCAAGCGATGCGCTGCTGGTCACGATCCCGACCCTCCAGCCGCTGAAACGGTTGGTCAGAACCTTGCCCAGACTGCCATAAAGCGACCTGAGGCGTTTTTCGTCCCCGATCCGGGCGCCATAGGGCGGGTTGACGATAACCAGACCGGGCGGGTTGCCGTCGGGTTTGATGTCGCTGACAGCGCGTTGCTGGAACCGGGTCAGGGCCGCGACACCCGCGCGTTGCGCGTTGTCGGTGGCGGCCTGTACCGCGCCCGCATTCCGGTCCGAGCCAGAAAATTGCAGGCCCGGATCCCGCAGCGGTACCGGGGTCCGCATCGCATTCCAGCCATCGGCATCGAACGTGGCCAGCTGTTCAAAGGCAAAGCTGCGCGACCTGCCGGGATGCAGCCCCCCGGCAATTTCGGCGGCCTCGATGGCAAAGGTCCCTGATCCGCACATCGGGTCCAGCACCGGTTCCTGACCCGAAAATCCACATTCGCGCAGGAACATCGCGGCCATCGTTTCACGCATGGGGGCCTTGGCGACAGCCGCCTTGTTCCCGCGTTTGTGCAGCAGCTCGCCCGAGCTGTCGACAGACAGGGTACACAGGTCTTTTTCGATGCGTAATAGGACCCGCAGGTCGGCCTCGGACGAAATCGGTGCGCCCAGCTCTTCGGAAATCGCGGTTTCGATGCGCTGCCGGGCGGCACCGGCATGATAGATACGGGATTTGCGGCAGGTGGCCTCGACCCGGACCGGAACATCGGCGCGCAAGACATTGGCCCAGGGAAACTTGCGGGCACGCTTGTCAAGTTGGGCCAGGTGGACCGCCGGGAAACTGCCGAGACGGACCAGAACCTTGTTGGCGCCGCGCAGTTGCAGATTCGCGCGCCACACCTCGGACCAGTTGCCACGTACAGCCACGCCGCCCGCCACCACCTGCGCACTGGCAAAGCCGCAGGCGGCGGCCTCGTCACACAGGGGGGCTTCAAGCCCCGGGGTTGCTATCAGGAAAATCTCAAGATCGGAATCTGCCATCCCAGCCTCTTACACCGGATCGTTCAGTGGCGCGACAGCCAAATTGGGTTGGCAAAATGCGACTGAAATGTGATCAATTTCAGTTAAACTGCCCCACAACGCGCATTTCGCGCGGTAACAGGTTTGCGTTTGGCGCCCCGCCCGCGTAAAGGGGCCGTGATCGGAAAAACGCCCACAGAGTGCGGCTGCCTGCAAACGCCTCTTGCGCACATGCAGACAAGTGCCTCAGGCTGGTCAAAATCAGGGTCACCTGATTGCACCCGGCAGGCGCAGGAAAGAGGCTTGGAAGAACGTAGCGACATGCAAACTTTCAAACTGAAAAAAGGGCTGGACTTGCCGATAGACGGCGCCCCCGACCAGACAATTCACCCAGGCCCGGAGTTTTCCAGCGTTGGCGTCTTAGGCGGCGACTATATTGGGCTGAAACCACGCATGCTGGTTCAGGAAGGCGACGAGGTCCGGCGCGGAACACCGCTGTTTTGCCACAAGGACGTCCCCGAGGCGATGATGGTTGCGCCGCTTACCGGCAAGATCGTGGCCATCAACCGGGGCGCGCGCCGCGTGTTGCAAAGCGTGGTGGTCGAAGTCACCGACGCCAATGATACCGGGCTCGACTTTTCTGCGGTCGGCGATTGGTCCTCGGCCGAGGGAATCGCGACCAAGCTTTGTGCCGCCGGGTTGTGGACCGCGTTTCGCACGCGCCCCTATTCCAAGATGCCGGCACCGGGCGATACGCCTGCCGCGATTTTCGTGACCGCCATGGACAGCGAGCCGCTTGCGGGCGATGCCGCGCTGATCATGGGCGACGCGCCCGAGGCTTTTGCCGCGGGGCTTGGCGCCGTGGCCGGTCTGACTGAAGGCAAGACCTATCTGTGCCACCAGGATGGCGCGTCCGTTCCGGGCGCGGATGTGGACGGTGTCCAGGCCGTGGGCTTTTCGGGGCCGCACCCCGCCGGGCTGGCCGGGACCCATGTTCATTTCCTTGAACCGCTGGCGGGGGACAAACAGGTCTGGACCATCGGGTATCATGACGTAATCGCCATCGGCCGCCTGGTTCAGACCGGGCATCTTGATCCGAATGTGGTCATCTCGCTCGCCGGACCTGCCGCGCGGCAACCGCGCTTGATCCGTACCGTCATGGGCGCTTCGACCGACGACCTGACCCGGGGCGAAATCGCCGTCGAAGGCCCGGCGCGGGTGATCTCGGGGTCGGTCCTGTCTGGGCGCCAGGCCGAAGGGCCACACGCCTTTCTGGGCCGGTTTTCCCGCCAGATCACGCTGATCCGCGAGGATCACGACCAGATACCGCTGGGCTGGATTCGCCCGATGCCGTCGAAATTCGCGGTGCAGCCGGTGCTTGGCTCGGCCTTCACCCGCAAGATGTTTGCGCTGACCAGCAACCTCAATGGGGGTCGGCGGGCGATGGTGCCGACCGGAACCTTCGAGGAACTTATGCCGCAGGATTACCTGCCGACGCAATTGCTGCGGGCGATGCTGGTGATGGATACCGACACGGCACAGGCGCTTGGTGCGCTGGAGCTGGACGAAGAGGATCTGGGCCTTGTGGGCTTTGCCTGTCCGGCGAAATACGAATACGGGCTGGCGCTGCGCGACTGCCTGACCAAAATTGAAAAGGAGGGCTGAGCCAGATGGGTTTGCGCAGCTTCTTTGACCGGATCGAGCCGAACTTTACCAAGGGCGGCAAGTACGAAAAGCTTTTCCCAATCTACGAGATGGTCGAAAGCTTTATCTACACTCCGAAAACTGTAACAACCGCAGCGCCGCATGCACGGTCCTATGTGGATATGAAGCGGATCATGACCTATGTCGTGATCGCCACGATCCCCTGCATCCTGTTTGGCATGTGGAATACGGGCTATCAGGCCAACGCGGCGCTGGCCGTGCTTGGCCCCGAGGCGGCAACCGGATGGCGCATCGTCATTTTGCAGGCCCTGGGCATTTCGCTGGACCCGACAAGCCTGTTCGGGAACACGGTGCACGGGTTGCTGTATTTCCTGCCCATCTACCTGACGACCCTGATCGTCGGCGGTATTTGGGAAGTGATCTTTGCCACCGTGCGCGGCCACGAGGTGAACGAAGGCTTCCTTGTGACCTCGATGCTTTACACGCTGATCATGCCGGCGACCGCGCCTTTGTGGCAGGTCGCCCTGGGCATCTCGTTTGGTGTCGTGATCGGCAAGGAAGTCTTTGGCGGAACCGGCAAGAACTTCCTCAACCCGGCTCTGGTCGGTCGTGCGTTCCTGTATTTCGCCTATCCGGCGAACATGTCCGGCGATGCCGTCTGGACCCCGGTTGACGGGTTCTCGGGGGCGACCGCCCTGGCGGTGTCTGCGGCTGACGGATATCAGGCGCTGGCCGCCGATGGGATCAGCTGGATGAGCGCGTTCCTTGGCACGATCCAGGGCAGCTTTGGCGAAACCTCGACGCTGGCCTGCCTGTTTGGCCTTGGTTTCCTGCTGATGACAAAGATCGCCAATTACCGCCTGATTGTCGGCTGTCTGGCGGGTACGATTGCCTTCACCTGGCTGCTGAACCTGATCGGGTCTGATACCAACCCGATGTTCGCCATGCCCTGGTACTGGCACGTCGTGCTGGGCGGCTATGCCTTCGGTCTGGCCTTTATGGTGACCGAGCCGGTTTCGGCCAGCCACACCAATCTGGGCCGGTATATCTATGGCGCGCTGATCGGTGTCATGGTCGTTTTGATCCGCGTGGTGAACCCGGCCTTCCCCGAAGGTATGATGCTGGCCATCCTGTTCGGCAACGTCTTTGCGCCGCTGATCGACTATTTCGTCGTGCAGGCCAACATCAAACGGAGGGCGCGCCGCCATGTCTGATACGCAACCTCAAGACCCAAAGGGCGCCATTGGCCGGTTCCTGGCCGCATCGCCGGATTCGGTCGGCAAGACGATCTTTATCGCCGTCGCCGTCTGCCTTGTCGCGTCGATGATCGTGTCGGCGGCCGCCGTCAGCCTGCGCCCTGTGCAAGAGGCCAACAAGCTCAAGGACAAGCAGGTCAACGTCCTGCAGGTCGCAGGCGTTTATGAGCCTGGCATCGACGTGACCAAAGCCTTTGCCGCGTTCGAGCCGCATGTGCTGGACCTGGCGACCGGAGAGTTTGTCGATGATCAGTTCGACCCGGCCACGTTCGACGACCTGGCGGCAGCCAGCGACCCGGACCTCAGCGTCGCTTTGGACAGCGACCCGGCGGGTATTGGACGCAAGGCGAAATACCGTGTCATCTACCTGTTGCGGGATGAAACCGGCGGGTTGAACAAGGTGATCCTGCCGCTGCACGGTTATGGCCTGTGGTCCACGCTTTATGGCTTTATCGCGCTGGAAAGCAACGGCAACGACATTTTCGGCCTGCAGTTCTATCAGCATGGCGAGACGCCGGGGCTGGGCGCCGAGGTCGACAATCCCCGCTGGAAAGCGCTGTGGAACGGTAAGAAACTGCGCGACGACGCGGGTGATCTGCAGATCACTGTCGCCAAGTCACAACCCGCCGCCGGGCCTGATTTCTATGTCGATGCGCTGGCGGGTGCCACGCTGACCTCGGTCGGTGTCGATAACCTGGTGAAATTCTGGATGGGCGATGCGGGCTATGGCCCCTTCCTGGCCAAACTGCAAGCAGGAGAGTTCTGATGTCCCAGACAAGGAAAGAGCTGCTGGTCGACCCGCTGGTCGACAACAACCCGATCACCCTGCAGGTGCTGGGCATCTGTTCCGCGCTGGCGGTGACCTCTTCGCTGCAGGTGGCATTTGTGATGGCGCTGGCGGTGACCTTCGTGACCGGTTTTGCGTCGATGTTCATCTCGATGCTGCGCAACCAGATCCCCGGTTCGATCCGGATCATCGTGCAGATGGTTATCATCGCCTCGCTCGTGATCCTGGTGGACCAGATCCTGAAAGCCTATGCGTTCCAGATTTCAAAGACCCTGTCGGTTTTCGTCGGGCTGATCATCACCAACTGTATCGTGATGGGCCGGGCCGAGGCCTTTGCGATGAAAAACCCGCCCGTGGCATCCTTTATCGACGGTGTCGGAAATGGTCTGGGCTATGGGTTGATCCTGATGCTGGTCGGCGTGATCCGCGAATTGTTCGGCTCGGGCAGCCTGTTCGGAATCACGATCCTGCCGACGGTGAACAATGGCGGGTGGTATGTGCCCAATGGCCTGCTGCTGCTGCCACCATCGGCCTTTTTCGTGATCGGCCTGCTGATCTGGGCATTCCGCACATGGAAACCGAACCAGGTCGAAGAACGTGAATACAAAATCCAGCAGGTAGAGGCACACTGATGGAAGGGCTTATCTCACTGGCCGTAAAGGCCATCTTTGTCGAAAACCTCGCGCTCAGCTTCTTTCTGGGGATGTGTACCTTCATCGCCGTATCCAAGAAGATTTCAACGGCGCTGGGTCTGGGTATCTCGGTCATGGTCGTTCAAGCCATCACCGTTCCCGCCAACAACCTGCTGCTCAGCTATTTGCTGAAGCCCGGCGCGTTGGCCTGGGCCGGTTTCCCGGATGTGGACCTGACATTCCTTGGCCTGATCTCGTATATCGGGGTGATTGCCGCGATGGTTCAGATCCTGGAAATGGTGCTCGATAAGTACTTCCCGCCGCTTTACAACGCGCTGGGGATTTTCCTGCCGCTGATCACTGTGAACTGCGCCATCCTGGGCGGTTCGCTGTTCATGGTCGAACGCGACTACAACTTTGCCGAGGCCGCAACCTATGGCATCTCGTCCGGGTTCGGCTGGGCGCTGGCGATCACCGCAATGGCGGGGGTCCGTGAAAAGTTGAAATATTCGGACATTCCCGACGGCCTGCAAGGTCTGGGGATCACCTTCATCACCGCGGGTCTGATGGCGATGGCCTTCATGTCCTTCTCGGGCGTGAAACTGTAAGGAGGGGTCGATGGAAACCTTTAGCTTAGGCGTCGTCCTTTTCACCCTGATCGTTTTGGCGCTGGTGGCCCTTATCATGGCCGCGCGGTCCAGGCTGGTGTCGACCGGCAACGTGAACATCACCATCAACGGCGAAAAGACCATCTCGGTCCCGGCGGGCGGCAAGCTGCTGCAGACGCTGGCGGCGGAAAAGCTGTTCGTGCCCTCGGCCTGCGGCGGTGGCGGAACCTGTGCCCAATGCCGTGTCCGCGTTCACGCGGGCGGCGGGTCCATCCTGCCCACCGAGGAAAGCCATATCACCAAGCGCGAGGCATCATGCGGTGACCGCCTGTCCTGTCAGGTCGCGGTCAAGCAGGATATGGACATCGAAGTCCCCGAAGAGGTGTTCGGCGTCAAGAAATGGGAATGCACGGTGCGTTCGAACGAGAACGTCGCCACCTTCATCAAGGCACTGACACTGGACCTGCCCGAAGGCGAGGACGTGAATTTCCGCGCCGGGGGCTATATCCAGATCGAAGCCCCCACGCACCAATTGTCCTATACCGATTTCGACGTCGAGGAGGAGTATCGCGAGGATTGGGACAAGTTCAATCTCTGGCAGTATAAATCCACCGTGGCCGAACCGATCGAGCGCGCCTATTCGATGGCCAACTATCCCGAAGAACGTGGCATGATCATGCTGAACGTCCGCGTGGCCTCGCCCCCGCCGGGGTCCGAGGGTATCCCGCCCGGTCAGATGTCATCGTATATTTTCAACCTGAAACCGGGTGACAAGGTTACGATTTCGGGTCCGTTTGGCGAGTTTTTCGCCCGCGAGACCGAAAAGGAAATGGTCTTTATCGGCGGCGGTGCCGGTATGGCGCCGATGCGCAGCCACATCTTCGATCAGCTCAAGCGGCTGAAATCCAAGCGCAAGATCAGTTTCTGGTACGGTGCACGGTCGCGCCGCGAGATGTTCTTTGTCGAAGATTTCGACATGCTGGCGGCCGAGAATGACAATTTCGAATGGCATGTCGCCCTGTCCGATCCGCAGCCCGGCGATGACTGGGACGGCTATACCGGGTTCATCCACAACGTCCTGTTCGAAGAATACCTCAAGAACCATCCGGCCCCCGAAGATTGCGAGTTCTACATGTGTGGACCGCCGATCATGAACCAGTCGGTCATCAACATGCTGTTGGATCTGGGCGTGGACCGCGAAGACATCATGCTCGACGATTTCGGCGGGTAAAACCAATGGAAAAACCGGCGCAGTTGGCGCCGGTTTTTTACATTTCGGTCACGTCGATCCCCAGCACCTCGCGGATCGCGGTCTGAACATCCACCGACCGATCCCGCATATGGGCGCGCACCTCGCGCAGTTTCATATCCACCAGGTATCGGTACCAGAACCCCTGCAACAGGTGAAAACTGCGCCCTTGGGGGCTGTCCAGAAATCCCAGCCGGAAGATGAACCGCCACAGGAAATACAGGCCCGCCCGCGCGCCTGCCGGCATGCGGGAATACAATGCCTCTTTGATCCAGCGTTTGCGGCTGGCCTGCCCGCCTTGTGCCCGTGCAATCGTTTCATGCGGCATAAACCGGTATTCCAGGTTCAAAAGATCAACCGCTTCGCGGCTGGCATAGCCATTGTGTTTGTCGATCCACCAGCCAAGAGGTTTAAGGTTGTCATCAAGGACATGACCCTGAAACGAAACGGTTGCCCCGGTCACGACCACATGTTCGTCCATCCACCGCTGCTCGCACCGCCCCTGACCGGCCCTGAACAGGCGCAGAACATGCACCGGGAACAGCCCGCCCCGGCGCACGGGGCCACGCAAAAAGGTCATATAGCGCGGGACATAGACGCCATCTACCGTATCCGCCAAGGCCGGAAGGCTGTCGCGGATTTCATCACGCAGGCGGGGGCTGACGATTTCGTCGGCATCCAGCCGCAGAACCCAGCCCGCCTGCGCCCCGACCTGATCCAGCGCCCAGTTGAACTGCGTGGCATAGTTGCGCCACGGGTGAACCAGCACCTCGGCCCCAAGGGCACGGGACAGCGCACAGGTATCATCCTGCGACCCGCTATCGACCACGACGATCCTGTCAGCAACAGGCTGAACCGACTTTATGGCCCGTTCGATATGCAGGGCTTCGTCGCGAACAAGAATAACAACCGTCAGCATTTGCCGATGGTCCGGGCCGGGTTGCCTGCCACGATCACGCCGCGTGGAACCGGCTTTGTGACCACCGCGCGGGCGCCGACAATCGCGCCGGGACCAATCAAAACGCCGGGCCCGACAAAGGCCTCGGCCGCGATCCAGCAATCGGCGCCAATTTCAATCGGCGGCGTCAACAAAGGCCGGTCGGCGCGGCGGTGATCGTGGGTGCCCGCACACAGATGCGCGCCTTGCGAAACGGTCGCACGCGGGCCGATGTCAATTTGGCCCAGGGCATAAAGTATCGCACAGTCCCCGACCGCGGTTTGCGCCCCCAGCGACAGGTTCCAGGGCATCGTGATCCGTGCCGAGGGATGGATATGAGCGTCGGGCCCGACCTTGGCCCCGAAGCATCTCAGCAGCCAGCGGCGCCACCCCCAGAATGGGCGCGGACTGTATCGGAACAGGGGCTGGCAACAGGCCCACAGCACCCGTGCCGCCATTATGCGGCGCGAATAGGTGCGGGTTGCCCGGTTGGCGCTGACGTCTATCACAACAAGGTCTTGTAAAACGACAGCATGCGGGCGGCCCGGTCGGACCAGTTGTGATTGTCGCGCACATAGGCGCGGGCGGCAGATCGCTGCCCGTCAGTACCGCTGCGCGCCAGCGCTTCGGCCAGCGCCCCTGCGTCGCGGGCAACACAGGTTGCGGCACCCGCAGCCACCGCTTGGTCGCTGATGCACCCAGAGGTCGCGACCAGCACACCGCCTGCGGCCATCACCTCAAGCGCGGCGTTCGAGTTGTTTTCGAACTCGGACGTCAGCAAAACCGCTTCAGCGGCGCGCATCCAGTCGAACTTGCCATCGCCATAGACAGGGCCGTGAACCTTCAGCCCGTCCGCCACGCCCAGGTCATCCGCCAGGGCGCGCAGCCGGTTCAGGTCGCCGCCGTCAGGGCCGACCAGATGCAGGATGGCCGGTACACCGCGGTCGCGCAGGTATCGCAAGGCGCGCAGTTGCAGGTCGATCCCCTTGATGGCGGCAATGCGTCCCAGAAACAACAGGTTGACCGCATCGGGCGTGTCCGCGAACACCCGCGCGCGCAGGGCCGCGTGCGATGGGTCCGGACGCGGCAGGGCAACCCCGTTATCCACGATGACGCGGGGCCGGTGGCCGACGCCAAGGCTGGCTTGGGCTTCAGCCTCGGTCTGAAAATGCCACCCCGACAGGCGCGCCAGCTGCCGACGCCCGCCAAGACGGGCAAATATCGCCTTGGCCCGGGCAGAAGACTGCGCGATTGCCGCATGTTGCAGGCAGCCGCGCGGCGACAGAACCACAGGTTTCCCGGCGCGCTGCGCAAGGGCGATCATGGTGGCGGCAAACCCGTTCCAATAAGAATGCACATGCACAATGTCAGCATCACCAATGGCCTTGCGCATCACCGGCAGGG
Organism: Ruegeria sp. ABD4_443; assembly: GCF_056160865.1. Classification (NCBI taxonomy): domain Bacteria; kingdom Pseudomonadati; phylum Pseudomonadota; class Alphaproteobacteria; order Rhodobacterales; family Roseobacteraceae; genus Ruegeria; species Ruegeria sp. ABD4_443. Next base: position 331,721 of record NZ_JBSWYA010000003.1, on the reverse strand, counting down.
CGCTTGGGGCTGGGCACCAGAACCGCTGACTGGCATAGCGTGCGGCCCATCGGCGCGACACGGCGAACTTGGGCTCGGCCGCGTCCTGGCCGCAGATCAGTCCGACCCGCCCCGGCGCGATCTTGGTCTGTGCGCCCAGCAATCCGGCAACGCTCTGGCTTGGGCCGCCATGGCACAGGGCAATTGATGGTATGGCATGCAGGATGCGGGGGGCCGCCGTTTCAACGCACGCGTCCCCCGGACTGCTGTGGTCTTTCACCGTTTCAACTCCTCAATCCAGTCTCTGGGCATTCCGTCGGTGGGCAAAAGCGCTTGCAGGCGGTCCAGTTGCGCCTCGACAAGGCGGCGGCTGTCCGGCGTGAACCAGTCGAACTGGCGGGCCAGATGGGGTGTCACCGTCGTGGGTGCGCCTGCGCCCTTGGGGCGGGCCGAGACCAGCCGCATCATCCGTTCACGGTCACAGCTGCCATCCGTGCGCCGGATGTGGGTGGCCAGCTGATCCGACATCCGTTGCACATCGCGGGTATAGACAAGCGGCGGACCAAACTGGCGGCAGGCCCGGGCCACGTGATCGGACCATGGGCAGGGTGCCTCGTGCGGGCTGGCCAGCTCGGCCCTGAGAAACGCTGCGAACTGGTCCCTGGACGAACCTGTCGGGTCCGAAATGCCAAACCGTTTCACGAACAGCGATGGGTACAGGTCAAACGGCGACCGGACCATATAGAAAACCCGACCCAATCGGCCCAGACGCAGATCATGCCCGTGCATCACATGGGGCCGGAACTGCGGCACCACATAGTGACGCGGCACGGGAAGGTCGTAATAGCCGGCCAGCACGGCACTGATCCAGGACGTGCCCGAACGGGGAAAGCCGCACACCGCCACGGTTGTGTTGCGGCCCAGGCTGCCCGCGTAGATCCGGGTTGCGTGGCTGGCCATACCGCGCGCCAGCCATTGCAGCCGCCCCTTGCGCGCATCCTTGACGGGCTCCAACGCGGCTACCACGCGCGAAACCTCTCTTGGCGCCGTAGCACGGCTTGCAACAGGGCGCGCAGGATGACCAGCAGGACAGGCAGGCTCAGCATGCGATGGACGGCCTGAACGCCATAGAACATCGTATAAAAGCTGGACGCCGCCACCAGCAGGACCAGCGTTGTCATGAACGTGTCGCCGGGGCGGGCGGACCAACGGTCGGCAAAGGCCGCCAATGCGCCAAAATACACGCCGATCAAAGCGACCGAGGGAAAGCCATGCGCGAAATACAGCTCGGCCGGAACAAAGAAACCGCCCCCGTGCACCACGAATTCAGACAGCAATAACGGGCCGTTATACGTTTGCAGACCCAGCCCGTGAAGAACCCCGGACGGGATCACCTGAAGCCACAACGTGGCAAGCAGATCGATCGCCCCGCCGTCAACGGTCTGGTACCCGGACAGCCGGATCGCGATGGCATGAAACATGTGGGCCACGGATTGCGGCAGCAGGTCAATCTCGGCCAGAAACGATCCTTCGGCCGATGGCGCCTGAACGCCCCACGAGCGCCAATAGGAAATCTGTTCAAGCGCGACAAGGGCAAGCGCGGCCACACACAGCGCCCGGATGGCCACACGCCAGCCGCCGCGCAGTGTTGTGGCCAGGTGAAAGGCAAACGCCCCAAGTAGCAGGAACAGCAGCGACCCCCTGTCCCCTGCCAGCACGTAATGCAGCGCGACCACCCACAGAACCGCGCGGGTCAACCCGATATGCTGCCCGGAACTGCGGGCCCGGTTCACCGCATACAGCAGCAGCAAGTTGGCGACCGCACCGGCACCGCCCAGATGAACAAGCTGCCAGGCCCCCTTGTTCAGCGGATAGGGCGCAAACAGCCACCAGCCATCGGCCGAAATCAGGACAAGCACCGCGCCGGCAATCAAGGGGCCGATCGCGCCGATCTCTGCCCGCTGGTTGGGGGGGTGGTCAGTGCCCCAGGCCCGCCCCAAGCCCCCTCCCAGCAGGAAGCTCAGGGTGAAAACGGCAAGGATCGCCCCGTTCGCCGTGATGAAATCCCGCGGCATACGGTCAAATACGCGCACCTGAGCAATTTGCCCGGTCACGTCAATCGCCAGAATATAGGCCGCATAGATTGCGACCGTCGCCAGCATGGCCGCCGAAACCATCCTGCGGCGCAGCCCATTGCGCAGGATTGCCACGACCAGAAGCGCAATCAGGGGCAGCTGGTAGATTGCGCCGGTGATCATGTCCGGCATCTGCCCTGGTTGGCGATGCGGAAAAAGGTCCAGGCCAGGAACAGGCCGGAATGGGCAATCTGCGCCGCAATGACCCCGGCAACGCCAAATTGCCAGGCCCCAAAATAGACCAGCACAATCCCCAATGACGCGGTTGCAACGCGCGGTCGGACCAACGCTGCGGTGTTCATCGCGCCCAGGACATTCAGGGTGACCAGCTCAACCGCAGCGCTCAGCCCGGCGGCCAGCACAAGCCAGGGCAGGAACACCGAAGCCGCCGCATATTCCGGCGCGACCAGAATCCGAAAAATCGATGCATGGAACAGGAACGCAACGGTCCATCCAAGCCCCGTCAGCACAAGGACAAGGGCCATTGCCTGCCCCACGGCCTTGCCCGCCGCGCGGTCCCCGGACTGAAGCCCGTCGAACAGGCGCGGCGCCAAATAGCGCAGCACCGCGGACATGCCGATCCGAACCGGGCCAAGGGTCATTTGTGCGGCAACCGCATACAGCCCGACCACATAGGCGCCCTCAAATGCCTGCAGCGCCCAGCGATCCGCCACCAATACGCCCCAGACAAATGGCGACCAAAGGAAGATCGGGCCGGAAAAGCGGCCAAAAATCGCGTCAATCTCATCGCCTTTCGGGACCGTGACCGATGCGGGTTGTACAGGGCCAAGCCAAAAGGCCATCGAGGCCAGCACCAGTGCCGTTGCAACCCCATAGGCCACAAACAAGAGCGCAACGGACACGACCGCCAGATGCGCGACCAGACAGACCAGCCCGATTTTCAGCGCCGCATCCGCAACCTGGTGCAGGGTCACGACACGCCGCGCGCGCGCGCCATTGCCAAGCGCCATCAGCGCGCTGAGGCGCCCGTTCAGCACCGAATAGGGCAGAACCGCCAACAGCAAGCCGGCCCATTCCGGCCGTCCCGAGGCACCCAACCCCGCAGCCAGCGCGCAGACCGCCGCGCCCCAAACCCCGCAGGCATGGGCATACCGCTTGCGCAGACAGTGGCGATAGGCCGCCAGTTCACCACGGGAAGAGGCCAGGGAATACAGGCGCGTTATGGCCTGGTTCACGCCCCCGAACACCGCAACCTGCCCAAAGCTGAACACGGTCATAGCAAGGGCCAGCTGCGCATAGTCATCCGGTGTCAGCATCCCCGTCTGCACACGCACCAGAACAAGCGCGCCGACCAGCAGGCCAAGCTGCCCGGATGCAACCCAGAGCGCCTCGGATCGCGGGGTCAGACTTGCGCTCCGGCCCCGGACAGCACGATGTTACAGCCTAAGATCGCTGACACTCCGGGGAAGGCAGGATTTGACGTCAAACAGGACACTGTTCGCCTTGCCATAGGCGCGAATGTCCGCAGGATCGAGGTCCAGATAATGCTGATGCGCCACGGCCAGGACGACCCCGTCATAGGCGGCCTGTTCCGGCTCGGCCAGCAAGGTGATCCCGTATTCATCCTGTGCCGCCTGCATATCCGCGTGCGGGTCGTGCACATCGACCGCAATCCCATAGGATTTCAGCTCGTCCACGATATCGACCACGCGGGTGTTGCGCAGATCGGGGCAGTTTTCCTTGAAGGTCAGCCCCAACACCAGCACGCGCGAGGCCCCGACGTCGATCCCGCCCCGTGTCATCTGCTTGACCAGCTGCGACACGACATAGCCCCCCATCCCGTCATTCAGCCTGCGTCCGGCAAGAATGATCTGCGGATGGTGCCCGACCTCTTCGGCCTTGTGGGTCAGGTAATAGGGGTCCACACCGATACAGTGGCCGCCGACCAGGCCGGGACGGAACGGTAGAAAATTCCACTTGGTTCCCGCCGCGCGCAGCACCGCCTCGGTATCGATCCCGAGGCGTCCGAAGATCATCGCCAGTTCGTTGACCAGAGCGATGTTCAGGTCGCGCTGCGTGTTTTCGATGACCTTTGCAGCCTCGGCCACGCGGATGCTTTCAGCCTTGTGCGTCCCCGCCGAGATAATCCGCGCATAAAGCGCATCCACCAGGTCCGCCACCTGCGGCGTCGAGCCGGACGTCACCTTGCAGATGTCGGAAATCCGGTGCGACTTGTCCCCCGGATTGATCCGTTCCGGGCTGTATCCGGCAAAGAAATCCCGGTTGAAGCGCAACCCTGAAACCTGTTCCAGGACAGGCACGCAATCATCCTCGGTCGCGCCGGGATAGACGGTGGATTCATAAATCACCAGATCACCGGGCCTGAGGACGCCGCCAACGGTTCTGGACGCGGCCAGCAGCGGTGCAAGATCGGGTTGCTTGCCTTTGGTGATCGGCGTCGGAACCGTCACGATATAGGTGTCGCACCCTGCAAGATCGGACGCATCGGCGGTAAAGCTCAAGCCGTTTGCCGCCTCAAGCTCGGCGGGCTCGACCTCGTGCGTGGCGTCAATGCCCTGCTGCAGGGCCGCTATCCGGGACGGGTTGATGTCGAACCCCACGACCGGGCCAATCCGGCCAAAGGCCACGGCCAGGGGCAGGCCGACATAGCCAAGGCCAATGACGGCGATGCGGCGCGTATTGGGGTTCGGGTCCAGCATTCAGATCTCTTGCCTATTTTCCGTGATAATCTCGGAACCATTCGACAAAGCGTGCGATCCCGTCCTTGAAATCGGTCTGCGGGCGATAGCCCGTCAGGCTTTGCAACAGGTCGGTATTGGCCCATGTGGCGGGAACGTCGCCCATCTGCATGGGCATGTAATTGCGGATCGCCTTTTGACCCACCGCGTCTTCGATGGCTTCGACGAAATCCAGCAGGCGGACCTTGTCGCCATTGCCGATATTGACCACGCGATAGGGGGCCACCGGGGATAGGCTGTCACCCTCGGGAATTTCATCGGCGCTGTCAGGGCGAACCGGGGGAACATCGATCAACAATCTGATCCCACGCACCAGATCGTCCACGTTGGTGAAATCGCGGTACATGTCGCCGTGATTGTAAATGTCGATCGGACGCCCATCCAGAATCGCGTCAACGAACTTGTAAAGAGCCAGGTCCGGGCGGCCCCAGGTGCCGTACACCGTAAAGAACCGGAACATCGTGGTCGGAAGGTTCCAAAGGTGGGCATAGGAATGGCCCATCGCCTCGTTCGCCTTCTTGGTGGCCGCATAAATCGTCAGCTGCGTGTCTGCCTTTTCCATCTCGGTAAAGGGCATGTCCTCATTCGCGCCATAGACCGAGGATGTCGAGGCCATCAAAAGGTGCTCGACCTTGTGCTGGCGGGCCACTTCCATGACGTTGAACGTGCCTACGACGTTTGAATCTATATAGCTGCGCGGATGTTCAAGGCTATAGCGGACGCCGGCTTGCGCGGCCAGGTGGACAATCACGTCCGGTTTGAACTCATCCGCGACCTGCATCAGGCGCTCGTGGTTTTCCAGCAGGTCCTCGGTCGCCGAAAAGCCCGGCGTCTGCAGCAACATCTGATGGCGCCTCTGTTTCAGGGAGACATCGTAATAGTCCGTCATCCCGTCATATCCATGCACCTGGAACCCCTCTGACAATAGCAGTTTTGCCAGATGGAACCCGATGAACCCTGCTGTGCCCGTAACCAATACCCGTTTCATGAAACCCTCAAATACAATCAATACCCGGTGCTATCAGGGATACGTTTCCCCAGATACCGTCAAGGGGATATTCCTGACCTGCGAGTGTCATATCAATCCCCGCGGGGCCGGGGTCAACAAAAAGCCGCGCCCAAATCGCCCAGGGGCCCGGTTTCAATGCGGCCTCATCTGGAAAACGGCCGAAAACTGCCCCAGTTTTCGCAGGTTCTTAGCGGCCAGCGTGGCCACGCCGCCGACACCATTGCGGCGCAATGCACGGTAATCCTCTTTGGATTTGGTCAACAGGCCAGCGACCGAACCGGTGCTGGCCCCGCCCACACGCATTTTCACCAGGACCCGCGGCAGGTAGGCCAGCCGAACCTGGCCCGTCCAGATCCAGCGCAGCATGGCATCGTAATCGCCCGCAATGCGATAGTCGGGGTCATAGGCGCCAAACCGTTCAAGAACATCACGCCGCAGAAACAGGGTCGGATGCGGGGGTACCCACCCCCGGCGCAACCGGTCGCGGTGAAACGCCCCCGCCCGCCAATGGCGCAGGACCTGCCCCGTCGCGGTTACCATATCCAGATCGCCATACACCCCGTCATAGCCGGACCCTGACAGCGCCTGCGCCACATCAGACAGAACAGCCCGATCCGCAAGAACATCATCGGAATGCATCAGGCCGATCACATCGCCGGTGCTGCGCGCCATCCCCTTGTTGATTGCGTCATACAATCCGCGATCCGCGCAGGACTGCCAGTGCAGCGGAATTTGCCCGCGCCAATCCCTGAGACAGTCAACCGTCCCGTCGTCCGACCCGCCATCCTGAATAATATGCTCAATATTTCCATAGTCTTGCGCCGAAACCGACTGCAATGCGTCAGCAATCGTTTTAACGCGATTCAAAACCGGTGTGATCACGGAAATTTTCACGATTCAAGTCAGCGTCAGTCGCGGGCCGATGGAATGTCAAACAGCAGACCATACGAGGTTCTGCGGTCGTTCACGAAACGGATGCCTTGTCTTTCCAGGACGCGGCGCAGCTTGTGCAGGTTGTCCTTGCGCGACCGGGGCACGCCTTCGATGGCCTCGTACCGCGTGATGGTCGCAGCGCCCACCCCCGACCTTTCGGCCAGGTCGCGTACCGACCAATTCAAAGCACCCCGGGCCGCGCGAATTTGCTTGCCTGTCATGGGAGGTCCATCCGAATCGGATTTTGTTTTTGTCATCGTCAATTTGGCAAATACACTGGCTCAACGGCTACCGCACCGGAAGTGCCTGAGGGGGCGGACTTCTGGGGGTATGTGATTTGCCCGGATCATTGCAGCCAAAAGATCAGAATTCAATCGTTAAAGTTGTATTCGACGCAAACAAATCGCTTTAAACTTATATTCCACAGTCAAGATTTCCTTCGAGATGTCGGTGCCCCTTCAATCGGTTAGGGTATTGTTAACCAATTTCGACAACCTTCGGGTAAAACTGGAGGCGTCAGTATGAACCCTGCGAAACTCACATCAGAAAAAGACGCAACCGATCCGCGCCACGGCGCCGCCTCGGCACGCTGGGAAAACTGGTTTGCCGTCCAACTGCGCCCCAATATGCGCCTGATCGCCGAACGCAATCTGCTGCGGCAGGGGTATACGTGCTTTTCACCCACCCGGCTTGAAACCATACGGCGGGCCAACCGGTACAAGACCGACGCGCGCCCGCTGTTTCCGGGCTATCTGTTTGTCCGGTTTGATCCGCGCCGCCCCGGATGGCAGGCAATAAATGCGACACGCGGCATAAGCCGGATCGTGACCGGGCCGGGGCAGGCACCACGGCCGCTGCCCCCCGCGTTCATCGCCGGGCTGCAATGCATGTGTGATGACGACGGGCGGTTTGTTCAGGAATTGCCGCTAAATGTGGGCGATACCGTGCGGGTGATGGCCGGGCCCTTCGCAGGCATGGTGTCGCGCATTGACCGGCTTGAACCGCAGGATCGGGTCAATCTGCTGATCCGTGTGATGGGGCGCGACGTGCGCACCTCAGTTTCATGTGAGGATGTCGACAAGACACCGCACCCCATCCCGGCGTAGCCTCCGTTACATCGTCACGGCGGCAATCGCTTCGGCGTCGCGCTCGCCGCGCCACACCCCAAGCTGGGCAATATGACCCATCATTCCAGGCCCCAGCACCAAAGGCCCTGTACTGATATCCGGGATACCCTGGGTCGCGACCGGGCCAAGGATTTGGTTGGCGGCCACTCCGGTCACCAGAGCCGCGCCATGGCTGGTCGCCACGGCAAAGGGGCTGAGCAGGCCCGGGCCGAACGTTCCGGGCGATGAGGCCAGAACAACGGACGCGCCCGCGGCTGAGTGCGTCAGATCCAACTGCCCGGCACTGGCCCCATCCGCCACGATATCCATCTCGATCCGATCGCCATTTCCATCGCCCCATCGGGAAATTTGCACCGGGGCGGCACCCGGCAGAACATGCGCATCGCCGCGCAACAAAAGGGAAACGCCGCCATCCCCAACCGGATCAACCAGTTGCCCCGGCAGCACCGTCAGGCTGTCCGCGCCTCGCGTCGCAACCGTGCCTTGGGTCGCGATATAGGACGACGGGGCCGCGCCGCGCTCCAGTTGTGCGCCCCAGATATAGGTGAACCCAGGCTGCGCCGAGGCGGTATTTGCATTCTCCTCGGAATTGTAGACCTCGAAATCCGATGTGGCGGTTCGGGTCGCCGTGACGGTGACCGAACACCTGAACCAGCCGGAACCGACATCTTGGATTCGCGCCGTATGGACGGAATTCACCACACCCAGCGTGCCATTCTGCAAATCGAAATAGCTGTCCTTGGCAAACCCATTGGTCCGTTCCCGCAGGAACAGAAAGGCCCGGTCACCCGCCTTGCCATAGACCGAAAAGCTGAGAGTTTCGCCTGTGGCATAGGTGGCGGACTGACGTATCGCACCGTCAAACGACGCGGTGGTGCTGGTCAGCTGGCATGCGGTCATAGCGCCATCGGGCGCAAGCCCGGCATTGGCGGCGACACTGGCGCGGCTTGTGGTCCAGACAGGATTCTGAAAATCCGCCGACCATTTCAGGGCATTGCTGCGCGCCTCGCTTTCCAGCAGCAGACCGCGCGCAGCCCATTGGCCATTTTCCAGGACATGATCCATCCGCGGCACGTCCGGCCCGGCCTGAACCAATGTGCCTGACGCATCCGTAAATGCCCCGGACGAGCCGCGCGAAAAGGCAAAGACCTGCCCAAATGCGGAATGTTGCGGGCCCAGACCCTTGTACAAGCCAGCCCTGAAATCGGCGAATAAATCAGGGACACTGCCGTTTGCCGCATAAGCGGCCCACGGATCGTTTCCGGGTGCGGTGCGCCTGCTGCAAGCGAATCGACCGTTCCTGAACCTACCGGCGAGCCTCATCATCAGCCCACCAACAGCGTGGCCTGAGCGTCGTCGCCCACCAGCCACATCCGCTCGCCGGTCTTCAGCTGCATGGCCACTGAACGGCCCGGTTGCACCGTGTGTCCCGATGCGGGATCAAGCATGGGAATGCCATCGTCCTGGGTAATTTCGAACCGGACGGATGCGCCGCTGACATTGCTGAGAAGGATATCCTGATCCGCATCGGCCGTATGACGGTTTACGGCGGTCCAGCCGGATTGGGGTTTGAAAGTCGTGGAAGGCACCGAGATTCTCCTGTTTCTTGACGGCGCCACATTAGCCTCGGGCCGCCGGTCGTTGCCCGAACGCCGGTTTGACGGATCGTTCACGAACCACCGGCAGGGGCCAGGGCGAACTTGGCGATTGCCGCCAAAAGCCCGCCAAGGTAGTGATCGGATAGGATGATTACGGATTGGATCAAAAGGCTTGTTTCACGCGGCACCGCCGGGGATCACGGCGCGGACCTGGCAGACATCGCCCCGGCCCGACCTTTCTATGTTGTCGGTGACATTCACGGACGGCTGGACCTGCTGGAAACGCTGCTCGACCAGTTAAAGCCGGACCATCCGGTTGTCTTTGTCGGTGATTACATCGACCGCGGCGGCCAGGCCGCGCAGGTTTTGAACCTTTTGCAAGATCTGTCCAACGGATCGCCGCAATCGTTCATATGCCTTTTGGGAAACCACGAGGAAATGATGCTGCGGTTCATAGACGACCCAAAGCGTATGGGCGGCTTGTGGCTGCACAATGGCGGCCTGCAGACGCTGGCGTCATTTGGATTGTCGGACGTGACCGAGCCGGTATCCGGCGCCGACGCCATAGCACTTGCCAGCCGATTGCGCGAGACCGTTGGTGAACCGCTGCTGAGCTGGCTCAGGAACCGGCCGCTGACATGGACCAGTGGCAATGTGACTGCGGTTCATGCCGCATTTGATCCGGCGCTGCCCCTAAAGGACCAGACCCGCGAGGTTTGCCTGTGGGGTCACCCCCGGTTCTTTCTTGACGCGCGGACCGACGGGCAATGGGTGATCCACGGCCATACCATCGTCGCAACGCCCCGGATCTACCGGCAGGTGATCTCGGTCGATACCGGCGCTTTTGCCACCGACCGGCTGACCGCAGCCGAAATCCGGCCCGGAGAAATTAACTTTCACACCACTGGCGAAACCTCGGGCAATCCAACGTCTGAGTAAATTTCAGTCACAGCCGTTTCCCAATTCTGGCAAACAAGTGCTTTCATGACGGGAAACACCCTAACACCTTGTTAAGGTTAACGATAAATTTACCATTCCCTCCCGACACTCGCTCCCAAGCACGCGGGGGACCAGCCATGTTTCGGTCAACCCGGCACTGACCAGGAGGACCAAGGTGAACACGGAATACACGGCACTGCCCCCCGCCAAGCCAATATTCTCGGCATCAGTCAGACAGGCGCGGCCCCTTCCGTGGTTTTTCGCCGTCAAACGCGGAACCGACATCGTCGTCTCCCTGCTTCTGTTGCCGGTTTTGCTGTGCGTTGCGGCGGCTCTCTTTGTGCTGAACCCGATCTTCAACCCGGGGCCTGTCTTTTATTCGCAGATACGGATGGGGCGCAAATGCAGACCCTTTGTTGTCCACAAGTTCCGTTCGATGATTCCGGCGCCAAAAACCGCCCGCAGGGCCTTTGACCCCGTCGAAAGCCACCGCATTCCTGTCCTCGGCCATTGCCTGCGGCGGTCACGTCTGGATGAGTTGCCACAGATCCTGAACGTGCTCAGCGGCGAGATGAGCCTGATCGGGCCGCGCCCGGATTACATCCATCACGCGCGCTATTATATGCGCCACGTTCCGGGATACCGGGCCCGTTGCCGTGTCCGGCCCGGCATCAGCGGTTTGGCCCAGACCCAGAACGGTTACGCCCAGGGCGCGGACGCCGTGGCCGCCAAGGTCCGGACGGATATTCGCTATATCAACAATCAGTGCCTGGCGCAGGAAGTTCGGATTTTCCTGCACACGATCCGCACCGTTTTTGGCCTGAAGGGGGCGTAGGATGCGCACATTGTCATTCATTGCTCAGCAATGCGGGCGGCCATGCTGAACAGGATGAGCATGCCGCAAGAGCCCGCACCGGGCCGGGCCGAAGAGGCGACCGACATTGTCGCCGCTTTGGCGGTGCTGTGGGCGGGGAAATGGGTCTTGGCCTCACTTTCTGTGTTGGGGTTGATGCTTGGGCTGGCGACCGCGCATTTCCTTCTGACCCCCCGCTTCCAATCCCAGGCTGTATTGGTCCTGGATCAGTCGCCGGACCTGGGCGGCGCACCGCATCCGGTTCCGGGGCTGGGGCGCGACATTTCCGCCATCAACACTCAGATCGAGGTTCTGAGTTCGCATCAGATGATGCGAAATCTGGTGCAGCACCTGGCCCTGGCCAAAGACCCCGAATTCAATCCGGCAGTGCGTTCCGGCCCCCTGCGTTTGAGGCCCGACCCCGCGCCAGTCGCGGCGACGGACGAGATCACCAACGCAGTTGCAACCAATGTCGAGCGGGCCTTCGCGATCAGCAATATCCGCAATTCCTATGCGCTGAGTATCACCGCCACCAGCAATGACCCTGACAAATCCGCCGGTCTGGCCAATGCTTTGGCGTCGCTTTACGTCCAGGGACAGGTTGACACGAAACACGCCGACGTCGATTCCGCCGTTGACTGGCTGTCGGCACGGGTGGTTACTTTGGAACAGGACCTTACGGACCAGGAAGCCATTCTCCACGACCTGCGCACACAGGTAGAAACCGCCAATGCTGACCAGCCCTCTGTGCGTTTGAGCGAGGCGCGCAACCGGTTGGACACCCTGCGCCACCGGCAGGGCCAGTTGCTCGAGGAAAAGGCACATCTTGGCGCGTTACACGCCGCCGGACCGTCCGGGTTGGCCGACCTGGACCTGGAGGACGGGTCGCTGAACCTGTTGGCCCGGGAAGCGCAGGCCGGGGATGTCGGTTCGGCGGCTGCCTTTCTCGATCGCGTAGACCGACTGGCAGAGAGGACAGACCGCGACCTGTCACTGACGGGTGAGCAGGCCCAGGCGCTGGAACAGGCGATTGCGCGACTTGAGGGCGAAATTGCCGAGACAACGGCCATCGTGACCCGGCAGCGACAGGTCGAACGCGACGCCCGCGCGACCGCGCTGCTGCATGAAACTTTTCTGACCCGGCTCAAGGAAACCACGTTGCGGCGCGGGTTGCAGACTGCGGACAGCCGGATCATATCGCCTGCGACACCGGGCACCAAGATTGCACCGGCGACACTGCGGCTTGGCATCGTTGGGATGCTGTGCGGCGCGGCCCTGGCTGCGGGTTTTCTGTTTCTGACCAATTACCAAAAATCCGGCATCCCCGATGCGCACCAATTGGAATCGGCGACGCAGGTGGCCGTCCTGGGGCATATGCCACGCGCGCCGATCCGCGACCGCAAGCATCTGGTAGGATATCTTGAGGGCCATCCGACATCCCCCCTGGCCGAGGCCGCGCGGAACCTGCGAACCTCGCTGTTGCTGTCGGGGCAGGGGCTTCCGCCCAAGGTCATCCTGTGCACCTCGTCTGTCCCCGATGAAGGCAAGACCACGACTGCCATTTCCCTGGCGCACAACCTCGCGGGGCTTGGCCGCGCGGTCCTGTTGATCGAGGCCGATATCCGTCGCCTTTCCTTTCGCGACTATTTTCCCGAAAACCCGGATGGAGGACTGGTGTCGGCGATGGAACAAAGCGCCGCGTTGGACAGGCTGATCCGGCCGGACAGCCGGTTGGGCGTCGATATTCTTATGGGTGAACGCAGCGACCGCAGCGCAGCAGACCTGTTTTCTTCGCCCGCATTCGGCCGGATGCTACAGGGCCTGCGCAAGGAATATGACCATATCCTGATCGACAGCCCCCCGGTGCTGGCGGTCCCCGATGCACGTGTGGTGGGGCAATTGGCGGATGCGATCCTGTTGTCGGTGGCGGTCGAGCGAACGGCGCAATCTTGCGTGCAGGATGCGCTGCGCGAGCTTGCCAGCGTCAACCTGAAAGTGTCCGGGCTGGTGATGTCCGACCTGAAACCGGCCCGCGGCGCGGTCCAGCGCGCCGGTCAGGCCTATGGCGTTCATGCGCGTTATTACGGGGTGTAACCCGGGTCAGCCCACGATCATCTGTTTCATGCGCAGGGCTTCGTATTCCAGTTCCTTTAGGCGGTACTGAACCACGTCCCCTATCGTGATGACGCCGCGCAGGTTACCGTCACTCAGCACCGGCATGTGGCGAAACCGCCCTTCGGTCATAGTTTTCAACACATCCATCAGCAGGTCTTCGGGCGCGCAGGTCTTTACCTCGCGCGTCATCAGATCACCAACCGATTGCGGCAGGGTCTGGCCCGGAGTGTCCGCCATGCGGCGCACGATGTCCCGCTCCGACAGGATGCCCTCAAGCGTGCCGTTCTGATCCGTCACGACAACCGCACCGATGCGCTTGGCCTTTAGGATATCCACGACCGCGTGAATGGTTTCATTGGGTCGCACGGAAAACACCGCGTCCCCTTTGCCTTCCAGCAGCTTTGCGACTGTCGTTTTGGTGTGCGACAGGTTCGACTCGGCCGTTTGACTAAAGGTGCCGGTCTCGGGCTTGTCGCCACGCGTCGGGGGCTGGTAAGAGCTTGGGGCCATGGGCGGTCTCCTCCTTCGGCGGTTATGACTATGCCTTCCACCTTAGCGCTCAGACACAACCTGTATAGGGTGCAAATTCACAATCTGGCGCAACTCTGCCCTGCAACAAGGAAATCCAACCCTTGGAGAACCTGCATCTGACCCCGCCCATCGCCGCGATAATCTTCTTTGTCGTCGTCGTGTGCGGTCACAATTTCCGCCAGGCCTGGAAACAGCAACCCGATGGCTGGCAGAAACGCGCCTGGCTGTTTGGTGTCCCGGCGGCGCTGGGGCTGCTGGCGCTTGGCTTCCTGCCGCTGAAGCTGTGAACGCGGTTTGACTCTGTCCAAGGCCGCTGGCATACGCCGGTCACGGTTTTCCCCAGGAGGTCGCCCCATGCGCGTATTGCCGGCTTTGGCCCTGTCGCTTGTTGTTTCCGGCTGTCTGTTCGACGCTGAACCAGAGGTGGTTTCCCTGGGCGGCGAAACCATGGGCACCACGTATAACATCACCGCCATTGGCACCGATCTGGACGCATCCGCCCTGGCTGCCGCCGTCGAAGAGACATTGGCCGCCGTCAACGCAAAGATGTCCAACTGGGACCCGAATTCCGAGGTTTCGGTTTTTTCCGCCTCCGACAGCACCGACCCCGCGGCGGTGTCCGGGGAATTCGCACATGTGATCGCGGCGGCCAACGAGGTCCACGACAAAAGCAACGGCACGTTCGACGTTACGCTGGGCCCATTGATCGAACTGTGGGGCTTTGGGCCGCGCAAGCCCGAGGACCCGGTGCCCTCGGATGCCGAGATTGCCCAGGCGCTGCAACAGGTCGGCCAGGCCCGCCTGCTGAGCCTGGATACCGAAGCCGGGACCCTGACCAAGTCGGACCCGGCGGTGGGGATCAACCTGTCGGCGATCGCCAAGGGATATGGAATAGACCAGGTCGCCCGGACCCTGCGCGATGCCGGGATCGAAAACTACATGGTCGAGATTGGCGGCGACCTTGTTGCCATGGGCGAAAATGACAAGGGCGAGACATGGCGCATTGGCGTTGAAAAGCCCGAAACCGGCAGCCAGGCGCTGCAACTGATCGTGCCGCTGGACAACCTCGGCATGGCCACGTCGGGCGATTACAAGAACTTCTTTGAACAGGATGGCGTGCGGTATTCACACATCATCGACCCGGTAACGGGCCGTCCGATCACCCACCGCACGACATCGGTGACGGTTTTGGCCGAAACGGCGATGATGGCGGATGCCTGGGCAACGGCCATGCTGGCGCTGGGGCAGGAAAAAGGGCTGGACCTGGCCGAACAGCATAAAATCGCCGTGTTCTTCATCGCACGGGATGTGACAGGCGGCGAAGAAGCCTATATCACGGTTCAAAGCAGCGCATTCAAGGATGCGCTGGGGACCAACTGACAGGCAGGACCCGGCAATGAGCACATTCATCTTGGCCTTCGTATTGTTGCTGATCATCATGGTCGGCATGTCCCTGGGCGTCATGCTCATGGGCAAGACGATCAAGGGCAGCTGTGGCGGCCTGAACGCGATCTCGGGGGCGGATAAATGCGTCGTCTGCCAAAAGGACATCGACCCCGACAGCCCGCTGCGCGACCAGCTTCAGTGCAAGCGCGCCCGCAAGATGCTGCAAGACATGGAAGGTTAGGGTGCGCTGCTGACCATGGCCCGGCCGCCCAACATCCTGTTCATCATGTTCGACCAGCTGCGCTGGGACTACCTGAGCTGTTACGGCCATCCGCATCTGCATACACCCAATATCGACAGGCTGGCGGCGCGCGGGGTCAGGTTCACGCGGGCCTATATTCAATCGCCCATCTGCGGCAGTTCGCGCATGTCCACCTATACCGGGCGTTATGTCCATTCGCATGGCGCCTCGTGGAACGGCATTCCGCTGAAGGTCGGCGAGCGGACGATGGGCGATCACCTGCGCGACGCCGGAATGGATTGCTGGCTGGTGGGCAAAACCCACATGCGCGCAGATGCCGAAGGCATGGCCCGGTTGGGGCTGGAACCCGACAGCCTGATCGGCGCGCGCGTCGCGGAATGCGGGTTTGATGTATTCGAACGCGATGACGGGATGCGCCCCGAAGGACCAGATGGTTTCTATGACCCCGAGGGGGCGCGGCAGTACAACGCCTATCTTTCGGCCAAGGGGTATGACAGCGACAACCCGTGGCACGACTTTGCCAATTCCGGTCTGGATGCCCAGGGCAACGTGCTGTCAGGATGGTTTTTGAAAAACGCAGCCGAGCCTGCGAATATCGCCGAAGAAGACAGCGAAACGCCTTATCTGACAACCCGCGGCATGGATTTCATGAAATCCCACAAAGGGCCGTGGTGCTGTCACCTGAGTTATATAAAACCCCATTGGCCCTATATCGTGCCCGAGCCCTATGCCTCGATCTACGGCCCCGAGCATGTGCAGCCGGTGGTCCGGTCTCAGGCCGAGCGGCAGGATGCACATCCCGTTCTTGCGGCTTTCATGAACACCAAGGTCGGGCAGGCCTTTTCCCGCGATGAGGTGCGCGAGGCGGTCGTCCCTGCCTATATGGGTCTGATCAAACAGGCCGACGATCAGATCGGGCGCTTGCTGGACTGGATGGAACAGACCGGCAGGCTGCAGGACACGATGATCGTGCTGACATCGGATCACGGTGATTTCCTTGGGGATCACTGGATGGGCGAAAAGACCTTTTTCCATGACGCGTCCACCAAGGTGCCTCTGATCATCTGCGACCCCTCGCCCCGGGCCGACGCCACGCGGGGAACCACCTGCGATGCGCTGGTCGAATCCATCGACCTGGCACCGACCTTTGTTGAAACAGCAGGCGGGCAGGTGGCTGATCACATTCTCGAAGGGCGGTCTTTGTTGCCCATCCTGCACGGGCAGGCGGCGTCGACCGGGCGCGACTTTGCGATCTGTGAATACGATTACTCGGCCTCGCCCATCGCCGAAACCCTGGGCGTATCGGTCCGGGATGCGGTCATGTTCATGGTTGCCACGACGCGATGGAAGCTGATCCATTGCGAAGGCGGTTTCCGGCCCCTTCTGTTTGATCTGGAAAACGATCCTGACGAGTTGAAAGATCTGGGCGACAGCGCGGACCATGCTGATGTGATTGCCGAAATGCATGATCACCTGTTCGCCTGGACCCGGCGGCAATCGCAGCGGACCACCCGTTCGGAACAGCAACTTATCGACATGCGCACCCGAAGCCGGGGCAAAGGGGTGATCCTTGGCGTTTACGACGAAAACGACGCGCCCCTGGATCTGACCGTGAAATACCGCGGCCGAAAGGCACGGCGCTTTGACGACCAATCCGGCAAGACCTAAAGCCCGCCAGCCCAATTCTGCCCCCTTCCGGCGAAAATGCGGTTCACGCGCAGACGGGCAGGCGATAGAAGACGGATCAAGAGCAGCAACCGGAGACCCTGGATATGACCGCCCCGAAACCCGTAGTCCTGTGTATTCTCGATGGTTGGGGCCTGTCCGATGACACGCAGGCCAACGCCCCGCTGCTGGCCCGGACCCCGACCTTTGACGCGATCATGGCCGGGGGGCCTTCGGCCAAACTGATCACTCATGGTCCGGATGTCGGCCTGCCCAGCGGCCAGATGGGCAATTCCGAAGTCGGCCATACGAATATCGGCGCCGGACGGGTTGTCGCGATGGATCTGGGCCAGATCGACCTGGCGATCGAGGATGGCAGCTTTAACGACAACGCGGCACTGCAAGCCTTTATCGCCGCCACCAAGGCCAGCGGCGGCACGGCGCACCTGATGGGGCTGGTCTCGGATGGAGGCGTGCACGGGCACCTGAACCACATCGTTGCGGCCGCGACCGCAATCACCAATGCCGGGGTTCCGGTGGCCTTGCATGCAGTTACCGACGGGCGTGACGTGGCCCCCAAATCGGCCTTTACCTATATTGCCGAACTGCAAGAGCGGCTGCCGCAGAATGCACGGGTTGTCACGGTGACGGGCCGGTATTTCGCTATGGACCGCGACAATCGCTGGGAACGGGTCAGCAAAGCCTATGACGCGATGATCCACGGTCGGGGCCGCATGGCCGATACCGCGCATGGGGCCATCGACCACGCCTATAACCAATCCGAAACCGACGAGTTTGTCGTGCCAACGGTTCTGACCGGATATGACGGCGTGAAAGACGGCGACGGGTTCTTTTGCCTGAATTTCCGCGCCGACCGTGCGCGCGAAATCCTGCGGGCCATCGGCGAGCCGGGTTTTCAGGATTTTGACGCCGGACAACGCCCGAACCTGGCAGCGCTGCTTGGGATGGTGGAATATTCTGACGGCCACAATGCCTATATGACCACCGTCTTTCCCAAGCGCGACATCGTGAACACGCTGGGCGCATGGGTGGCGAAACATGACTTGCGCCAGTTCCGGCTGGCCGAAACGGAAAAGTACCCGCATGTGACCTTCTTTCTCAATGGCGGCAAGGAACAGCCGGAAAAGGGCGAGGACCGCTTCATGCCGAAATCGCCAAAGGTCGCGACCTATGACCTGCAGCCCGAGATGAGCGCGCCCGAAGTGACCGCGAAATTCGTCGAGGCCATCGGCCAGGGATATGACCTGATCGTGACTAACTATGCCAATCCCGACATGGTCGGCCATTCCGGCGATCTGCAAGCCGCCATCAAGGCCTGCGAGGCCGTCGACCAGGGGCTGGCACAGGTCGTCGAGGCGCTGCAAAAAGCGGGCGGAGCGATGATCGTGACGGCAGATCACGGCAATTGCGAAATGATGCTGGACCCCGAAACCGGCGGACCGCATACCGCACATACGCTGAACCCGGTGCCGGTCGCTCTGGTCGGCGGACCCGACGGCGCCAGCCTGCGCGACGGGCGCCTGTCCGACCTGGCCCCGACCTTGCTTGACCTGATGGACCTGCCCAAGCCGCCTGAAATGACGGGTACGAGCCTGCTGTCATGAAATTTCGTGCGGCTGTTCTGGCCATGACCTTGCTGGGCGCTCCGGCCGGGGCGCAAAACGACCCCTCGCAAGCGGCCCTGGACGCGGCACGGATGCTGGAACAGGCCTCTGTCGCACTGACCGAGGCCGAGGGGGCCCGTGACCGCGTCCGGGCGCTGACCGAGACCATCCAGGCCTTTGAGGCCGGGTTGGCGGCGATGCGCGACGGGCTGCGCAAGGCCGCCACGCGCGAGGCGCAGCTGACCGCTGAATTGCGGGCGCGGGAAAAAGACATCTCGCAGCTTCTGGGCGTGTTGCAGACCATCGAAACCACCGCGCCGCCGGTGTTGATGCTGCACCCTTCGGGGCCGCTGGGGGCCGCCCGTACCGGCATGATGCTGTCCGAGGTCACGCCCGGCCTGAACGCCCGCGCGCAGGCGCTGGCGTCAGACCTGCAAGAGGTTCAAACCCTGCGCCAGCTTCAGCAAAGCGCGGCTGATACCCTGTCCGAAGGGCTGACCGGCGTCCAGCAGGCCCGCACCAGCCTGAGCGCTGCAATCGCCGAACGTACCGATCTGCCGCAACGCTTTGTCGAAGACCCGGTGCGCACCGCGATCCTTATCTCGTCGACCGAAACGCTGGACGGGTTTGCCAGCGGTCTGGCCGAGATCACCGAAGGAGAGGTCGCCGCCACAAACGCGGATGTGACGTCATCAAAAGGGCAAATCCCCCTGCCGGTCCAGGGTGTCCTGCTGCACGGGGCAGGGGACACGGATGCGGCCGGGGTGACCCGGCCCGGCATCGTTCTGGGGACGCGGCCGCGGTCTCTGGTCACATCCCCCACCGCTGCAACAATCCGTTACCGGGGCCCGCTTTTGGACCTGGGAAATGTCGTGATCCTGGAACCGCAACAGGAATTGTTGTTTGTGCTCTCGGGGTTGCAAGAGGTTTACGGCGAAACCGGGCAGGTGATCCCCGAAGGCACCCCGGTTGGCCTCATGCCCGGTGAATCCCCGGAAATCGGCGCTATTTTGTCAACAAGCGGTGATGGCACTGGAACTGACCGGTCAGAAACGCTCTATATAGAAGTAAGAGAAGGCAACACCCCCGTGGATCCGGAAACTTGGTTCCGGACGAACAAGGATGGATAAACGAGTATGAAAAGATTTGTGATGGCCGGTCTGGCCGGAACTGTGGCAGGTATTATCGCGACGACCCAGATTGCCGGTCCGCTGCTGGCGCAAGAGGCCCAGAACAAGGCCAGCGTATATGAACAGCTGGACCTTTTCGGGGATATTTTCGAACGGATCCGGGCGCAATATGTCGAAGAGGTCGAGCCCGAGGAACTGATCGAGGCCGCCATCGACGGAATGCTGACCTCGCTGGACCCGCATTCCAGCTACCTGTCGCCCGATGACGCCGAACAGATGCGCGTCCAGACCCGCGGGGAATTCGGCGGGCTGGGTATCGAGGTCACGCAGGAAGAAGGTTTTGTCAAAGTTGTCTCGCCGATCGACGACACCCCTGCGGACGAGGCCGGTATCGAGGCCGGTGATTTCATTACCCATGTTGACGGCGAAAGCATCCTGGGCCTGACGCTGGACAAGGCCGTCGACCTGATGCGCGGCCCTGTTGGATCGGAAATCGTGATCACAGTTGTCCGCGAAGGCGAACAGGACCCGTTTGACGTCACCATCATCCGCGACACGATCAAACTGACCGCCGTGCGCGCCCGGACTGAGGGCACCAGCGTTGTTCTGCGCGTCACCACGTTCAACGATCAGACCTTCCCCAACCTCAAGGAAGGCCTGGATGAGCAGATCGCCGAGGCCGGCGGCATCGACAAGGTCAACGGCGTCGTTCTGGATTTGCGCAACAATCCGGGGGGGCTGCTGACCCAGGCCATCAAAGTGTCGGATGCGTTCCTGAACGAAGGCGAAATCGTATCGACACGCGGCCGCAACCCGGAAGAGGGCGAACGGTTCAATGCCACCCCGGGTGACCTGGCGGGCGGCAAACCAATCGTCGTGCTGATCAATGGCGGCTCGGCTTCGGCGTCCGAGATCGTGGCCGGCGCGCTGCAGGATCACAACCGGGCTATTGTCGTGGGCACCAAGAGCTTTGGTAAAGGGTCGGTACAGACAGTCATGCCGCTGCGCGGTGATGGCGCCATGCGGCTGACAACGTCGCGCTATTACACGCCGTCGGGCCGGTCGATCCAGGCGCTGGGTGTCAGCCCCGACATCATCGTCGAACAGCCCCGCCGGGAACCGGACGCCGAAGAGGAAGAGGCAACAAATGCCTTCACCCGCTCCGAGGCCGACCTGCGCGGCAGCCTGAACAACGACAGCCTCAGCGAAGACGAAATCCGTCAGATCGAGGAAGACCGCGCCAAGGCCGAGGCGACCGCTGAACTGCGGGAAGAAGATTACCAATTGGCTTATGCAATTGATATCCTAAAGGGCCTTTCGGCCTTTACGCCTAACGCAGGTCCTTCGCAGTAACCGCAAGACCATTGAACAAGATCGTTGAAAAGGGCCGCATCAAACGCGGCCCTTTTGATATCCGGCCCTGCAATGCAGGTCAGCTTTCCACTTTGTGCAACTTCTTTTCGTCCAGCAGGATCGCCAGCAGAACGCCTATGGAAACCGAGATCGTGGCAAAGACAAAGGCCATGTTCATGCCGCTGTCGAACGCGGTGTTGACGGCGGCCCGAACCGTGTCACTTTCGCCCGATGCCAGGCGGCTCAGCACGGCGCGGGCCGAGTCCGTGTCCAACGTCCCGCCATTCAAAACCCTCTGATCCGCATCAGACATCTTGATCCCGGCGGCCGCAAGCGAATTGCGCAGGCTGGACAGGCTGACGGCATACATGATCGCCGTGGCACAGGCGACCGCGACCGCGCCGTAGACGAGGTGCGTCATAAAGCTCAGCCCGCCGACCAGCCCGGCCCGTTCAGGTTTGACCGCGCAAACGGCCGCAGTGCCCGAGGGGCCAACGGTCAGGGTCGCACCCAGACCGATCATCGCCATCCCCGGCAGGATCTGGAAATACCCCAGCCCCGCCGGCAGGATCACGACGCTGGCCGCGCCGCAGGTGGCAATCATATACCCCCAGAACAACAGCTTTTTGGGGCCGAAATCGTTATACAGCGTGCCCGAAACGATCGATCCGATCGCCAGCAGGACGGTCAGCGGCGCCAACCCCAAAGCGGACTGGAAAACCGACCAGCCCAGAACCTTTTGCATGTATTGCGGAAAATACAGCAGGCCCACAAAAGCCGCCGACACATTGAACATGTTCAGGCCCAGGGTGATCAGAAACTCGCGGTTTTGCATCAGCTGCGGCAGCAACAAGGGTTCCTTGACCCGCTTTTCGACCTTGGGGAACAGGAAAAACAGAACGGCGCTGACGAAAAACAGCAACAGCAGCGGCATCGATGCCCACCCCCAGTCGGCACCAACATCTAGCGCATAAAGCAGGATAAGCACGGCAAAGGACAAAACGCCCATGCCTGCGAAATCTATATGTTCGCCCTGCTTGTGCTTGTCTTCGCGCTGCATCAGCAACAGCGCGGTTGCCATGGAAATGCACGAGAAAACGACGTTGGCAAGAAAGAACAGGCGCCAGTCGCCCAAGCCCACCACGAACCCGCTGATCATCGGCCCAAAGACATTGCCGCTGGTGACGCCCGCCAGGATCAGCCCCATGATCAGGGCGCGATGCCTTTCATGCGATACCTTGGTCGCCCCAAATGCCAGCGTACAGGGCCAGACGCACCCGGCGCCGATCCCCTGCAACGCGCGCGCACCGATCAGGAAATCCAGGCTGGGCGCGAAAAAGCACATGACGGATGAAAACAGGAAAATCGACAGGCCGATGATCATGACCTTGCGATGTCCATACATGTCGCCAAGCCGCCCTCCGGCGACCATCGTCATCGCAAAGAACAACGCGTAGATATTCAGAACCCATTGAGTGCTGGTGATATCCGCGTCAAAGCTGTTTTCGATTGCCGGAACCAGCATCAGAGCGCCGGTAAAGTCGATCCCGATGCCAAAGGCCGTCACCATAAGCGCGATGACCTTGATTATGCTGCTGCGATCCATTCCGGCTCCTTTTCGGCTGAAACTGCCTCAATGATGCACGAAAACGGGTGAAATGACAGAAAAACCGGACTTTACGCCGTGCAGGGGTCGGGTTTCAATGCGCGTTCCAGCTGTGCGCGTCAGGTGTTTTCTGCCCGGCTCCGGCGAAAGGCGCGTTTGAGCATATCCAGTTCCGCCCGCAGCAATTCAAGCTCGGATCGCAGGTCATCACCGGCGGGCGATCCGGCAATGACGGTGAAATCGCCCAGCTTCACCTGCGCCTCTTCATCCCAGATCACGACAGTATGCACGCCTTCGGACAGCACCGCATCGGGGACCGGCACACGCAGCGCCCAACCGTCCCCGCTGGCGGCAAGCTCGACACCCGGCAGCGGCTCTCCGAGATAGCGCGCAACGACCTGCGGCAGACTGTCGGCGGCAAGATGCCCTTCCCAGACGGCGTTTTCGAACCGGATCGGCGTCAGCGTGGTTTGCGTCAAGGTTTGACCCCCTACAAATCGGCGCGGTGATGACGGCACAGCGTCAGATCCCGCAGGATAACACGGTTCATAGCGGGCTGTTCCAAGATCAGGTCCAGCCAGATTTTCTCGATCCGTCTTTCGTTCAGGTTCAGATACGCCAGGTCAAAGTCGATCTCTGAGGTTTGGGCGGACAGGTCCAGTGCGCGCAACACTTGCTCGGTGTTGGGGCCATGCTGGATGTTGAGCCTTGCAAACATCCCCGTCGGCCTTTCGCATTCGACCTGCAGGCTGGCGCGCATCAGGTGTTGGCGCGTCAGGTCGGATGCGGCCTGGGTTGGCAACTCGACCGACAGGGACAGGAACGATCCCGCAAACTCGAAAACCTCGATGGCAAGGCTGAAGGGTGCCAGGTCCTTTTCACCCGAATTCCTGATCTGCCGAACCGCAATTTCGGACAGGTCGCAGTCGTGAAACAGCCTTACCTGCCGGTCGATATCCGCCTTGCGCGGCAGCGATGCCAGACCGGGCCGGGGCAGGGGGCCGCGCCAAAGGTCGGGGCGCCAGGCCCAGTCGGTTCCAAGCGGGGTCGGAAAATTGGTCGACCCGATCAGGGGGCGCGTCAGGCGGCCGTCGGCGATCTGGACAATCTGATCCAGTTGCCTGCGCAGCACGCGCGCCTCATCGCGTTGCAGCCGCAGGATCGGCAGGCTCGTTTGACCGGCCTGAGCCGCAACCCCGCGCCAGCGCGAAAGCGACATGCGACTGATGATGCGATCCAGAATCCTGCCCATGACCCCATTGCCCGTAACTGTACCTCTTTACCCAGAGAACCCCGGCGGGTTAAACCCGCCTTTCCAAAATAACCCGCATTATTTTCCCAATTGTGAACGAATCAATCCGGCTCTGGCCGCAGGGGCGCATTGTGGAACCGCAATTCTTGAATTAGGCCGGGACAGCGCTTACCGTCGGGCACCCGGTCATTGTGGTTCTTCCGCGAGGCGCCGCAGATCACTCAGGACAATGACGAGGCCGGGGTATGGAACCCACCCTTTTTGCGTTTATCTGGAAGCACTCCAAGAAACAGCAACTGGTTTTGTTGCTGCTGACCGTGCTGTCGTTTCCGTTTCTCTACGCCTCGCTGGAACTGCCCAAGCAGATCATCAACGACGCAATCGGCGCGCCGGGCGATACGGTGGCGATCTGGGGGCTGACCGTGACCCAGATCCAGTATTTGCTGATCCTGTGCTTTGCCTTTTTGGCAACGGTGATTGCCAGCGGCGTGATGAAAATGCGCATCAACACGATGAAGGGCGTCCTGGCCGAACGCATGCTGCGCCGCCTGCGGTTCACACTGATCAGCCGCGCGATGCGCTTTCCCAAAACCTATTTTGCCACCACCAGCCAGGGTGAGCTGGTATCGATGATCACGTCAGAGGCCGAGCCGATGGGCGGCTTGATGGGCGATGCAATCGCGCAACCGGTGTTCCAGTTCGGCCAGATGATGACGATCGTGACGTTCTTGTTCATGCAAAGCGTCTGGTTCGGGCTGGCCAGCATCGCGCTTATTCCATTGCAGGCCTGGCTGATCCCCCGGTTGCAGCGCCAGATCAACCTGCTGAACAAGGACCGCATTCAGGAGGTGCGGCGCCTCAGTTCGGAAATCGGCGAAAGCGCCGCGGGGATCAGCGATCTGCGGACCAATGGCGGGTGGCGCTACAGGCTGGCGCAGTTCAGCCACAGGCTGGGGACCTTGTTCGATATCCGGTACCGGATCTACAACAAGAAGTTCTTCATGAAGTTCCTCAACAACCTGATCACGCAGATGACCCCCTTCCTGTTCTATTCGGTGGGGGGCTACCTGGCGATCACGGGCGAGGTTACGGTCGGCGCGCTGGTGGCCGCGCTGGGGGCCTATAAGGATCTCAGCGGCCCCTGGAAGGATCTGCTGACCTATTACAACCAGGTTCAGGACATGTCGCTGCGCTGGCAGATCGTGACCGAACGGTTCGCGCCGGACAACATGATCCCCGAAGAGCTGTTCGACAACGCGCCCGAATCCATCCCGCATCTGCGCGGCGGGATCGAGCTGCGCAACGTGACCGTGCGCGACGCCGACGGCAAGACGGTCCTGGAAGATATCGACCTGACCATTCCGCCCGGCGCGCGGGTGGCCATCCAGGCGCCCCAGACCTCGGAACGCAACGCGCTGGCGCAGGTCCTGACCCGCGAAGTGCTGCCGGTTCACGGCGAGGTGATCGTGGCCGGGCACAACCTGAACGACCTGCATCAGGCGGTGATCGCGGCCCGCATCGGATACGCCTATTCGCGCCCCTACCTGTTTGACGGCACGTTGGGGGACAACCTGTTGATGCCGCTTCGGACGCATCCGCGCCACGAGGCAGACGCCACGCAAGCGCCCTCCAAACGCCAGGCCGAGGCGCTCCGGGCGGGGAATTTGCCCGATTCGCTGTCGGATGACTGGCTCGACCCAGGGCTGGCGGGGCTGGATAATATCGACGATATCCGCAATTGGTGGTTCCAGCTGGTCGAGGCGATGGGCATTGACGAATACATGTTCCGCCGCACCTTGCGGTCGCAATTCGACCCCGGCCTGCATCCCGATCTGGCCCAGGAAATAGTAAACCTGCGCCCGAAAATCGCGCAGCGCCTGCGCGAAAAGGGGTTGGACCAGTATGTCTATCAGTTTGACCCCGACAGCTTTAACCCGGCCGTTCCGCTGGGGGGAAACCTGTTGTTTTCCGCGCCTGCGCAGAACATCTCGCCCGATATGCTGGCCGATGACGGGCGGTTCCTGGCAATGCTCAGGGCGCACCGCCTGGACGAGGACGCGATGGCCATTGCCAGCGCGGTCCTTGAAACCCTGAGCCGCACATTCGGACGCGACGGGGCCGACCACCCCCTGTTTTTGCGGCTGGGTATTTCCAAGGACATGTATCACCGCCTGCTTGATATCGAGGAACGCAGGCACAAGGCCGGAGGTGCCGAATTCAGCGACCGCGATCGGTCCCTGCTGCTGACGGTTCCGTTCATGCTGACCGCGGAACAGATCGGCCCCAGCTTTCCCGAGGAGTACAAGAACAAGATCCTGTCCATTCGGCACAACCGCGCGGAAGAGCTGCGCGAAGCGTTGAAGGACATGTTCGTTCCGGTGTCACCAGATGCTTACCTGCCGCGCCTCACCGTCATCGAAAATGCCCTGTATGGCCGGGTGTCGATCATGGCCGGGGCCTTTAGCGACGAAATCGAGGAAGTGATTGCAGATACCCTCAACGAAGAGGGGCTGCGCCGACGGGTGGCGGCCATCATCTATGACCTACCTTCGGGACTTGGCGGTAACAACCTGCCGACCGTCTTTCAGGAACGGGCCGCCTTTTCCCGTGCGGGCATCAAACGTCCCGATATCCTGATCCTCGACAAGGCCCTGGCCAGCCACGATTCCGAAAGCCGCCTGCGCACGCGCCTGAAGCTGCGCGAATTGCTGCCCGATTCGATCATGATCTTCATGGAGGACCACTTTGCCCACCCCGAAGCCTATGACCTGTTTGTCGAGGTCAAGGACGGGCGCATCGACGGTGTGTCGCGGACCCAGACGGATATCGAAGAAGGCGCCAGCGCCGATCTCAGCCGCAAGCTCAAGATCATCTCGGCGGCGGACCCGTTCGCGCGGCTGGATGGGCGAAATCAGCGCCTGCTTGCCTTCTCTGCGCAGTGGTATGATGCCGCCGCAGGTCAGACCATCTTTGCACGCGGCCAAAACCCCGACGCGGCCTATCTTTGCGTATCGGGACAGGCCAACCTGAATTGGACACGCGACGATGGGGCAAAGACCACGATATCGACCGTCGAACCGGGCCGCCTGATCGGCGATCTGTCGATCATAACACGACAGGCCCGGCAGCTTGACCTTGTTGCGGCGACCGATTGCACGTTCCTCAGGATCGGGGCCGAGGAACTGCGATCGGTCATTGAAAACGACGCCACCGTCGCCGTCAGTCTGCTGGAAACGATTTCGGGGTATTTCACCACGGTTTCGGAAAGGTTGCTGGTTTCGGATGTTCCCATCGGCACGCAGGCCGAGGCCGAACCTGCAAGGCGCCCCGAGGATGGATAGACAGCCTGGCGCGCCGTATTGCGCACACGAAACACTGGTGGCAGAGGCACGCGGCCACCCCCAGCTTTGGCGCACCGTGGCCGGGCTGGCCGTTGTTGCCGCTATCGTTATTGCCCTGAATGCGGTGCTGTTTGCCGTGGTCGCCAGCCTGGGCCCGCCCGATTGGGTCCTGGGGTTTCTCAACGGGTCCTCGCCAGTGGCCATGCTGGTGCTGCTGGCCAGTTTCGCCTTTGCCATTCTGGGCGTTGCCGTGGCCGCGCGCCAGTTTCAGCACCGCAGCCTGGGGTCGGTGCTGGGGCCGCGCTCTCTTGCCGTATTCCAGTTTTGGCGCGTTTTGCGCGCGCTTCTGGCCCTGGGGGCGGTTATCCTGATCCTGCCGCCCTATGACATGGGCGCGCCCCTGTTGCCCAACCTGCCGCTGTCAACATGGCTGGGTCTTCTGCCTTTGTCAGCGGTCGCGATCCTGATTCAAACCGGGGCCGAAGAGATCCTGTTTCGCGGATACCTGCAGCAAAGCCTGGCGGCCCGGTTCCGATCCCCGCTGATCTGGATGGGCGTGCCGTCCATTCTGTTTGCCCTGGGGCATTATACCCCGGTCGCGGCTGGCGATAATGCCGGTCTGATCGCGGTTTGGGCCTGCATGTTTGGCCTGTTCAGCGCAGATCTGACGGCCCGGTCCGGCACACTGGGACCGGCAATTGCCATGCATTTCGTCAACAACGCGGTTGCCCTGCTTTTGGTATCGCTGCCTGACAACCTGGGCGGCCTGGCGCTGTATCACCTGCCCTATGACATGACCGACACACAAGCACTGCGCCCCTGGCTGGCAGTGGATTTCGCCGTCATGATCGTCAGCTGGCTTACCGCGCGCCTTGCGCTCAGGCGCTGATTGCAATTCCTTCCGTTGCGTCTTATTTGACGTCAACGCCGCACCAACAAGGTTCCGACATGAACTGGATCACAAACTACGTTCGCCCCCGGATCAACTCGATCTTTTCGCGCCGCGAGGTGCCCGAGAATCTCTGGCACAAATGCGATGAATGCGGGACGATGCTGTTCCACCGCGAACTGGCAGAAAACCAGAACGTCTGCACGCAATGCGGCCACCATATGGCGATCACGCCCCGCGACCGTTTCGGGCACCTGTTTGACGGCGGTATCTTTACCGAGGTTGACGTGCCGGCCCCCAAGGATGACCCGCTGCAGTTCCGCGATCAAAAGAAATATCCCGACCGGATGAAAGCCGCGCAGAAAAAAACCGGCGAGAAAGAGGCGATGCTGGTCGCCGCTGGCGAAATCGGGCGCACACCCGTCATTGCCGCGGCCCAGGATTTCTCGTTCATGGGCGGGTCGATGGGCATGTATGTCGGCAACGCCATCATCGCAGCCGCACAAGAGGCGGTAAAACTCAAGCGCCCGCTGATCCTGTTCTCGGCCGCTGGCGGCGCGCGGATGCAAGAGGGCATTCTCAGCCTGATGCAGATGCCCCGGACCACGGTTGCGGTCGAGATGCTGAAAGAGGCGAACCTGCCCTACATCGTCGTGCTGACCCACCCCACAACCGGCGGCGTGACCGCATCCTACGCCATGCTGGGCGATGTCCACATCTCGGAACCCAACGCACTGATCTGCTTTGCAGGTCCGCGTGTGATCGAACAGACCATCCGCGAAAAACTGCCCGAAGGGTTTCAGCGCGCCGAATATCTGCTGGACCATGGCATGCTCGACCGGGTGACAAAACGCACCGAGATGCGCGACGAGCTGATCACCATTGTCCGAATGCTGATGGGCCTGCCACCCGCGATCAAGGGCGACCTTCCCGCGCCCGATCCCACGTCCGAGGCAGACGCCCCCGCCGAGACAGCGCCCGAACCCCAAGACCAGAAATGACGGGTGCGCCTTCGGACGCCATCCTCGAACGGATGATGGCGCTGCATCCCAAGATCATCGACCTGACACTGGATCGCGTCTGGCGCCTGCTGGCGGCCCTCGACAACCCGCAGGACAGGCTTCCTCCGGTCATTCACATCGCCGGGACCAACGGCAAGGGATCGACACAGGCCATGCTTCGTGCCGGGCTCGAAGGGGCGGGGCGCTCGGCCCATGCCTATACGTCGCCACACCTGGCCCGTTTCCACGAACGTATCCGCCTCGCGGGCGAACTGATCTCAGAACCTGCGCTGACCGCGGTTCTCGACGAATGCTACGCGGCCAATGGCGGCGAAAACATCACCTATTTCGAGATCACCACCTGCGCCGCGCTTTTGGCGTTTGCCCGCACCAGGGCCGACTTTACCCTGCTCGAGGTCGGGCTCGGCGGGCGCCTGGATGCAACCAACGTGATCGGCCAACCCGCAGTCACCGTGATCACGCCGATCTCAATCGACCACGAACAGTTCCTCGGCGACACCTTGGGGAAAATCGCGGCGGAAAAGGCCGGGATCATCAAGCCCGGTGTGCCCTGCATCGTTGGCCCGCAACAGGACGAAGCGCTCGAAGTCATCGAATACACCGCCGCCCGCCTGGGCGCGCCGCTGCTGGTACATGGCCAGCACTGGCACGTTCACAAGGAAAACGGGCGCCTGGTCTATCAGGATGAAACAGGGTTGCGCGACCTGCCGCTGCCAAACCTTCTGGGCCACCACCAAATCCAGAACGCAGGCACCGCCCTTGCGGTGCTTCGATACCTGGACATGGGTGACCGCGCCTACGAGGCCGCAGTCACCAAGGCCCAGTGGCCCGCCCGGATGCAGCGCCTCAAGTCCGGCCCGTTGACCGATCAGGCCCTAGGGGCCGAACTTTGGCTGGACGGCGGTCACAACGCCGCCGCAGGGCATGCCCTGGCCGAGCTCTTGTCAGAGCTGCCGCCCCGACCGACGCACCTGATCTGCGGGATGCTCAACACCAAGGACGTGACCGGCTATCTGGCCCCGTTGGCGACACAGGCGGCCAGCCTGACCGCGGTTTCAATCCCCGACGAACCCGCCACGCTCAGTGCCGCTGAAACCGCGGCCGCCGCAACCGCGGTGAACCTGCCCGCCACGACCGCCAATACGGTCTCCGATGCGTTGGCGGCAATCACGGCAGGCGATCCTGCGGCGCGCGTCCTGATCTGCGGCTCGCTTTACCTTGCGGGCAAAATCCTGCGCGACAACGCCTGACCCCTCGGCCCGCAAGGCTTCATCTGGCTGAAAATATCCCGGGGGAGCCGCCATGGGCGGCGGGGGCAGAGCCCCCTATGTCCCCCAATCCTGATCCTGCATTTCCCGCAACCGCGAGGCGGTGCGTTCGAATTCAAAGGTCCCTTCGCCTTCGACATACAGCATCTCTGGTTCAGCCGCCGCCGAACAGATCAACCGGACCCGCGCCTCGTACAAGGCGTCGATCAGGGTGACAAACCGCTTGGCCTCGTTGAAATTGTTGCGCGACAGGCGCGGCACGTCTTCCAGCACCAGCACCTTTACCGCTTCGGCAATTGCCAAATAATCTCCGGGGCCCAGCATCCGCCCGCACAGGTCATAGAACGTGGCCCGTGCAATGCCGTTTCGAAAGGCCGGCAGAACCACATCGCGCCCCTTGACCTGCAGGACCAACGGATCGGCCGGGCCGCCCGACAGGTCCTGCCACACGGCCCGGATCTTGGCGCGCGCCTCGGGTCCGATCGGGGAGAAATAGACCTGCGCACCCTCCAGCCGGTTCTGGCGGTAATCCGTGGGCGAAACCAGTTCCCAAACCTCGGACTGTTCCTTGATATGGGCGATGAACGGCAAGAACAATTGCCGGTTCAACCCGTCCTTGTACAGGTCGTCTGGGTGCCGGTTTGACGTGGTGACGACCACGACACCCCCTGCATGCAGCAGGTCGAACAACCGGCCGACAATCATCGCGTCGGTGATATCGGTGATCTGCATCTCGTCAAAGGCCAGCAAACGAACCGATTTCACGATCTGAGCGGCCACAGGCGCCAGCGCATCCTTTACGCCCTGCGCCCGCGCGGCATGCATGCCCGCGTGGACCTCTTGCATAAAAGCGTGAAAGTGAACCCGTCGCACCGGAATATCCGACAACGCCTCGACGAACATATCCATCAGCATCGACTTGCCACGCCCGACACCGCCCCACAGGTACAACCCTTTTGGCGGCGGCGGTGCCTTGCGGAACAGCCCGCGCCGGACGGGCGTCTTCAACGCTGCGCGGATGCGTTCGAACCGGGGCAGAACAGCCTCTTGCGCGTCGTCGCGCCGCAGGGTGCCATCCGCAACGCGCGCCTCGTAAAGCGATATCAAATCCGTCATACCCCGAGCCATAACGCCCGCGTTGCCCCTTGAAAAGCGGACAGTTTTTCCGACACATCAAATTTGCTTATCCGTGACCGCAAAACTCCTGAATTGACGCGCCGGGCATTCGCTTTCATTTTCCGCTCAAAGCAACAGCCAGGGTTCCAATGCAGCAATCGGTCCGCCTTTTTAACCCCGTTCTGATCGTCGGATGTATCATCATCACGGTCAGCTTTGCCGTGCGCGCATCTTTTGGCGTGTTTCAAATCCCCATCGCGGACGAGTTCGGGTGGCTGCGCACCGATTTTTCGATGGCCATCGCGATCCAAAACCTTGCCTGGGGTATCGGGCAACCGATTTTCGGCGCAATCGCCGAAAAGATCGGCGATCGGCGTGCGATCATATTGGGGGCACTTTTCTATGCGGCCGGGTTGGTGCTGTCGGCATGGTCGGTGACACCTTTCGAACATCAGATGTATGCGTGGCTGGTCGGGTTCGGGATTGCCGGAACCGGCTTCGGCGTGATCCTGGCCGTGGTCGGGCGTGCCGCATCCGACGCCAACAGGTCCATGTCCCTTGCCATCATCACGGCTGCTGGAAGCTTTGGCCAGGTTCTGGGCGCGCCAACGGCGGAATGGATGCTGTCATTTCTGCCCTGGCAGACGGTGTTCATCCTTTTTGCTGCCGCAGTCCTCGCCCTGGTTCTGACCCTTCCTTTCATGCGCGCCCCACAACAGGCCAGCAATACGGACCTGGCAGAGAGCATGGGCCAGATCCTGCGCAAAGCCTTCCGCGACCCCTCTTACACGCTGATTTTCATCGGTTTTTTCAGCTGTGGCTATCAACTGGGTTTCATCACCGCCCACTTCCCGGCCTTCGTGACCGAAATGTGCGGCCCCATCCAGCCGGGCGGAATACTGCATTCCATCGGGGTCACCACGACTTCGGCGCTTGGGGCTATCTCGATTTCGCTGATCGGGCTGGCCAATATTGGCGGGACGCTGCTGGCAGGCTGGGCGGGCAACCACTTTCCCAAGAAATACCTGCTGGCCATCATATACGCGGCCCGCACCGTGGCGGCAGCGGGGTTCATCATATTCCCGATCACGCCGCTATCGGTCATCGTGTTTTCACTGGTCATGGGATCGCTTTGGCTGGCCACAGTTCCCCTGACCTCGGGGCTGGTCGCGCATCTCTATGGTCTGCGCTACATGGGTACGCTTTACGGCATCATCTTCTTCAGCCATCAGGTCGGCAGCTTTTTGGGCATTTGGCTGGGCGGGCGGCTGTATGACGCCCATGGTGATTACACGCTGGTCTGGTGGATCGGTGTCGCGATCGGAGCGTTCAGTGCCGTGGTTCACTTGCCCATTCGGGAAAACAGACCGGCTCCGGCGCCTAGCCTAGCCTAGCCTAGCCTAAACCGCCTGGTCCGGCCGCAACAACCCTTCGGCGACCAACCGGTCGGCCCATCCCTGCGGGCCGGTGAAATGATGGGTCTGCCAGCCGCGCGCCCGCGCGGTTTTGATATTGTCGATCCGGTCATCGGCAAACAGAAGGGTTTCGGGGGCCAGCCCGCAATCGGCCTCGACCATCTCATAGATCGGGCTGTGTGGTTTCACCGCCTTCATCCTGCCGGAAACATAAAGGCGGTCAAATTCGGTCAGGAACGGATAGACGGTGGTTGCATAGTCAAAGTTCTGCACCCCGAAATTGGTCAGCGCAAAGACGGGAACCCCCTGCGCGCGCAGCGCGCGCTGCAACCGGACCGAGTGCGGAATTTCCGGCGCCGCAAGCTCGATCCAGTTGTCATGCCACATACGGATTTCAGCGCGCCATTGCGGGTATTTCTCGGCCCAGTCATAGATCGTATCGGTGAAATGATGCCCCTGATCCACAAGGTCGTTCATGCCGTGCAAATCAACGGTGGAAAACATCTCGCGGCGCCGGTCTTCGCCAATCACGCGGTCATAATACCGCTCGGGCTGCCATTCGATCAGCACGTTTCCGATATCGAAGATCACGGCCTGGACGGGCATGGGCGCACCTTTCACGATTCCCCTGCAGCGGACTGAACCAACCTGCAGCACAATGTGCAAGCCACATCCGCGGCGCGCGGCACGGTACAGACGAATGGGCGGGTCACACCCGTTTTGCCGCGCGCAGCTCTCGTTCAAGCGCATCCAGAAACCGCGACCGGTCGGCTTTGGAAAACGGCTTACCGCCGCCGCCCGCGCCCAGCGGATTGGCCGCCCGCATATCGGCCATGAGATCGCGCATCGCCAGTTGCTGCCCGATATTGGCGGCAGTGAAACTTTCGCCATTGGGGCGCAGAACGCGCGCGCCCGCCTCGATGCACTTGGCCGCCAGGGGGATATCCGATGTGACCACCACATCGCCCGCGCCACAACGCTCGGCGATCCATTTGTCGGCCTCGTCCGCGCCTTCGGCCACGATGACAATCTGCACGAACGGGTTGGCCGACGGACGCAGGCCGCCATTCGATACCAGCAGCATTTGCACCTTGTGACGGGTGGCCACGCGTTCGGCCTCGGGTTTTACCGGACAGGCGTCCCCGTCAATATACAGTGCTGTCACGCTTTTTTGGCCTGCTTGTCCGCAGGCTGCTTGCGTACCTTGAATTCATCAGGGATGGGCATGCGGTTAAAGGCGTCAAGCCCGGCGATCTTGTAAGCCTCGGCCAGCGTCGGATAGTTAAAGGTGTTCTGCACGAAATAGTCCACGGTTCCCTTCAGGTTCAGAACCGCCTGGGCGATATGGATCAACTCGGTCGCCCCTTCACCGACGATCTGCACCCCCAGAACCCGACGCGTTTTCAACGAGAAAAGCATCTTTAGCATTCCGTGTTCCAGGCCCATGATATGGCCGCGCGACGTTTCCCGGAACCGGGCCACGCCCACCTCATAGGGAATGCCGCGTTCCTGCAATTCTTCTTCGGACATGCCACAGGTCGAGATTTCGGGAACCGAATAGATGCCATAGGGGTACCACGGGCTTTCGGGCAGGGTCGGGGTATCCAGCGCATGGCAGGCGGCCACGCGACCCTGCTGCAACGAAGTCGAGGCCAGCGAAGGGTGCCCAATGACGTCACCGGTCGCATAGATATGCGGCACCGAGGTCTGGTAGGTCTTGCGGTCAACGCTGATCCGGTTGCGATGATCTGTCTCGATCCCGACCGCATCAAGGTTCAGCGCCGAGGTCGCCCCCATTCGCCCGGCTGCAAACAACAGCATCTCGGCCCGGACATGGCGGCCGTTTTCTAATGTCACCTCGACATGGGCGCCGGCGTCTTCGATCTTGTCCACCGCCGATCCCAACCGCAGATCGACACCGTTTTCCCGGATTTGATGGGTAAAATCGTGAATCAAACGGCTGTCGATGAAATCCAGAAAGGTCTCGCGCGGTTCGATCAAGGTCACCCGGACGTCCAGCGCCGAAAACATGGTGGCGTATTCCACCCCGATCACCCCGGCGCCGATCACCACCAAAGAGCGTGGGATTTCGGCCATCTCCAGAAAGTCGTCGCCATCCACGACGGTCTTGCCGTTGAACGGAACGTATTCGGGGCGATAGGTTTTGGTCCCGGTCGCGATCAGGAATTTCGCCGCCGTCAAACGGGTGGTTTCCCCGGCATCCGTTGCAACCTCGACCTCGTGCGGGCCGGTGAACCGCGCCATTCCGTCCAGTGTTTCGACGTGGTTCCGGTTGAACTGGTGTTCCAGAACGTCGACCTCGTGGTCAAGCGTCATGTGCAGACGCGCCTTCAGGTCCTCGGCCCGGATCTGATCCTTGACCCTGTAGGACCGTCCGTAAAAGCTGCGCTCGCGCCAGCCCGACAGGTTCAGAACCGTTTCGCGCAGGGTTTTTGACGGGATCGTACCCGTATGCACGGAAACCCCGCCGAACCGGTCCTTGCGGTCGATCACAAGAACCTTGCGTTTCAGCTTGCCTGCCTGGATTGCCGCCGCGCGCCCCGACGGCCCCGAGCCGATTATGATCAGATCGTAGTCATAGCTGCTCATGCCTCAATCCCCGTACAGCGCTTCGGCGTGAAAGGTGACGTGATCCTCCATGAAGGTGGACACGAAGAAATAGGAGTGGTCATAGCCGGGCTGCATGCGGGTGATCGCCTGCTGACGGCGTTCCGCAATCGCCTGCGCCAGGGCTTCGGGGCGCAGCAGGTCGATGAACTGATCCGCGGTGCCCGTATCAATCAGCAGCGGGCCGTCAAACCCGTTTGCCTTCATCAGCAGCGTTGCATCATGCTTTTCCCACCCCGCCTTGTCTTCGCCCAGATATGCGGACAGTTGCTTGCGGCCCCAGTCGCTGCCGGTCGGGTTGGCAATTGGCGCGAGTGCCGAGACCGAGCGGAACCGCCCCGGCAGGTTCATGGCAAGCGTCAGCGCCCCATGGCCGCCCATCGAATGACCCGTGATGGATTGCCGCTCGGCATCAATCGGAAAGTTTTCGGCCAAAAGCGCTGGAAGCTCGTCGGCGACATAGTCCCACATCCGAAAATGCGGGGCCCAGGGCGATTGCGTCGCGTTCACATAGAACCCCGCACCCTGGCCCAGGTCATAATCATCGTGGTCCGCAACATCCGCGCCGCGCGGCGAGGTATCGGGGAACACCAGGGCAATACCCTGCTCTGCGGCCCAGACCTGGGCGCCAGCCTTGGTCATCGCGTTTTCATGCGTGCAGGTCAGCCCCGACAGGTACCACAGGACCGGAACCGGCCCGTCCTTCGCCTCGGCCGGCAGAAACAGGCCAAAAGTCATGTCACATTGCGTGGCCCGTGAGGCGTGGCGATAGACGCCCTGAACGCCGCCAAAACATGCATTTTCCGAAAGGGTTTCCATCTTTCACCGTCCTTGGGTTGGGTCAGGCCAATGGCTAACGGCCCAAGGCCCCGCCGTAAAGTCCAGAGCCCCCAAGCCGCGATGATTTTCGCCCACCTGCCTTTACAATGTGCCCACCCAGGCGATCACCAGCGGCACGCTAAGCATGCTTGCAACCGTGGACAGCAATATCGCAGCCGAGGCTCGGTGGGGTGCGATTTCGTAATGCGCGGCCAGCATATAGACGTTGCCAGCAACCGGCAGCGCAGCCGCCGCAATGGCGACAGTGGCCGAAAACCCATCGACTGGCACCAGCCAAACCAGCGCAACCGCGACGCATGCCGGATGCACAACAAGCTTGCAAAAGCTCAGCCAGGCCGCGATTTGGACCCGTTCCGCCGACTTGCTGGCCAGCGAGGCGCCAATGGCAAACAATGCCCCCGGCGTTGCGGCCCCGCCAAGGATGGTCAGAAAGTCGTTCAATGGCTCGGGAACCGGAAATTCCAACGCCGACCAGGCCAGCCCTGCCGAAATCGAGACGATCATCGGGTTCTTGATCAGCCCCAACCCGATCAGCCGGATCGTGCCCGCCGAAAGCCTGCCGTCACGCCCGCCATTGATCAGGATCACGATCAGGGACGAAAATACCACCAGATCGACCGTCAGCACCAACATGACGGGGCCAATCGCCGCTTCGGTGAACAACATGGCCAGCATCGGCAGGCCAAGAAACCCGACATTGCCGATCGCTGCGCATTGCGCCTCGACCGCGGCGGTGGGGATGTCCAGCCTCCGAAATCGCGCGATGGCCGTGGCCAGTACGTAAACCGCCATTGTCCCCAGAAGGTACCCGGCCACCAGTCGCGCATTGAAGATCTCGGCAAAGGGCAACGTGGCCGCAAAGCGGAACAACAGCGCAGACAGCGCGAAAAAGAAAACGAACTTGGTCAGATAGGCGGTTGCATCCTGGCTGAAGAACCGCGACCGCCCGGCCCAGTATCCCAGGCCGATAATCGCGAAAAAGGGCAGTGTACGCAGGAAGATCTCGACCATGACCGGATTGGTAACATGTTTTTACCGGACAGCAAGAGCCTGTTCAGCCGCTGCCGATCAGAATACCCGCCGCCAGCACAAGCGAGCCACCCAGAACGACCTGGAATGCGGCCCGGAAAAAGGGCGTGTCCATGAACCGGTTCTGAATCCAGGCTATTGCCCACAACTCGGCAAACACCACGGCGAACGCGATGATCGTGGCCGTCCAGAAATCGGGAATAAGATAGGGCAGGGCGTGCCCCAACCCGCCTACGGTCGTCATTACACCCGACGCCAGCCCCCGTTTCAGGGGCGACCCCCGTCCCGACAGTTCACCATCATCCGACGCGGCCTCGGTAAAGCCCATGGAAATGCCCGCCCCGACCGAGGCCGCCAGACCAACCAGGAATGTCGTCCAAGTGTCCTGCGTGGCAAATGCCGTCGCAAAGATCGGCGCCAGTGTAGAAACGGACCCGTCCATCAGCCCGGCAAGCCCCGGCTGCACCCAGGTCAGGACAAACTGACGGCGCGACACGGCGCGTTCGGTTTCACGGATATCGTCGGTCAGATGGGTATGTTCCAATTCGACCGCCCGGACCCCATGCACCGCCTCGGCGGCCGCCAGATCGCCCAGCAGTTTGCGGGTTGGGGCATCCTTGCAACGCGCGGCGGCGGCCAGATAGAACTGTTCGGCGTCGTGTTCCATCATTTCCGCCTCTTCGCGGATGCGGTCGATGCCCAGATTTTCGACAAGCCAAACGGGGCGCCGCGCGAAATACCCGGCCACGTGTTCACGGCGGATCAACGGGATGACCGACCCAAATCTTTGCTCGTGCAACGCAATCAGCCGGGCGCGATGCTCGTCTTCTTCCTGCGCCATGCCGTCGAACAGCTTGGCGCTTGCCGGAAAGTCGGCGCGCAGGGTTTCGGCATAGGACCGATAGATGCGCGCATCGTCCTCTTCCGACGAAATCGCAAGCGCGACGATCTCTTGTTCGGACAAGTCCCTAAAATGCTTGCGCTGCAAAAAGAACTTCATGATTTCACCTCGTCCGGGGCCATCCCGAAGCTACGCCGTTTAATGAAAGTTTCAACCAGGGCGACGCGCCCTTGAATCTGAACCGTTCGGTTTATAAACTTGGCGGGCCAACGATACAGGAGCCACCATGACCCAAGCCGCCACAATTCTGCGAACGGGCCGGAAATTCGATCAGGTCCTGCGTGGCGCGCGCGAGGTTTTCATGGCGGACGGTTTCGAAGGGGCAAGCGTCGACGACATCGCCCGTGCAGCCGGTGTTTCCAAGGCAACGCTGTACAGCTATTTCCCCGACAAACGCCTGCTGTTCAGCGAGGTCGCCCAGACCGAATGCTGCCGCATGGCCGAACGCATCATTTCGATGATCGACGAAACCAAACCGGTCCGCGAGGTTCTGACAATCACCGCCACGCAACTGGCCAGTTTTCTGGTTTCGGACTTTGCCCAGCAGGTGTTCCGCATCTGCGTGGCCGAACGCGACAGGTTCCCCGAACTTGGCAAGGCCTTTTACGAGGCCGGTCCGGCAAATGGTCAGCGCCAGATGGTTGAATACCTGGAAAAGGCAGTCGCCAAGGGCGAGTTGGCGATTGACGACGTCAATATTGCGGCCGAACAGTTTTCGGAATTGTGCAAGGTCCGCATCTGGACGAAAGCCGCGTTCGGAATTCAGACGCGTTTTTCCCAGGACGAAATTGATGAGATCGCGTTGCACGCCGTCGACATGTTCCTGGCCCGTTACGGCGCATAGATACCAAGGAAAATGTGGTGCGGGTGGAGGGACTTGAACCCCCACGCCTTGCGGCGCCAGAACCTAAATCTGGTGCGTCTACCAATTTCGCCACACCCGCAACCTGACGCCAATGGCGTCGGAATGACGCGCTGCATAGCAAAGCTTGGAACCAAGTGCGAGGGGTAAATTCAAACCCGCCCGCAGAATTTTCACACCTGAAACAGGCGCAATTGCAGGTGGCGATTCCCGCCGCGCGGCCATCGGGGCGGGGCCTTGATATCCCCCGGTCCAAAGCTGTGCCCGCAGCCGGTCCGCAAAGCGCAAAGCCGGTGCCGCTTTGGTCAGCCTGCCCAATTTTCGCTTGGATACCCGACGTCCTGCGCACAAAAATTTCCAAAGGAAATCCTGCAAATCGGCCGCCCGGACCGTTCTCCCATACGTTGAACCATCCCTGTGCGATAGTTTCCTGGATCACCACAGGAAATGGACGACCGCACGCAGCCTCTGGTTTATCACGTATGCAAGCGGGCAATCTGAACGGAAAGCGGTTGTGGAAATAACAACGCAATAACAAATCAATAAACCCCTAAAAAGCCACGAAAAATGTGGTAACCGGACGGGCATCCAGGTCAGCAAAAGCAAGGGCAGCGGCCCGGGATGACGGCCATGATCGGCCCCAGATTATTAATATTCCCTCAAGGGTTGAGGCGTCATTATGAGAGCCCCACCACATTTGCGCCACAATTCAAACGCCAAAAAATCTTAATCGCGCCAAACA
The DNA here is from genome assembly GCF_056160865.1 of Ruegeria sp. ABD4_443. Classification (NCBI taxonomy): domain Bacteria; kingdom Pseudomonadati; phylum Pseudomonadota; class Alphaproteobacteria; order Rhodobacterales; family Roseobacteraceae; genus Ruegeria; species Ruegeria sp. ABD4_443. Next base: position 291,450 of record NZ_JBSWYA010000003.1, on the reverse strand, counting down.
AACACCGCCTTGAGGGTAATTCTGGTCATCAAGGAGTTAATGAGTCTTTTCGCCCTTGGGCACCGTACGAGTTTTTCGCTCAACTCCAATACAAGGGTCTCTGTTGTGACCGAACATTTCAACTCTGCTGCCGCTGAGCAAGACGCCGTCTTTCTTGCCAAGGAAAGCTTTATTGGCGAGCTCAAAACTCTGAACAAACACTATCCCGATACCGGCTTCGGGATCGCACTCAAGACCCATTCGGGCGACCAGTACCTGCTGGCCAATTCCCGGATGCCGCTGCCCTCGACCAAGACCGACGGCTTTCCGACGGGGCGTCGCGTGGCCTGTCTGGAAAACGGCGAACGATTCAGCTCGATCGAAGTGCTGGCCGATGCTCGCGCCTATGACACGATCTCGCCGGGAACCGAGGCGGCGATTCTGGGCAACGCCCTGGACCTGATCGCGCGCATTGACACGCTGACAGGTATCCCGACCGGCACCCCGGTCGCTGCAACTGGCACCGGAGGCTGACCATGGCGCGCAATGACCACCTGCTGTCCGTAGGCAACGAGGCCCTGGCCCCGATGACATCAGCCATGTCTTCGCTGACCGCGCAGATAGACCAATTGACAGAGGTGGCCGACGCGCGGTCGTCGGCACGGCTGGCCACGCTGAAAACCCGCATGGAAAATTTTACCGCCAACGTCACGCTGGTGGGGCAGGTCAAGGCCGGGAAATCGTCGATCGTGAACATCCTTGCGGGGCGGCCCAACCTGTTGCCGTCTGACGTGAACCCGTGGACCTCGGTGGTTACGACGTTGAACATCAACACGCGCACCCAGGGCGACACCAAGTCCCGGTTCACCTTCTTCGAGCAAGAGGAATGGGATAACCTGATGGTCGGCGGCGGCCGGCTTGGCGAACTGGCCAACCGGGCAGGTGCCGACGACGAAATGGAAGACATCCGTCGCCAGATCGCAGAGATGAAGGCCAAGTCGGAAAAGCGTCTGGGCACGCATTTCGACCTTATCCTGGGGCAAAGCCACCAATACGACTATTTCGACGAGGAGCTGATCCAGCGCTATGTCTGCCTGGGCGACGAAGATGACCCGGATATCAGCCCCAAAACCGGGCGTTTCGCGGATGTAACCAAATCCGCGGAACTGAACATGGATATTCCGCAATACCCGATCGCGCTGCGTCTGTGCGACACGCCGGGCGTAAACGATACGTTCATGGTGCGCGAACAGATCACCTTGCGCAGCCTCAGGGGGTCCGAGGTGTGCATCGTGGTGCTGGCTGCCAGCCAGGCACTGACCACGATGGACATGGCGCTGATGCGTATCATCGCGCAGTTCGAGAACCGCCAGATCATCCTGTTCATCAACCGGATCGACGAACTGTCGGACCCGGTCAACCAGGTTCCTGAAATCCGGGACCGGGTGCAGGATACGCTGAAACAGAACAATATCGACGCCAACACAAGCGTCGTTTTCGGCAGCGCCTTGTGGGCCGAGGCCGCACTGACCGGCAACCCTGATATCCTGACCGACGAATCGCGGCAGGCGCTGAACACCTTTTATCTGGCCGCCGGTTTTGGGGATCAGGCCGCCTCGCTTGACAAGATCTGGGCGCTGTCTGGGCTGCCTGACCTGCTGTTGGCAATGAACGAACGCATCGCCGAAGGCGCGGGCACCCGGCTGCTGGATCGGGTGCGCCACCGCGCCCGCAACATCGCAAGCCAGATCCGCGCGGCGGCGGTCGCCAAGACCCTGTCCGGCGGCGAAGGGGTCATGCGCGACCTTGACGGTGTATCGCCCGAAGACGCAATCGCGGCGGTCGCTGACGCCTATGAAAAGAAAGCCTCCGACCTGACCACGGCGCTGCGCGAAAAAGTGCTGGACCGGCTGTCCTCGGCCGAGGCTAACTTTGTCAAACGCGCAACCGACTCGTTGATTTCGCATCTCGAAGAAAATGGCGAGCAGGGCACCTGGCAATATGATCCGGGCGGCCTGCGGACCTTGCAAAAGGCCGCGTATTTCAGCTTTGCCCGCGCGATGCGCAAGGATGCCGGTGCCTTGTACGCTGCGGCTGCCGCAGATGTCGAAACCCTGTACCACAAGCTGTTGGGCAATCACCTGGGCGAATTCAGCATCGAGGCCCCGATTGTTCCGCGCGTTCCGCCGCCCTTGGGGATCGGGCGCACCATCGCGCTGGACCTGCAAAGCACCTGGTGGCGCCGGTGGTGGCAACGGCGCAAAGGGTTCGAAGCCTATGCCGCCGATTACACCCGGCTGATCGCGTCCGAGGCGAATTCGATCACCAAGGATCTTGAGGAAAACCAGATCGCAGCCGTTCTGGAAAACACCCGCGCCACCCTGGCCGATTTCATGCGCGAGCAGAAAGAAACCCTGCTTAGCATTTCGCAATCGGCAGAAAAGGGTTCGGCCGGAAACGCCGCCCTTATGGCGGGTATCCAGCCGCAAAAATCGCGGGATGAAATCCTCGGGGACATCCTCAAAGACCTCAGCAACGAAGCAGCATAAGAAGAGTTATGGTAAATCAATCACAAACCCGCTTCGTCACCGCTCAGCAATGGGACCGTATTGAGCAGTGGTCCCGTCGCAAACCCGTTTTCGCGCTTATGGGAGAGTTCAGCGCCGGAAAATCCACGCTGATGAACTTTCTTCTGCGGCAACAGGCTTTGCCGACCCAGGTGACGGCAACGCAATTGCCACCGGTATGGTTCAGCTGGGGCAACCAATCCGCCTATGTCAAACGCCATGACGGCAGCCAGGAAAACATCACCCTGGACCAGCTGGAAAAAATTGGTGTCAACGATGCCCAGTTCATCCGGATCTATCTGGAATCGGACATTTTGGAAGCCGTTGACCTGATCGACACGCCGGGCATCTCGGACCCCAAGATCGACAGCGATGTCTGGCGCAGGGCCGTTGGCCAGGCCAATGGCGTATTGTGGTGCACGCATTCGACGCAGGCCTGGCGTGAAACCGAACGGGCGACCTGGGTGTCGCTGCCGGAACGGTTGCAAAACAATTCCCTGCTGCTGGTCACGCGCGCCGATGCGCTCAGCGCGAAGGATCGGCAAAAGGTCCTGCGCCGGGTCAACCGCGAGGCGGGCCACCTGTTCAACCGCTCGATCCTGTTTTCCGCCCGTGATGCCATTACCGCGCGGGACAAGACCGGTGATGCCGAGCTGTGGTCGCGCAGCGGTGGCGGCAAGATGGTCGACAGTTTCCTTGAGATCACCGAACAGATCATGGACGCGCGCGCGGATCACCTGGCGCGTTACAAACAGGATGATTCAGCGTCTGGTGGCGCAAAGGTAATGCCTGTGCGCCCGCCCAGACAAAGCGCTGCAGCCGACGAGTCGCGCGAAGACAGCGCCCCGCTGCAATTGCTGAACCCGCTTGATCCGCAGGATGCGGCACGGGGTTCCGACGACGATGTCGTCACCAACTTTCCGGTCCGCCCCGCGCGCGTGGAACGCCGCACCGAAGAGGCCGAGGAAAGGTCACGCATTGACGCCGATGAGGCCGAGCGTCTGCGCGCCGAAATGGTTCCCGAAACGCCTGCCGAGACCGAAGATGACGACCTCAGGGCGTTTTTCCGCGACACGGCCAGCGAACCGCTGGAACTGTCCGCGCTTGCCCAGCCGGACATGGACACGGGTGACGCCGCAGCCGAGGACTCGGTCGCAGCCCAGCTGGACACGGATGACGTACAGGTGGAAGACCCCGATACGATGATTGCATCGCTGTCGGATACGCTTGCCACAACCCCGGAAGAAACAGCAACCGAAGACACGCAGGAAAGCCCCGATATCGAGGTTTCAGTCTCGTCTATCACGTCGCTTCTGGCCGAACAGGCCGGGGCCGGAACTGATGAATACGAGCCCGAACCCGAAAGCAACGCGCTGACCCGCCCGCAGGTGGTCATGGTCGCAGACGCGGATGCCAAAGCGGAAGCGGACCAGCCATCACAGCCCGAGACAACGGCGCTTGAGGATCTGCTGGATGTGCCCTCGGACCGCCCGCTGAGCGCGGCCGCCATGTGGCGCGAGATTTCCGCAAGCGAGGACCTGCCCAATGACGCAACCGCGCTGGCCGCAGTGTTTCAGGCCTTCCTTGAAGAGTTCGACCAGATCGCGCGGGAACATCACGAACGTGGCGCAAGGCAAACGCCGCAGGCAATTCCCGGCACCAAGGCCAACGGCAGCGCAGAATGGCTGGTCTTGTAACGGCCGCACAGGGGCCGAAGTGACCGGCAGCAGGATCTGGCGCGACGGCCCCAAGCCGTTGCGCCAATAACTTACAGAAAGAGCAGAAGCTCGGATGACGATCGAAACTGAAATAGGCGCGGTAATGGATACGATACCCGGCTGCATCGCAGGCGGGTATGTGGACATGAAAACCGGGATGTTGCTGGGAACGGTAACCACCGGCGACACCAGCGGCGCACCGCTGGATACCTTGGCGATTGCGGTGGCAAACCTGTTTCAGGGTCACGGGGTCAGGGCCTTTGAAACCCTGCTGAACGAAAGCGGTATACAGGATGGTGAAACAACCGGATTTGGGGAAATCGCGGTGTTTTCGAATGACCATCTCTACATCTTCTTGCGAACCGCGGACTATCCCGAACATGTGGTTTGCTACATCTGTCGGGACAGCGCCAATGTCGGGTTGGCGCTGACGAAATCACATCTCAGCCTGGGGTCGATAACCGCAGCAGTTTAGACGGGACCAGAGGGGGTCACGGCATGACAAGTGCAGACATTGTGGATATGCTCGAAAACATCGGGCGCGCCGCGACGCCGCGGCTGTCACCGGCAGTTCAACTGCCCGGCGAAACCGCCGCAGACCGCAGGCAGGACATATTGCGCGCCATTCGCGGAACCGTCCTGCCCCGTCGGCTGGACTTCAACGCGTCCGATGGCACGTGCATGGCGATCGAGGTCAACAGCTCGCGCGTGACAGATGTATTTGCGGCCAGTACCGGTGCGGTGCCGGATTTCGAAACGGAATCCCGTGAAGATCTGACCGACAAGGTGGCGCAGCTTGTGTCGAACCTCTCAACCGCTCCGGGACCGTTGCACATGACGTCGCGGCGCCCCGATGCCGCGTTGGAGGCCGACGATGTCGGGGTCACCTATTCCGAAATCGCGGCCGCCTGCGCGCAGATCGACCTGCCCGACGCCCCGCCTGCGGAACCGGTTATCGCGGTCGTATCCGACACGGCCGACGCCCGGCCCCAGGCCGAAGCAGACCAGCCCTTGTTGCTGCGCCAGTTCTATGACATGGCCGGAAAGTTCGCGTTGGGCCGCGTCCTGGACCAGGGGGACGGAACGCCCCCGGAAACCGACGGGGCCTGCGACCAGGGGCAGCCGCTGCACCCCGATCAACCGCTGCTTGACCGCCTGAGCGCAGACCTGTCGGGATGGGACGCCGACACTGCGCCCGCGCTTGGCCATCCTCAGCTTATCGTCATGCGACCCGCCGGCGGTACGGGCGCGGCACTTGCCCTGTTGCGCGACGGGTCCGGCACAACCGCCGTGGTTCACCAGTCGCGCAAGCTGGGGGCTGTCATCTCGGCCTGGAATTCCATCGCGGGAGCAAAGGAATGAGCGTTCCCGTCATTATTGAAACAAATTTTTCTATAATCATCGCGTTTAAGTAGTCAGGGTAAAGAGTATGAGCGAAGCCAACCGCAAGGAATTGATCCGCATAGCGGCGGACATGAACGAGATCAGCAATGACGAAACCCGTCAGTTCATCTCGCGCATTCAGGACGATCTGTCGAACCTCAAACCCTCGATTGCCTTTGTCGGTCAGATCAAGGCCGGGAAATCGCGCCTTATCAATGGCTTCACCGGACAGGCAGAGTTTCTTCCATCAGATGTGAACCCGTGGACGACGGTGATCACCGACATGCATTTCGGCCACCCTTCGGGGCGGACCGACGGGGCAGAGTTCCATTTCTTCGACAACCGTCAGTGGCAGGCGCTGATCGCCGAGGGCGAAGAATTGCGCAACATGTTCCCGGATGACGAAGACAGCTATAAGCGCGAGATGATCGAAGAGCAGGTCGAGGCGATGAAGACCCGCGCCCGCCTGCGCCTTGGTGACAGCTATGAGCATCTGCTGGGCCAACATCATGACCTGGAAGACCTGACCACCGACGATCTTGCGCGCTATGTCTGCGCGGGCGACGACCCGACCGATCCCGACGGCCACGACCCCGGTTCTGATCGCGGTCTGTACAGCGACATCACCCGCAAGGCCGAGGTCTATTTCGACATCGGCCATTTCCCCTTTCCGCTGACGGTCACGGATACGCCCGGCGTCAATGACCCGCTGTTGATCCGCGAGGAAATCTCGCGTCAGTATCTCAAGGAATCCGACTTTTTCGTCGTCGTGCTTTCTGCGCATCAGGCGCTGTCGCGCGCCGACCTGAAACTGTTCCGGCTGATGCAGGCGCTGGAACTGGGCCAGATCGTCGTTTTCATCAACCGCGTTGATGAACTGGGCGGTGGGGCCGAGGACGGCCACAAGGTCAAGGCCGATGTCCTTGACGGGTTGCACAAGGCGCTTGGCAATTCGGATATCGACGTGTTGATGGGCAGCGCCCAATGGGCCCATTTCGCCCTGACCGGCGATGAGACCGGCGTCAACCATGACGACGTTCTGGCCTGGCTGCGCGCGCATCCCGAACAGATGCAGCAATATCTGGACGGCGTTCAAGAGATCAAGCAAGGCCCCGGCCCGATCAGCCGCGAGGCGGTGTTGCGCTATGCCGCCATGGTCGCTTCGGGGCTGCCGGACCTGCGCCGCCACGTGACCTCGGCCCTGATCGAGGGCCCGCGCGGGGCGCAAATGCGCATGGCCTGGCAACATCTCAACAGCTTTGCCCAGGGCGAGCTGGAACGCAGCAAGGTCCGCCTGAGCGCGCTGCGGGACAGCACCGAGGGCGCCACGGTCAATGCCGATGAGAACGACCAGACATTGACGTCGCTGCGCAATCTTGTCGCCGAGAAAACGGCCGAGATCACCCAGGACATGGACGATGTCCTGGCCAATCTGCGCGGCGTCATGGATGATACGGTTGCCGAAGCGGTCACTTTGGTTGTCCGCGGCCCGGACGGGCAGTCTCCTTTGTTGTCCAAGGGCGGCGAAACCGAGCTGAATTTCACCCCGTTGCGCGATCGGATGCGCGAATTGGTGCAAGGCGCAACGCAGGTCGTGCGTCAGCGTATGCTCAGCGAGCTTTACGCCATCGACATGCAAAGCAACGCGGCGCTGCGCGCCCTGCCCGGTTGGAACGACCCGGTGGACAGCCGCATGAATACCAGCGCCGTGCGCTGGTTCCGCCCGGACGCAACCGCATTGACCCGTGGCATTACCGTCGAATTGCGGGTGTCGTGGCTGTCGCGCCTGATCTCGCGCAAAAGCGTGGTTTCGCGCGCCGAAAGGATGATCGTGCAAGAGTTCGAGATGATCGGCGACGATCTGGTCGACACTGCGCGCAATGACATGCTGGAACGGTTGACGACCGTGCTGGACCACTACATGGCGCTGCTTGCGGGCCATCTTGAAAACCGGACCGGAACCGGTGAAACATGCGAACGAACCCAGGCGCAGGCCGATTTCGACCGGGCGCGCCGTATCGCTGACGAACTGGCAAGCATCTACGGGTCGGACAGCGAGACAGAAAGACAGGCCGAGGCTGCGGAATGATTGATTTTCCAGGAACCGAAAAGGAAGTGCGGCAGCTTGAGCGGTTTTTGACCGCGACCGAGGCGCTGCCATCCTCGCCGGACCTGGACGAATTGCGCGAGCGCGCCCTGGCCCATGCCGAACGGCTGTCAAATGCTGTCTCTATCGGCTTCGCCGGAGAGTTCGGGGCGGGAAAATCCAGCCTTGCCAACATGTTGGCCGGGGCCGATATCCTGCCGACTGGGCCGCAGCATCTGAAACTGCCACTGGTCATCGTCGCCTTTTCGGAAACACCCGAAACCACGGTCGGCTGGTGGAACCGCGAACCCGTCACCTATTCCGGGATCGTTCTGGAAAAGGCCGCCGCCGACAACCCCGATTTCATCTCGGTCGGAATAAACACCCCTGCCCTGCGCGACATTTCCCTGTTTGACCTGCCGGGATCGGGTGCTTTGGACGACACGTACAAGCAAACCCTCGATCTGCTGAAATTCGTCGACTGCGCGATCTGGTGCTCGAACGGTACCAATGCCTGGCGGGAAACCGAACGGCATCTGTGGTCACAAGTGCCGCAAAAGCTGCGCGACAACAGCATCCTGGCCGTAACCCATACCGACCTGCCGCCGGTGCGCGACGCGCTGGACCGGGTTCTGTCGCGGCTGAACAAGGAAAAGTCGGGCATGTTCCGCGCGGTTGTTCCCATCGGAACCCCGGTCGCCGTGCGCGCGATGGCACAGGAACCGGAACCGGATTTCGACCTTTGGGAAAATTGCGGCGGGCAAAAGCTGGCGGAGCATGTGCTTGAGGCCGCATCGGCCCGGCGCCAAAGCGATCTGGACGCCGCCCGTGCCGACCTTGCCGAGTATTTTCTGCCGCGCCTTGAGGCCCTGACCGAACCCGATGGCGCCCCGGGCCTTGAAAGCGACAGCCTTGCCACGGCTGAAACGGGCCTTCCGCCCCTGAACAACCCCATCCTGGAAGACTGGCTTGCCGCCATCGCCAGCATCCGCGAAGACCTGCGTGAGGCATCCCAGATCGAACCCGCCGCATTCCTGCAAAGCTGCCAGGAAATCGTCGAGGATTTTGCCGAACGGCTGGATGGTGGGTCCGAAATCGACCCCGAGGGCGATTGGATTCCATCCGAATTCGAAAAGGCCACTGACCTGCTGCTGTTGCTTCAGTTCGAGACCGGTGACGCCCCGGTCAAGGACGCCATCAACATCCTGACCCAGCTCAGCGACAGCCTGGCCTGGGCCGGCAGCAGCGTCGATCCGGGGCACAGCCGGACCGGCACCTGAGGGTTTTCTCGCATAGATTGATCGACTGAAACGCCGAATCGGACCGGCAGGATTCGATTCCCCATTGTTTCTGTTTCGTTGACCAACCCCTGATATTGCCAGGGACTGCCCCCGAATTTTCACCCCAGTTAATCAATATATAGCGACCTACCTAATGAAGATCACTACATGTTGATACCCGCCGAAAACGATCCTTAGTGAAGCCATGAGGCGGCCCCATTAAAGTCAAATTTGAACCGTCTAACCGTTCTCAAGTGTCCTGCGGTTGTATTTGGTTGTGAGTTCGTGGGCTGTCGCCCGGTTATCAATACCGCAAATCGAGTAATATGGGCGGGTAGAAATGAGCCACAACCAGGCTGTCGGTGCATCGCACGACGAACCACAAATCCAAGGGCTGCAACCGGGCGCCAAACTGCTGCGCGGGCAGTACGAGATCATCAGCTTCCTAAGCAATGGCGGATTCGGCATCACCTATCTGGCGCGTGACAGCCTGGAACGCGATGTCGTCATCAAGGAATGCTATCCGGGCGCGCTTTGCCGCCGCAATGGCGATCTGGTCGAACCGAATGATCCCGCGCACCAGGAAGACCTGCGCGCCATCATCGACCTGTTCATCCAGGAGGCCCGCAACCATGCGCGCCTGGTCCACCCCAATATTGTCGACGTTCACCAGGTCTTTGAAGACAACGACACCGCCTATATCGCCATGGACCTTATCCGCGGCTGCGACCTGCTGGATTATGTTGAAGACAAGGCCAACAAGACCGGCCCCGACTTTATCGTTCAGGTCACGGAAAAGATGTTGTCAGCGGTGTCTTTCATCCACCAAAGCGGCATGTTGCACCGGGATATCTCGCCAGACAACATCCTGATCGACGAAAATGGCGAACCGATCCTGATCGACTTTGGTGCGGCCCGTGAACAGGCGGCGCACAAGTCTGCGGCCCTGTTGACCCTGCGCGTCATCAAGGATGGCTATTCGCCGCATGAATTCTATGTCCGCGGTGCCGAACAGGGGCCCAGCAGCGACCTGTATGTTCTGGCCGCTACCCTGTACCACGCCATTTGCGGGGAACGCCCCGTTGACGGCCAGACGCGCCTGAACGCGTTCAACAATGGCCAGACTGACCCATACGCGCCGCTTGCGGGTCGGTTTGCCGGCTATCCGCTTGGCTTTCTGGAAGCGATTGACAAGGCGATGGAAGTCCACGCAACGGACCGTTTGCAAACGGCGTTGGACTGGCTGCGCATGTTCCGGGGCCCCGATGTGGAATTTGACACTTTCGCCTATCGCCCGGTGTCGGTCATCGTCGCGCTGGATCGCAAGGATGACGAAGAGGAAAAGGCCCGCATCAAGGCCGAAAGCGAAAATGCCGAGGCCGTGGTTACCGCGCTATTGGCAGGAAATTCAGACCTGGTTCTGGGCGATGACCAGGCCAAGGACGCCTCGGTCCCCGGTTTGACTCCCAAGGATGAGACCCCCGCCGCAGTTGACACGGTTGTTCAAAGCAGCTCGTCGAGCGGCGGCAAAATGGGCGTGGCCGCCCTGGCCGTAATCGCGGCACTGGCTGCGGGCGGCTATGTCGTGATGACTGGTGATGCGCCCAAGCAAGAAGCAACAACCGATACCATTACTGCCCCCGCCGAACAGGTCGTCGAAACGGCCGGGGCCACACCCGCGACGCCGGAACCAACCAGCGCGCCGACCCAGGATAATCAGGCCGCAGAGCAACCGCCTGTCGAGCAGGCACAACAACAAGAGCCGGACGTGATCCCGGCCGAACCCGCAACAGCCGATACTGCCGCCGCATCCGATGCGGGCAAAGAGCAGGCCCAGATTGCAGCCACCACGGAACCAGAGCCCGCCACAGCGGCTAATATTGCCGAAACCCAAATCGCCTTTGGGCATTGGGATGTCGACATCCCGTTTTCCACCGCCCGGCGCCGGGTTCCCACCGGCACGGTCATCGCGGTCACGGGGGTTGATCCCGCGTTGGATACCAGGATCATCGGCGAATGGGTCGCGCGCGGCGCGGTCATCTATACGCTGAACGGCAGCCCGATCCCGGATGATGCAACTTTGGCCACGCAGGTGCTTGCCAACCTGAAGGTTGACCCAGACGGCTATACCCGTGTGGCCGCGCGGTACCGTCCGCTGGGACAGACCCGGCCCGAAAACGGGCTGCTGGCGCTGCCGGTTGTTCGGATGTTCGGGCTGGCGAACGGCTATTCGCTGACCACGCGCAACGCCGACGGGGCCGGTTGGCAAACCGTGGTTACGGGTCTGCCGGATACCGGCGCCGATGGTCTGCAGATGGGTGATGTCCTGCTGCGTGAGGCGCAGACAGAGATGAATATCGACGGGGTCGAGAGTTTCGATGCCGTGCTGGACACGCTCGTGTCCCAAGACAAACCCCAGGCGCAGCTGACCGTGCTGCGCAACGGGGCCGAAACGGCTGCGGTCATGCAGCTTGCACAGGAGTGATCTGACCGGTTCGTGTGAATTCCGCCTGCGTGTGTTTGCTGAGGCTGGCGCCCAAGACCGCCAGCCTGACGGGGACCGGCCCGTCGCGGAAGATTAAGAGTTCCCTGGTTTCCCTTTTCATCAGTGCCACTGCGCAACTGCGCAGCGGTGTCCAGCAGCCCCACGGGACAATGCATCCCCGTGCATAGAATTCAAAAAGGTGTCGTCACCATGTTTAAATACAAAAGCCCACTGAGCCGGCTTCTCGAAGGTGCCGGCAAAGCCAAAGAAGCCGAAACACAGGACGCTGCGGAACCCGAAGTGGCCAAGGCCGAACCAATTGCCGATTTCAATGCCCTGCGCGAGGCTCTTGCCGGTGGCAACATGGCAACGGAAGCTTACGAGGAAACCGAAGAGCTTATTCCCGAAGAAAAGATGCCGGAATTCCCGCAAGGCGACGCGCCTGACGCGGTCTCTGACGAGGACACCGCGCCAAAAGACGTTCAGGACGACGCGCCCGACAGCGGGGAACCCACGGACGAAGCGCCGCAGGCAGACACCGAAACCACAGATGAAGATCAGGTCGTAACCCTGCGCCTGGCCCCCTCCGATGCGGCCAAACCTGACGCGGATGATGACGACGGCATGTTGGCCGCCGTGGCCCAGGCCTCGGCCCCCGTAGACACACCTGCGCCGGTCGACGACGTGGTCGAAGAAAGCCCCGAACCCGCGCCTCAGGTCGCACAGGCCGAGGCACCGCAGGATCAGCAACCGGCAGCGCAGGTTCCCACCCCTGCACCTGCGACCTCATCCGCGCCCGCCAGCGACCGCAAATCGCGGGTCAAAACAACCTTTCTGGGTTTTGAACGCGCCGATACGCATGTCCAGGACATGATCGAAACCGCGGAACCGATTGCCAAGGGCGAAACTGCGCCGGAAACCTTCCCCGTCGGCTGGCTGGTTGTCACCAGCGGACCCGGACGTGGTGCCAGCATCACCCTGACCGAAGGCCTGATGCAAATCGGCCGCAACGACGATCAGGCCATCCAGCTGGATTTCGGCGACACCGGTATTTCACGCAGCAACCACGCCGTGATCGCCTATGACCCCGAGGACCGCAAATGCTATCTGGGCCATGGCGGCAAGGCGAACCTGGTTCGCCTGAACGGCAAGCCCGTTCTCAGCACCGTTGCCCTGTCCGGCGGAGACCTCATCCGCATCAGCGAAACGACGATCCGGTTCACTGCCTTCTGCGACGATGGCTTTGACTGGCGGGATTCCTGACGGATGCTGGCAACACCGGCATATGACATCGCGCTGGTCCTCGACCCGGGCCAGCGTGACACGCAAGAGGACGCGATAGCGGCCCACGTTTTTGATGCGACAAATGCAGGCTATGTCGTCGTCGCGGACGGAATGGGCGGCCACGATGCTGGCGAGGTCGCCTCGGACCTGGTCATCACGGCCTGGCGGGATGCGCTGGACGCTCAGCTTGAGGCAACCGGGGCCGCCGAGGCCGCACTGGCCGACTGTTTGCCGCTGGCCGCGATGCAGGCCAATGCCGCCGTTGCCAGCCATGGCGCGGCGCAGGGCAACGGGTTCCGGATGGGATCGACCATGCTGGGCGTTCTGATGCTGGGGCGGCGTGTCTACTGGATCTCGATCGGCGACAGCCCGCTTTACCTGTATCGCGACGGTGTGCTGCGCCAGATCAACGAAGACCATTCCCTTGCCCCTGAAATCGACGCAAAGGTTGCCGCAGGCACCCTGACCGAGGCCGAGGCCAGGCAACATCCCGACCGCAACCAGTTGACGTCGGTCATTATGGGTGCGGCCATTCCCAAGGTCGACTGCCCGGAACAGCCTTTGGAACTGCGGGGTGACGACCTTTTGCTGCTGGGCAGCGATGGGTTGCAATATCTCAGCGACGCGGAAATCGGGACAATCCTGGACGACCATCCGCAATCGCTGGCGCGCGACATCGCCGACGCCCTGCTGCGGGCGCTAAAGACCAAGGCGGACCCCGATCAGGACAACGTTTCCATCGCCGTCGTCAAACCGACAAGACAATGAACCAAGTCAAAAAAGCAGAGCCCATGAGAAAACACCTGATCATATCCAGCCTTGCACTTGCCGCGGCGGCCGGGGCGGCCTCGGCGCAAGAGGCGTGTTCGACCTATGAAATCCAGCGCGGCGACAGCCTGCGCGAGCTGGCCATTCACGCCTACGGGACCGAGGATTACCGGTTCATTTACGATGCAAACCGGGACGTCATCGGATCAAACCCCAACATCATTCGTGTGGGCGACCTGCTGACTTTCCCCTGTCTCGAAGATGCAGGCCTGACACAGCCCATCGGTGATTCCGAGGCCGAGCGCATGGCAGCAGAGATGGCCGCTGAACTGGTCAAGGCCGCCGAAGAACGCGCCGCCACCGCCATTGCCGAGGCCGAGGCGCGCGTCGCCGCAGCCGAGGCAGAGGCCAAGAAAGCCAGCGAAACCGCCGTGATCGAGGCCCGCACCGCCGCAAAAGCCGAAATTGAGGCCGCACGCGCCGAAGGTGCCGCGCTGATCCGCGACGCCGGAAAAGATGAGCGCGCAGCGATGCCGGACCGTCAGTTGCTGCTGATCACCGGCGGCAACTATGCCCCCTTCACGGACGAGGCGCTGCCCCATCGCGGGCTGTACACCAACCTTGTGGAAACCGCGCTGCTGCGTGCAGCCCCCGAACAGGCCTACAAGATCCAGTTCGTCAACGACTGGTCGTCGCACCTGGACCTGCTCATGCCGACACTGGCCTTTGACGGAACCTTCCCCTGGTCCCAGCCCAATTGTGAACAGCCCGAGGCGCTGTCTGAAAGCGATCGTTCCCGTTGCGACACCTATGACTTCTCTGATCCGTTCTACGAAGTCGTGGATACGTTCTTTGCCCTTGATGGGTCGGGATACGAAACGACAATGACCTATGCCGATTTCGCCGGAACAACCATCTGCCGCCCCGAAGGCTGGTCGACCTCGCATATGGATTCGGTTGGCCTTTATGAACCGGCAGTTTCGGTCTTGCGTCTGGTTTCGCCGGACGATTGCTTTCACGCGGTCAAGACCGGCGAGGCCGATATCGTAGCCATCGAAGCGCACCTGGCCATCGAGGCCATCCGGCGCCTTGGCTATGAACACCAGATCATCGAGAACCCGAACCTGGCGGCGATCAAGTCACTTAACATCATGACCCACAAGGATAATCCCGACGGGAAAGCGATCCTTGAGACACTCAATCAGGGTCTGGCAATCATGCAGCAATCGGGCGAATGGCGCGACATCGTGTCGACCGCCCTACGTCATCAAATGGAAAATGGCTAAGGCCCCAATCGGCCTGACAAAACAATAGTCTGGAGGAAGTGGACATGTTGGAATTTAACCTTAAGAAAGTCATGACGTCGGCAGTGGCCGTCACCACCCTAAGCGCCGGAGCCGCCGCAGCACAGGAGGCTTGTTCGAACTATACCGTCGCTGATGGCGACACGATGGCGACCATCGCCATTGCGGCCTACGGCACGTCGAACTATCAGCCGATCTTCAACGCAAACAGGAACGTCATTTCCAACCCGAACGCGCTTGAGCCCGGGCTGGTCCTTGCGCTGCCCTGTGAAGACGGAAGCCTGCCAAACGGCCAATCCGCGCAAGACATTATCGCCGCTGAAGAAAAGCGCGCGGCCAGCGTACAACGCTCGAATGTCTACGCGCCGCCGATCAAGATGGTTGCAGGCAACGGATGGGAACCCTTTACCACCGAAACGCTGAGCGGCGGCGGTATCATGACCCGCCTGGCGACGACCAGCCTTCAGCGTGCCGGCAACAACCGCGACTATTCGGTCAGCTTTGTGGACGACTGGAACTCGCACCTCGAAACACTGCTGCCGCTGGGCGCGTTCGACATCTCGATTGCCTGGACCGTCCCGGATTGCGCCAACCGTACCTATGAGTGGTCGCCCGAAACCGAAGCCCGCTGTAGCCAGTTCGTGGCCTCGGTCCCCGTCTACGACGTCGTTGGCGGCTTCTACACCCTGCCCGACAGCAGTTATGCCGGCGCAACCGATTTCAACGACCTGGTTGGCGCGACCATCTGCCGGATGGAAGGGTGGAGCATGGTTGTCCTCGAAGAGGTCGGCATCAACCGCGAAAACTCGACCGTCGTGCAACCGAAATCGGCGCGTGAATGTCTGGATGCCGTTCTGACGGGCACTGCGGATGTCGCCGCATTCGAAGTTGAATTGTTCGCGGCAACCATGAACGAAATGGGCCTGACCTCGACCGACATCGTCGAGAACCCGTTCGTGTCGACCCTGTCATCCATGAGCTTTTTGGCGCACCGGACCAACCCCTATGCGCGTCAGTACATCGCAATGATGAACAAGGGCCTGAACGAAATGCGCGAATCCGGTGAATGGTACGCGATCATCACCGACACCCTACGCGAGCAGAACGAAAAGCTGAACGCAGCGTCGAACTGATCCCTCGGTTCCACGACAGACTAAGGCCGGTCCTGGGGACCGGCCTTTTTTCATGAATGCAGGATCCAGTCGTCAAGACGCCCATCCAGCCCTTCGGGCGGAACAAGGGCGGCAACCTTTTCCAGCAGCCGGTCTCCGCCGAACCGCAGCCACTGATTCTGACGCAGGGCCCAGTACCCGGATTTGACCGGGCCCAGGGCCCCCAGATCAGCCCGCGAAACCTGAAAATCGGCAGTTTCCGAGAATTCGTAAGGGTGCAAATAGACATGCGGGGCAATGCCGACCATGCCTGATTGGCGGATCAAATCACGCGCCACGGACCCCGGTGCGAATTTCAGGTAACTGCCGCCCAGCCGCACCTTTGGCCCCCGCCCCCGGAACCGCGCCGCATAAAGCGGAACAAGTTTCAGATCGGTCAGGGCCATCTTGCGCGCAAACCGCGCACACGCATCCGCCGAGCTGAAAAAGCTGGAGCTGTCATAGCTGAAATGCCGCTCGATCAGTTTGTATTGCTCTGGTTGCTCGCGGTAGAGATGGAACCGCGGTGCCCGAAACCCCCGGACAGGGGCATTCGCGGCCTTTTCCAGCGCATCCTTGGCGCGCGCCAGCATCCTGTCGACCTCATGCGGTGGCTGGGTCGTCATGCTGTCGTGAAAATGGTAATGGCAGGCGATTTCGTGCCCCTGCCCCGCGATATGGGCAATCAAGTCGGGCGCCTGATCCGCAATGACACCGGTGCAGAAAAACGTGGCCTTGCTGCCCTGCGGCCCGCCCCGCGCACGCAGGAACGCGTCGATGGTTTCAAAGCTGCGCCACAACGCATCAACCCGCAGCGGGCCGGTGTCCCAGACACCCAAAACCCGCCTGAGGTCATGCGCGAAATCTTCGAAGTCGATGCTGAGAAACACCGGGGCTATGCCACCGCCTGCGTCTTGCCCTGGCTTTCCTCGCTCAGCGCCTCTCTGAGGACCACATAGTTTCCGATCACCAACGCATCGACGCCGGATGCCGCAAACGTGGCACAGGCATCCTTTGGCGAATAAACGATCGGTTCCTGGATGTTGAAGGACGTGTTCAACAAAACCGGCACGCCGGTTTTTTCTCCGAACCGCGTCAGCAACGCGTGATAAATCGGGTTCGCCATTTGCGACACCGTATGTACCCGCGCCGTCTGGTCGGTATGGGTGATCGCCGGAATATCCGCCGCCCGGTCATCGCGAACCCGCGCGACGATGTTCATATACGGGCTGGTCTGTTCAATCTCAAAGAAATCGGGCGCGGCTTCTTCGGCGACGCTGGGGGCGAAGGGCCGGAAATGTTCGCGTTTCTTGATCTTGGCATTCAGGTCATCGCGAATGCTGTCCTTGCGCGGGTCGGCAAGGAAAGACCGCGTTCCAAGTGCGCGCGGACCGAATTCTGCCCGCCCCTGGAACCAGGCAATGATGCGCCCTTCGGCCAGCAGGTCGGACACACGGTCAATAAAGGCGTCCGGCTCAAGCGCCGTCTGCGGCTTTTCGCAGGTCGCGTTCAGGGCCGATGTGATTTCCTCATCGCTCCACTCTGCGCCCTGATAGGGGCTGCGAACCGATGCCAGATCAATCTGTCCGGTCGGGATACAGGCCAGGGCCGCACCCACCGCGCATCCCGCGTCATGCGGTGCAGGCGGGATGATCACCTCGTCAAATGTCCCGTCCGAGATCAAGGTACCGTTCGCGGTCACGTTCAACGCGCACCCGCCCGAGATCACCAGCTTGCGCAGGTCCGGGTTGGCCTTGCGCACCGGCGCAAGGATGTGATGCAGCGCATCCTCGAACGCGGCCTGAACCGAGGCGGCCAGGTCGATGTGGCGCTCATCCGGCGCGGTGCCGGGCTCACGGGCCGGGCCAAACAATTCTTCCATACGGGGATGGAACTCGCCGCGCAGCGCGGAATGGTAATCACACAGCGCCGTGTTCAGCCGATACCCGCCATTATCCTCAAGGATCAGAACCTCGCGCAAGATCGCGTCGCGGTAGATCGGCTTGCCATAGGGGGCAAGCCCCATCATCTTGTATTCGCCTTCCAGCATCTTGAAGCCAAGAAAACCGGTAAACGCGGAATAGAAATGACCCAGCGAGTTGGGCCAGCGGTGGTCGGCGATGGCGTCGCGCTTGCCGTTGCGGACGGTGGTGATGATGGTCGAGCTTTCCTCGCCCCCGCCATCATAGGACAGCGACACGAAGCTGTCCCAGTCCCGCATCGCCTCGGCGTATAGCTGATGGGTCAGGTGGTGATTGATATAGCGCAGCTTGAATTCGGCAGCGCCGTGTTCCGACGTCAGGATCTTGCGGATGCGGAAAAGGTCCATCCAGCCGCTATCGGTCGACGCCTCGGCCGTGTTGTCCATTGCGAACAACGCCCCCACGCGCGAGGTCACGCTTTTGGCGGCCGACGGACGTTTGAGGATCTTGCGCACCGTTCCGACACCGCGTCCGACCATGCGCCAGGGTTGCCAGTAAACGGCGACTTCGTCGACGTCCGAAAACGTCAGCCCGCCGATCCGCAGCACCTCGTTGATCGCGTTATGCGGGAACGCGCCGTCATTTTTGACACGCGTCAAACGCTCTTCTTCGACTGCGGCAATCAACTTACCGTCACGAAACAGCGCCGCTGCGCTGTTGCTCATCGTTGCCAAACCCAAAACCACTGACATACTTGAAACACCCTTGGCCAAAATAACTGCCTATAACGCGCACAGACTAACGGTCAGAGGCTTGTCGGTGCAAGCCGATTGACCCCTGCGCCTTGCCAAAAATTTGCAACACCGCGATCACAATGCCGGATATTGGCCGAATTCGTGCCCCTTGCCAGTGGTTTGGCCCTATGCGCGGCCTTGCAGCCAGTCCTTTCGCACCACCCCGCGCCGTGAACAATCCCGCCGATTTGGCCCTTCCGTTGACTGGTTAAGGCCTGACCGAACGGACTTGCCGCTGCGGGCAAAGATAATCTACCCGGCCCGATTGCCTTCTGTTAGGCTGCAAGGGATCAACGCGACTTTTGGTTCGGTATTCGTTTTTAGGTTTGCATGATTGTCCAAGACGCCCGTTTTCCGGCGGCCAAATTATACTGGCAATTGAAAGATTACGGTCGATTCGCACCCACCGGGTTCGTACCAGCGGGCAATCTCTGCGAGCCACATCAGATTCGGGTGCCGGGCCCTTCGGCTGCGGGGTTGGTAAGTGGTAAACAGGTCTGTGTATTGAGGTTCAGAACATGAAAATCCTGTCGTTCAAATCAGGGCATGACGGCACGGTCGCCGGTATCGACAGCACGTCGAATTCGCTGTTGTTTTCCTATGAGGCGGAAAAGAACAGCTTTCCGCGATATACCCCGGTCACGCCGGACACGTTCATCGACGCAAGCCTGTGGTTCAAGGATTTGCCCGACATCCTCGCCCTGAGCGGGTGGTCCGCCAGCGGTGTGGACCATGTGACCACGTCGGGCGCGGGATATTTCGGAACCGGCGCCGGGTCGGAAAACATCGGCAAGCGGACCTTTTTCGGCAAGACCGTCGATTACTATTCCTCGACCCATGAACGGGCGCATATCTGGTGCAGCTATGCCCTGTCGCCCTTTCAGCAGGGCGAGCCTTGCTATGTTCTGTTGTGGGAAGGCGCGCTGGGTGATTTCTACGAGATCGACCGCGACCTGAATATCCACCACCGGGGCCAGGTCATGACCGCTCCGGGGGCGCGGTTTGCATTTCTCTATGCGCTGGCCGACCCGGAATTTCCGATCTCGGGCGGCAAGTTGCGCCCCGAAGACCCCGGCCGGCTGATGGCGGCCTGCGCCTTTGGCGAAAACGGCCCCGCAGACGACGACGAACAGGCGCTGATCGACCAGATCCTGTCAACGAACATGTCCACGGACCCCCTGCGCAAAAGCTCTTACGTCAACTCGCCGTTCTTCAATATCGGTACCGACAGCCAAAAGCTGAAAAACCTGGCCACCAAGCTGTCAGACGCGATTTTCCAGAAATTCCGCCAATTCGCCGAGCAAAACCTGCACGAAAACTACCCGCTTCTTATTGCGGGCGGATGCGGTCTGAACGGGCATTGGAACACGGGCTGGAAGGAAAGCGGCCTGTTCCGCGAGGTGTTCATTCCCCCGACAACGGGTGATTCGGGCTGTGCCATCGGCACCGCCGTGGATGCGATGCGCCATTTTACCGGGCGGGCCAAGCTGGACTGGTCGGTCTATTCCGGCCAGGCGTTCATCGACGACAAGGTCGAGACGGACGGGCTGCGCGTGTCTGAATTGAACCTGTCCGAGGTTGCGCAGGCTCTTATGGATGGTCAGATCATCGGATGGACCCGTGGCAATTGCGAAATCGGGCCGCGCGCCCTTGGCAACCGCTCGATTCTGGCCGCGCCTTTCACGGCTGAAACCCGCGCGCAGCTGAACCGGATCAAAGGGCGGGCCAGCAACAGCCCGGTCGCCCCGTCCTGCCTGCAGGAAGACGCCGAAATTCATTTCGACCTGTCCGGCCCTGCGCCCTATATGCTGGATTTCCACGCGGTCAAAGACCCCAGCCTGGCGGCAGTGACCCATGTGGACGGATCGGCCCGTGTGCAGACGGTGACGCGGGATCAGAACCCGTTTTTCTATGACCTGCTGAAAGAGTTCAAGGAAATCTCGGGCGTTGGTGTCCTGTGCAATACGTCGCTGAACTTCAAGAATTCGGGCTTTATCAACAAGACCAGCGATCTGGCCCATTACGCCAAGCTGGTTGGCCTGGATGGTTTTGTCGCGGGCAACACGTTCTACAGGATCGACGCCAAGTGACAATTACGACCGGGGCCTGCCAAACAGGCCCCGGCGGTTGCGTTGCCTGGATCACGACAGCAACTGATCGTAGATCCGGCACACGCTTTCCACATGGATGGACAGGCCGAAATTCGTGCTGGCATATTTATGCGACGCAGCGGATATCCGGTCGCGGGTTTCGGCGTCATCATGCAAGGTTCGAATCGGCGCAACAAAGGCCTCGGGGTCGAACGGGTCCACCAGAAAACCGTTTTCGCCCTCGGTAATGGCCTCGACATTGCCCCCGTGGCGCGTGGCGACCACCGGGGTTCCAAGATACATCGCCTCGATCAACGTCCGCCCGAATGGCTCGTCCAGCGCGGTCACAAGATTGGCATCCATCCCGGCCATATAACCGTCGATTGGCTGACGAAAGCCCATCAGATGTATCCTGTCGCTGATGCCTTCATCCGCCGCGATGTCGATGCACGCCTGCTTTAGCGGCTCGTCCCTTTCGGCCACACTGCCGAACAGCAATCCGTGCACGGGGACATCCGGCATCGCCTTTTGCGCAGCGGCAATGACCCGGACAAAGTGATCAGGGCGCTTTCTGGTGACGAAATTCCCGAAATACCCAAGCAGCATGGCATTCTCCGGCAAACCCAGTTCCTGCAGAACCTGTTGGCGGCTTGCCGCGCGATCCGGCGGGTTCGGGTTAAAGTCAAAGGGGCTGCGGACCACGGTAAACCTGTCATCCACCGATCGCACAGGCTTGTTCGGCTTGGAAAAATGCGAAACGCTGATGATGTGGTTGGACAGCAGCGGCGCCAGCTTGTTGATCCCGAATGCGCTGGGGTCCTGCCGGTGATGCCAGATGTGTTTGCGGCCAGCCAGACGCGTGGGCAGGGCCCAGTTCGCATGCATCCGGCCTTCGTTGGTGTGCACGATATCGGCCCCGATCCGCGACAGGACCGAGGCAAAACCGCGGACACTGGACAAAAGATAGCCGCCCGGCCCGCAATCACGCGGATAGCTGAGCCCCCCCGGAGACATCAGCCGCGGTTGTTCAAGCACTTCGTATTCAAGCCCCAACGAGCGGGCATAATCCGCGGCGGGGCCTGCCTCGTAATGGACCAGGATATATGGCTCATACTTTGAACGATCCAGCGCGGCGGCCAGTTTCATCGCCGATACATGACTGCCGCCAATCACGTTGTCGCCTTCAAAGGGAAATAGAATTCGTTTCGGCATTATCCGTCTCGGTTAAGGTCGGTTGAAATCATGTCTGTCGGGTGTTGCTGTTGTCCGGCTTGTCATGTGTCCCGGTTCTTGGCCAGGTATGACCGGATCGCCAAAATGCAGCCAATGGTCCAGACCAGGTTGAACAGCACATGCGCCAGCGCGATCCCTTCTATTCCCAGCCCGTAAAGCAGCGGCAGGAAAGATGCGGCGAAAATCGCCGTGGACAGGATCGTTGTTCTGACCAGCGCGCTGTCCAACCCCATGCTCAGCAAAGCGGGGTTCAGCACCAGCGCGCCAAGATACAGGATCGCGGCATACATCAGAATGGTCATTACCGGGGCCGCTGCGCGGAAGTCAGGACCGAACAGCATCACCGACAATTCGGGCATCTTCCAGGCCAGCGGAATTGAAATCAGCAATGATACCCCCAGCATCGCAAAAGAGACAATGCGCACAAGACGCCAAAACTTGCCAAACTCCTGCGCGGCCCACAGACGGGTCATCTCGGGGTACAGAACCTGGCGGATCGGGCCACCGATCCGGACAACACTGGTCATGATGCGCTTGCCGACCTGGTAAAACCCGACCGACGTCACATCCAGCAAGGCGCCCGCAACCAGGATGTCCAGCCGCTGCGTCGACTGCCTGAGGACCACGTTAAAGTTCGAATTCCACAGGAACCGCAGAAATCCGGGATTGTCGGACAGGGCGCGCGACAGCTTAAGCCCCAGGAACGACAGCAGGCCACGGCGCCGCAGCTCTTGCAGCGCAAGAAAATAGGCCACCAGCCCGGTCAGGACCTGGTGCATCAGCATCAGGCCAAGAAACGCCCATATGCCAAGGTCCAGTACATAGGCGATGACGATACCGACAAAACGAAGGCCCGCGATAACCATGTCGGAAATCGCCAGCACGTCAAAGCGGTCAAATATCCGCAACACCGCGATCCCGGTGGGGCGCAGCGACAGGAACAGGCCCATCGCAACCAGGGTGATATAGGCCGCGCCCAGGCCATCGGGCAGCCCGATAAAGGGCGCCAGTCGCGGCGCCAGCAGGATGGCCACGGCACCGGCCACTATTCCCCCCAGAATGTCGATAACGACCGACAGCTTGACCAGGTGGCGGAACCGCACAGAATCTTCCTGGGTCAGGGCATCGCTGCCGTATTTGATCACCGCCTGCCAGGGCTCAAGCCTAAACAGCCGGTCCATGATCTGCACATAGGCATCCACCAGCGCCAGCACGCCCACGGCCGCCGGGCCAAGCGCCCGCGCCGTGACAACCAGGCTGGCCAGGCCGAAAAAGGCCACAAGGATCTGTGACAAGAACATCCATGACATGTTCTTGGCCAGTCGCCGCATCAGGGACCTGGAACTTCGTCCCGTCATATTTTCACGCGCTGCCCGGCAGATCGGCCAAATCCGGTCTCCGTGATCCTGGGGCAAACAACCCCCCTAAAACTCGCAATCGCACAAATACCTTTCCTGTTCTGAAATCGCGCCACTCGACGACTCTTGTCGCTTCTATTCCTATCATTTTGTATTCTTGGATTGTATCGTTGCACGAAAGCGTAGATTGAATACGAAATCCAGTATTGAATTCGAAAGGGTTGTCGAAGTTGCGAGTGTTTTCTTCATCATATTGCAGGGGCCGGACCGAAAAGCCGACACCCTTGCGGGCCCTATCCCGGCAACCCGGGCCTGTACAGTCCAAGTTGGTTTCAGTCTGACGGCCCCAAATGGACAAAGCACCCGTACTCATTCACATCGGCTATCACAAGACAGCCACATCGTCGCTGCAACAACAGTTGTTCACGGCGCCCGACTCGCCGTTTTGCAGCCCCGAGAACGAACAGAAATACGTCTTTTCAAACAAGGTCGTGCTTCCAAAGCCGATGCTCTATGACGCGGGTGATGTTCGCGGGCAGTACGAAAATTTCATTAAAAAATCGCAAGATAGCGGCAAGGTGCCGGTTTTCTCGCACGAGCGTTTCTCGGGCTATCCGGCTTCTGGCGGGTTTGACAGCACGCTGATTGCCAACCGCCTGTATGATACGTTCCCCGAGGCCTGCGTTCTGGTCGTATTCCGTGAACAACGGTCCAGCATCCTGTCCATGTACAGCCAATACGTGACCGATGGCGGGCACAAATCGCTGAAAAAATACCTTGCCCAGACCGAGCCGAACCTGCGTCGGATGCCGGGTTTTTCACCGGATTTCTACAAATATCACCACCTGTTCCAATACTACCAGAACCTGTTTGGCAAAGATCGGGTATTGGGGCTGACCTATGAACAGTTCATCCAGGACTCGGATTCCTTCGTTTCGCAGCTCTGCGGCTTTGCCGGGGTCACCGACCATGCGCGCGAATTTGACAAGACAAACCGGAAACGGTCCGAGAGTTTTCAGATTCTTCAGCGGATTGCGAATCGCACCCTTAGCGACAATCAGCTAAGTGCCGGTGCTTTGTTGCCAATTCCGAATGCTGTTCGGCGGTTCGGAAAACTCAGCCGGCCCATCGGTCGCCTGTTCCCGGACAAGCTGGACCGCATGCTTGGCGCGCGGCTGAAACGGACCATCGCCGAACGGTTCGACGGCGAATTCGCGGAATCCAACGCGCAGCTTGAACAGCTCAGCGGGCTTGATTTGGGCAGCTACGGGTACCAGGTGCCGGGCAACTAGACCCGCATCACGGCGACGCGCCTGCATCAATCGCAGACCATCCAAACCCAATCCCTGAAAAACAAAATGACCAGCACCCCATATGCTGGTCATTTGCCGAGTGAGTGGTCAGGCACTGGGCCTCACCGGTCGTTATTCAGTTGAGTTCAAGCTAACCGACCAAATCACGCCTGAGTATTAGGGGATTCCCGTATTCCCGCTGCCCCTAGGGAATTCCCGTAGGGAAATTCTTTAATATCTGCGCATTAGCGCCTGTATTTGGGAAAAGTCCGTTCATATTTTCGATCAATTAGCACAAAATGATCTTTTGGTTCTTGCCCGGTCGCGCCCCCTGCCTGCATCACACGGTTTCGTCGGCCCCCAGCAACCCCATCTTGCGCAGCAGAATCGTATTCACGATTTTCACATCAAACGCGGCCTCGGCCCTTTCTCGGGACGCCTGCCCCATGCGCGCCACAAGATCCGGGTTCTCGACGAAACGCGCCATGGCGGTGCTCAGCTCATCCGGGCTGCGAACCGGGACGACAAACCCGGTCTTTCCCTCGATCACGGGATCAGCGCAGCCCGGCGCATCCGAGGTGACAACCGCCCGCCCCGTCGACATCGCCTCAAGAATGGTGCGCGGAATGCCCTCGCGATAGGCGGATGGCAGAACAAAGACCGAGCAATCCGTCAGATAGGGCCGCACATCCGCGGTCTCACCCAGATATTCGATCACGCCTTCACGCGCCCAGGCGTCAAGCTCGGGCTGGCCGATGGAATCCGGGTTGGCATCAATCGGCCCCAGCAACTGACATCGCACATGCGGGTATTTCGCCTTCAGGCTGCGTGCCGCTTCGACAAAATCGAACACGCCCTTTTCCCGCAACAGACGGGAAATCATCAAAAAGACCGGCGGCGCGCTGCGTGGCACCGAAAACGCATAGGAATCCAGGTTCACGCCCGATCCGGGAACGATGCTCAGCTTGGTGTCAGGGTCCATCAACCGACGGGCGCGAAACTCTTGCTCGTCCGCCTTGTTGTAGACCAGAACCTCATCAACGCCCCGCAGCGCGATACGGTACAGCATGGATGACACATTGCGTACGATCCGGCGTTTGAGGGTCAGGTTGTGCGAACTGTAAACATATCCCAGACCTGTATTCATCGCATAGATGCGCGGCACGCGTTTCATTCGGGCCGCAAGACACCCATAGATGATCGGCTTCATCGTATAGGCGAACATGATATCGGGCTTGAACTCGTCAAAGACCCGCAAAAGCGCCCGCAGGGTTCGCACATCTTCCATCGGGTTCATCCCGGCACGCGACAGCGGGTATTGCACGAACCGCACCCCGATTTCGGCAAGCGCGGCTTCGGTCCGTTCATGCCGTTCCGGCCCGCAGGCGATCACTTCGGCCCGCGCAGACAATTCCCTGAGCAGGTCGAACCGAAAATTCAACAAAGATGCAGTAAGATTTGCGACAACTGCAATCCGGGGGCGTACGCCCGGCCTGGATGGCTTGGGATCATTCATCATTTGCAATCGCACAAACTCCTTTTGGCGCGCCCGTCACGCGGACAGCCGCCAACACTCATAACATTTTGTGTCCGGCACCCATCAGGTCCGGATCATTCCGCCAGGGGACTGCCTGCTCGGGGGCTTCATCGGCATCGGCCTGCGGCTTTGCGATGACCCGGCCTGTCAGACAGACCGACAGTCCCAGCATCCACGGCACGAACCAAAACCGGCCATAGAAATGAGGGCTGGTGTTCAGGATCAGCGGCATCATCACCAGAACGGTCAGCGACAGCGCCGTATTCTTGGCGTTGCCAAAGAACATCCGATACCGCCAGATCACGAAATAACAGGCGCAGAATATCCCCGCCAATCCGATCAGCGACATCATTCCACCTTCGGTAAGCGTCAGAAGGTACACATTGTGGACCGCCGCCCCCAACGAGCTTTGGTGTTCATATTGGTCCATACCCAGCCCGACCCAGACGGTCCTGTTGCCAACACCCAACGCCTCGTAAATCAGGAAAACCCGTTCATCCAGCGTGCCGGATTCGCTCAGGTCGCCGTCTTGGACAGCGGAAAACACACGATTCAGGAACACTTCGGGCAGGAAATGCTCGCCAAACAAAATCGCGGCCACGAAAAAGACCGTGACCCCGATGAACATCCCCGCCGTGGCCCGGACCGACCCGGTGAGGATGACAAACAACCCCACGCCAAGGATCAATAGGTAAAAGGCCGAGTTCGACCCGGTCAGAAGCAACCCGTAAAGCAGCGGCGGCACCAACAGGAACAAGACGATCAGGCCAATACTGTGCGTCGCCCGCAACCACAGCAGAAACACGATGGAATAGGCCGCAAGCGCCCCGGCCTCGTTCTCGCGTTCGAAAACGCCCCTTAGGCGGCCCGTTGCGCTGGCAAACTCGTTCAGGCCCTTGGAAACATTCACGTAATAGGACCCGTGGATCATCGCCAGCGTGATCGCGATGGCAAAGATCAACAGCAGTTTCTGCGTTTCTTCCATGGTGCGGCGCAACAGGATGCACGGCAGAATGACAAAGGAAAAACAATATTGCAGGACACCGACCGAGCCATCGACCGCGTTTCCGTTCACCACCGAGCTGATCGTAAAGCCCAGCAGAAATACCAGTGTCGAAGCAAACCAAAGCCCGGTTGCGGCCCCCAAGGGGCGCAGCGGCACGCGGTTGCGCACCAGCATCACGCCAAAGGCCAGGACCATAAAGAAATCACCAAGCGTAAAATAGATGAACCCCGGCCGAAAATAATTCATAGGCGACAGGAAAACGGCAATGGCGACGACCGCAAACTCCAGACGGGCCCCCGCATCCTTGTGCGGGGCGTCGTGCGGTCCGGTCAGGGTGTGCTGGCTCATGTCGTTCACCTATGCCGCCCCTAAACCAGATTCACGATCTTTTCCGGTTCGATCCCAAGCTGTCGCAGCTTTTCGATCGATCTGGCGATCTCTTTGGTATCCGACGCCTGATCACGCACCACGAACACGACATTCCGGCTGAGCGGCAGCAGCCGCCCAAGCGCCGCGTTTTCGCCAACAGGCGGCACGTTATACAGGATCAGGTCATGCAGCTTGTCCAGCGCGGTTATTACCTGCCGGTCGCCTTGCTGATCAAGCAATGCCACAGGGATCTGAAAATCGGTCGATGGCCGGATATATTCGACGCCATTGGCAAGCTCTGTGGCCTCTTGGGCCATCAGTGTCGCGTTGCGCAAAAGGATCGGCAAACCGTATTGCGAGGTTTCAGCCGGGATCACGGCACCCGTAGTCTGGTGCGATTGCGGATCCAGATCGACAATCAGGGTTTTCAGACCTTCTTCGGCCGCCGAAACCGCAAGGCACAGGGCCATGAATGCCGACCGGTCGTTTTCATCCGACGATGTGACCAGAAAACTGGTCGGCGCCGAAGCGGAAAACCGGGACATGAGCACGGCGAACACATGGCGCACGGCCTCGGCGCGCGTATCCGGCGGCAGTTTGGCGGCAAACAGGCTTAAGAATTGCGGCATATCGGACCGTGACGCGCGGGGGAAACGGGGCACCTGCAAGGCGCCATGCAGACCCAGCGCCGGGTGAACGGACCGCCGGATAAACAGTCTGCTGTCCAGCATTTCCCGCACCAGAACGGCAATGAAGCCGATGACCAGGGCGCTGACGAAACTGCCAACCAGGATGGTGTTCCTGTTGGGCAAGGTAGGGACAACCGGTGTCTGGGCTTCGCTGATCTGGCGCGCAAGCGGCGATAGCAGACCTTCGTGAACGACAAGGTCGCTTGAACGTTGGTACAAAAGCTCGCGGCGGGCGTGCAGGTCTTCCAACTGCCGTTCCAGCGTCTTTCTTTCCTGTACCGACTTCAACCGTTGTTCCAACCGCAGTTTTACAGCCGCCAGGTCAGCTTCAAGCCGCTCGACCTCGCCCTCGGCGGTATCAAGCTGGCTCAGGAATTCGAGCCGCGCCATCCCGTTTTGAATTTCCGCCGACAGTTCATCCCCCAGACGATCATCGTCAAGATCATGTTCCAGGATGAGGGCCGACAGCTCAATTTCGGTTTCCGAAATCTGGTGATCGGCCTGGGCGATCCGGGCGCTGATAAGGTCGACCTTTTCCAGCACCGAGAGCCGTTGAAGTTCGACGGTCTCATCGATATAGGCCCGCGCGATTTCATTGGCGATCAGCGCCGTGCGGGCGGCGTCGGTGTCATGGGCCAGGATGCCGATACCCAAAGTGCCCCGAAAAGGGGTGATGACAAAGCTTTGCAACAGCTTTGTCGTGGCCTCGGCCACTTGCAGATCACGCGGGACCGTCGCATCGCCCGCTGCCGGGTTGAAGGTCGGGTCATCGACCAGCCCCAGTTTTTCAACCACCTTGCGGGCAAAGTTCCGGGATCGGATGATCTCGACCTCGGTCATGATTTCGGCGGGCGTTACTTCGAGGTTGGCAATAGGGCGCAGATCCGAGCGGATCGTGACCTTGCGGTCCTGCAGGACAATCACCGCCTCGGCGGTATAGACACGTTCCTTGAAAATCAAAACCAGCGCCGCGATGACCATGATCGCAATCAGCACCGACGCGAAAAGCCGCAGGTTCCGGCGCAGAATTGCACGGACACCGACCAGGCCCAGACGCTCTACCTGATCCTCGATAAGCTGACCGCCGACGTCCCCGTCTGCATCCTGTGCCTCAACTTGCATGGTCAGGCCATCCTATCCGTTCCTGGCATCCTCAATGACTTCGTCCCACTCTGCAAGTATGTTGTCGGGCGCCAGCCATGTCTGGTTCTCAGTGTAGGATTGCCGCATCTTTTGCAACAGCTCCGGGTCGGTCGAAAGGCGCGCAACGTTGCGGGCCAGGGCGTCTGTGTCTTCGGGGGCAACCAGCAGCCCGTTCTGCTCGTGCCGGATCAGTTCACGCGGGCCGTAGGGGCAATCAAAGGAAACGGTGGGCAATCCGGACACGGTCGCCTCGGCCACGACATTGGGGAAACCTTCGAACCGCGAAGGAAAGACAAGGATATCCGCCCCTGACATCCACGCACCGGGGGCTGCGCTGGACCCCGGCAGGGACACCGCCTCGCCAAGACCAAGCCTGTCCCGCTGATCCTCAAGCGCGCGGCGTTCGGGACCCTCGCCGAAAATCGTCAGCTTGGCCTTGGGATTTGCCTGCAATATCTGCGGCATGGCGGCGATCAAAAGGTCAAATCCCTTTTGCCGGTCCAACCGCCCGACGGCCACCAGCCGGTCAGACCCCCGGCCCAGGCGGTCACGCACCCCAGCCAGCGGCGCACAGGGGTTGGGAACAACCCGCGCCCGGCGGCGCAGCGACCGCGGCAGGTCTTCGGCGGCACGTTCGGTTTGCATCACGATGGTCCGGGCCCGGTGCGCCAGGATATTTTGCGCATGGCGCCAGATCGGATGCGCGTTCTGGGCCCGCGGATTGTTGCGTTCCGATATGATCACCGGCACCCGCCGTCCCAAAACGGCGGTCAGCGTCAGCACGTTTATCTTGGTCAGGAACGCGACGATCACGTCAGGGTTTTCGTCTCTGATGACCTGGCGGATATGCTGCAACCGCGCCCTTTGGCCGCCGCCTGACGCCCCCGGCCCCTGGGCCCTGGTCAACAGGCTGACCCCATCGGGAAAGGGGAAATACGACCCGCCTTCGGGCATCGTCAATCCGGCCACAGAAACCTGATCGCCTTTGTCGACCCTGTGCGCGGCAAGGATGGACACGATCTTTTCCGCCCCGCCCGCGCCAAAACCGCCCTGAACGATCAGTATCTTCACTGCGACTGCCCCGAACGAGATACGGTTTCGGCGGGCGGCTGTGACCCGGACGTGACATCCGCCATCGGCACACGGCCCGCATCACCGGGCCGGTTCAGATCGTGTTCGATCAAAGGCCGGTTGAGATCCTTGGACTGCAGGAAAATCCTGCCGACATATTCGCCCAGAATACCCAGGAACATTGCGTTCAGCGTCATCGACAGCAACAGCAGGATGGTCGTGGTGGCAAAACCCGCCGGCCAGTCCTGGCCAAAGAACATTTTGCCGATCAGGTATCCGACCATCAAAAGAAACATGCTCAGACCCACGGTCAGGCTGATCATCGAGGCCAGCCTCAGCGGCAGCAACGAATGGTTGATCAACCCGTCAACGGCCAGCGACAGCATCGCCCGCACCGGGAACTTGGATTCGCCCGCCGTCCTTGCCATCCGGTCATATTCGAACCCGACCTGTGAAAACCCCATGCCGCTGATCAGGCCCCGCACATATGGCGAACGGTCATCAACGCGGCGCAGCTCGTCCAGGATGCGGCGATCGGTCAGGCGGAACTCACCCGCGTTCCGGGGCAGGTGATCGTTGCTGATCATGTCGATCAACGCGTAAAAACTGCGCCGCGCGGCGGCCACAACCGGACCGTCGGGCAGGCTGCGCCGAATTCCATAGACCACGTGATGCCCCTGGTTCCACAGGTCCAGCATCTGCGGGATAAGCTCGGGCGGATCCTGCATGTCGCAATCCATCTGAACCGCACAGGCCCCCGTTGCCGACCGGTACGCAGTCAGCACCGAGGCCTGGTATCCCATGTTTTTGGAAAACCGGATCACCCGGACGCGGGTATCCGCCTTGGCAATGTCGGACAGAATCTCAAACGTCCGGTCCTCGGAATGGTTGTCGGTAAAGATGATCTCGGGCTCGTAATCCGGCAGCCCGTCGAACACGGCTAGAACCCGGTCATAGGCCGTCTGGACATTATCTTCCTCGTTAAAAGCCGGGATAAGGATCGATACGACTGTCATGCGTCCTGTCCTGTCACACTTGCAAGCTGTTTGGATTTTCGAACCCACGCGACGGTCTGCTTCAGGCCGTCTGCCAAGGGTATCTGCGGCGCCCAAGGGTAGCGGGACTTGATCAGCGCCGGGTCATTGACCAGGTCGATGGCCGCACCGGCGGAGCCAAGCTGAACCTGATCCGGCCGCGCGCCGGTCAGATCGGCAAGCATCGCGACAACTTCCCGCACGCGGGTCGGGATGCCGGTGCTGATATTGACGACCGGAATTTCCGAATCCGGCGCATCGCCCAGCAAAAGCAGCGCGCGCACGGCGTCATCGACATGCAGGAAATCCCGCGCATCGTCCGGGCGGCCAATCTGCGCCGTTTCGCCGGACATCAACCTGTCAATCAGATATGGAACCAACTGCGCCCCCGTCTGCCCCGGACCATAGGTCAGCGACAAACGCGCCGTCATGGCCGCAAAGGGCAAGCGCGGCCGCAGCATTTCAAGGTATTTGGTCCCCGCCAGCATTGACGCGCCATAACTGTCGCGCGGGCTGGCATTGCTCGATTCCGCATATGGGACCGGGCAATCACCGTATTCCGCGATCGTTCCCAGACGGATCAGGGCGCGGGGCGGCGACTTGCAGGTGGCCGCCGCCGTCAGCACGCCCAGCAACGGCGTCAGATTCTCGGCCACGCTGTCGCGGAGATCCGTCAGCGCTTCGCTGACCGGCAGGCGCGTGGCGGCGGCGGAATGAAAGATCAGGTCCGGCCTGTGCCTGTCCAGAACCGCGCGCAATGCATCCGCATCGGTAAATTCGGCGCGTTCCAACGCCACGTCACCCGAAACATCCTCGATCTTGGCAACCGACGAGGTCGGCCGGGCCAGCGCCACAACGCGATCCCCCCGTTTCAGGGCCGCGCGAACCAGATGAGAGCCAACAAACCCGGTTGCACCGGTCACAAGTACCCGTGCCATCACAAACCCCTGCCCCCGGATCGCCGCCGAACCGGGGCCGCAAAGGCCGAAATCGCCTGCCTGCACATATTTTCACGCAATGCCATTTCCTTTAATCCGGGCCGGTGCTGCACATGCAGCCCAGTCTAACGGCCTTGTCAAAGCCGGGGATAGCCTGCCCACGGAGCTAAACCCAAATCGCGTTAAAAAAGCGACAATTCCAATGTCCGGGGCGCGCGCAGGTCGCCCCGAACCAAGGGGCCGATCAGGACGCCGCGCGCGACAGACCCGCCATATGCGGGCGCAGGAATTCCGTCACCTTTTCATGCATATAGTCGATCTGGGGTTGCGTCAGACCGTGGTGGCAGGCCAGCAGAATACCGCCGCGCATCACCGCATCGGCCCGAGGGTACCCGGCGGGATCGGTCCGGCATTCGACGTCTTTCATCGCCGGTTGGCGCAGGATATTGCCGGTAAAGACGGGGCGCGTCTGAATATCTGCCTGTTCAAGGAAGATCTGCAATTCGCGCCGAGTGAATGGCGCGCCCTCACGCAGGGTCAGCGGGAAGGCCAGCCAGGCGGTATGCGACCCCTCAAGCTGTTTCGGCAGGATGAACCATTCTTCGAACTGCTTGAAAAAGGCGCGATGCGCGTCATAGGCATCGCTGCGGACCTTGATATTGTTGTCCAGCTTGCCCAATTGCACCAAGCCAAAGGCCGCGCTGATTTCCGACGGCTCAAGGTTGTATCCCAGGGCTTCGAACAGGAATTTGGCGTCGTATTCGATACCGTCCAGCTGAACGTTAAAGCGGTTCTCGATAGCCTCGGATTCGACAAACAGCGACGAGCTGCGCCCCCATGACCGCATCAGCAAGGCCTTGCGCGCCAGTTCGTCATCGTTGACGCACAGCATGCCGCCATTGCCCGCACCATTGATGACGTGGCTGCCATAGAAACTGGTGGTCGAAACGTCAGAATAGACCCCGGTGCTGACGCCGTCGATCGTGGCGCCCAGCGTGTCGGCGCTGTCTTCGATGACCTTCAGCCCATGCGCATCCGCCAGTTCGCGAATCCGGCGCCAATCGGGCAGGTTTCCGATCAGCGAGGGGATCATCATGGCCGAGGTTTTGGGCGTGATCATCCGTTCGATCTGATCGACATCGATGTTATAGGTCCCTTCGGCCGCATCTACAAAGACCGGCACCAGCCCCTGCCGCACCAGCGGGGCAACCGTCGTGGCAAATGTCAGCGCAGGCGTGATCACTTCGCTGCCCTTGGGCAGGTCCAGGATCTCGACCGCCAGGTAATTGGCCGAAGAACCGGAATTGACCATGATCCCGTGCGATTTGGAAAACAGCGCCGCGACCTGTTCCTGCATCTCGCGCACTTTGGGGCCCATTTGGGTCGAGGTTTTCAGAACCTCGACAACAGCATCAATTTCTTCCTGGCCGTGTACCGTTTGCCCGTAATTCACTCTCATAAAACCAACTCCTAAATTGCGCATTAT
Source organism: Ruegeria sp. ABD4_443 (assembly GCF_056160865.1). Lineage (NCBI taxonomy): Bacteria > Pseudomonadati > Pseudomonadota > Alphaproteobacteria > Rhodobacterales > Roseobacteraceae > Ruegeria > Ruegeria sp. ABD4_443. The sequence goes on along the minus strand of NZ_JBSWYA010000003.1, from coordinate 257,483 downwards.
TGCGCTGCGACCGTGGAATGGCCGGCCTTTCCTGATGTCATCAAATCTTCGTATCGCGCGATCTGCGCCTGCGTGGTCCGCACCATGTCCTGACCCTCGGCATGGGCCTTGTACCAATCCGCCGTCAGGCCAATAGCGTCTTGCAATTCAAGGCGCGGGCGCCAGCCCAGGCCGGTTTGGGCCTTGGTGCTGTCCAGGCGCAGAATCCCCGCCTCGTGCAGCGCCGACGCCGACGACGAAGGCGGCTGATCTTCGGGAAACCGGAACACGGGTGCGCCTGCCCCCCAGGCGCACCGGATCATATCTGCCAGGTCCCGAACATCGACGGTGCCCGACACATCCGGCCCGAAATTCCAGGCCCCGGCAAAAGGCGCGCCCTTGGCCAGGATACGGTCGGCAACCTGCAAATAACCCGACAGAGGTTCCAGCACATGTTGCCAGGGCCGCACGCTGTCGGGGTTGCGAATAACCACGGGTTCGTTGTTTTGCCACGCGCGGATGATATCGGGAACCAGGCGGTCCTCGCTCCAATCGCCGCCCCCGAACACATTCCCGGCCCGCACCGTCGCCAGTTGCGGCCCGGCGGGATCGGAAAAATAGGAATGCGCATAGGATTGCGCCACCAGCTCCGTCGCGCCTTTGGATGCGCTATAGGGATCCTTGCCGCCCATCGGATCGTTTTCCCGATAGCCCCAGACCCATTCCCGGTTGTCATAACATTTGTCGCTGGTGATCACGACCACCGCCTTCAGCGACGGCATCCGCCGCGCGGCCTCAAGCACATGGACGGTGCCCTGAACATTGGTCGCAAAGGTCTCAACCGGTTCACGATAGGATTTCCGCACCAGCGGCTGGGCCGCCATATGGAAAATCACTTCGGCATCTACATCCTGCAAACGATCCGTTAACGCGTCAAAGTCGCGAATGTCGGCAAACCGGCTGTCCGTCGACCCACCCAGATCACAGGATTGGTAAAAGGACGCGCCCGGCTCGGGCGGCAAAGACAGGCCGGTGACCTGCGCCCCCAACCGGTTCAGCCAAAGGGACATCCAGCCGCCCTTGAAACCGCTATGCCCCGTTACAAGGACGCGGCGGCCGGAAAAACGGCCGCCGAAAACGTGATCCGCAAGGCCAGTCATGCCCGCCTCAGATCGCAATCGCCGGATAGTCCGCCGACGGTTTGCCGCCGAATTTCAGCCACGGGGGCGTTTCGTCCTCGCACAGCGCGTTCAGCGCGTTGCGGTCCCGGATCGTATCCATCGGGTGCCAGAACCCGTCGTGACGATAAGCCATCAATTCGCCGTCGCGGGCCATCTGCGACAGTGGCGATTGCTCCAGCGGCTCGTTGTCATCGACCATATAGTCCATCACGCCCGGCTCGAACACGAAGAAGCCACCATTGATCCAGGTTTCACGGCGACGCACCTTTTCGGTGAACGCATCGACCCGGTCGCCTTTCAGTTCGATATTCCCGAAACGCGCGGGTGGTTGCACAGCCGTTACCGTCGCCAGTTTGCCATGCGATTTGTGAAAGTCGATCAGGGCGTTGATGTCGATATTGCCGACACCGTCCGAATAAGTGCACATGAACGTCTCGCCAGGGTCCAGCCATTCTTTCAACCGGCGGATACGACCACTTGTCATCGTGTGCGCCCCGGTGTCCACCACCGATACGTTCCACCCGCCCGGCGCCGAAGGCACCAGCTTCAACTCTCCGGTATCCAGCGATACGGAAATGTTGTTCGCGATCAGATGGTAATTGGCAAAGAACTGTTTCAGCAGCAGCGCCTTGTACCCGGCTGCCACAACAAAATCACGATGCCCGAAATGGCTGTAGATATCCATGACGCGCGCGATGATGGGGCGGCCGGCAACCTCGACCATCGGCTTCGGAATGGAAACCGTTTCCTCGGCCAGTCGCGACCCCAGACCACCTGCAAGAAGTACCGTCTTCATTTGTGCCACTCCCTCAAAAAACCTATTACTCAAATTTGCACATATGCGCCGTAAATGTGCGCACGTTTGATCGACACGCAAGCAGGATTTGGCGAAAGGTCATCGTCAATTCGCCGCCTCCTTGCGTTTCAAGTATACCACACCCTGACCGTAACGGTTATCCAACTCTGAAATTTCTGCAGGTGCGTAGCCGTTTGTTTCCGCATAGCGCAACAATGGCTCTTCCAGCGCGGAATCATATCCAAGCAGGAAAGCCGATGGCGGGTTGGAATCAAATATGGCCGCCAGGTCTTGTGCCCCGGCCATGCGATAGGCCTGCGCCAGGGCCGAATCCGTGAACGGGGCGATCCGGTATGCAAAGGGCCCGGTGGCCAGTTCCGGATAGACCGGCAGTTGCGCTTCCAGCGGATAGATCGGCATCAAAGTCGCAACCGGTCCGTCGGGGTATTCGCTTTCGGCGACCCGTTCGGCCAGCACCTGCCCGCCCTGAGCGATACGCGCCGAGGTGAACCCCGCGGGATTGGCCAGCGACATCAGCCCCGGCGCAAGCCGCGGCGCGCCAAGAATGAACAGAATGGCAAATCCGGCACACAAAACCGGCAGGGCCTGCAATCGCGGCCCGACCCCCAGCACACGAAAGATCAACGCGGCAAGGATCGGCAGCGCGATCAAGGGCTGAATATAATATTGCGGAAAACCCGGTGTCGGGACAAAGCTGAACGCCGCAGTAAGGGCCAGCACCGCCAGCATTAGCATGATTTGACCGATGGGCGCGCGCTCGGCCCGGTCAAAGCTGCCCGAAACCACAACCAGATAGATCAGGATCAATGCGCCAACCAGCGCCGCACCCGCAAACCACGCGGCATAGGCCAGCTGGATTTTGCCCCCTAGCCCCAACGCCAGCCCCGGTTCGCTGGCCGCGTTGGCCTGCCAATAGGCGACATGCGGACCGGTATGAAAGGCAAACACATGCGCCACAAAACTGCCGGGATCGGAGGCAAGATATACAAACAGCGGAAGCGCACCGACAAGGCCGCCCACCAGCGCCGGCAGGACCACGCCCCGCAATCGCGCGGCAAACGGCAGGTGCCCTGGCAAAAGGAAAGCAGCCACGGCAACCGGCGGGATAAACATAAACGCGCTGACCTTCAGCCCGGCGGCGACGCTCAGCAAAACTCCGGCCAGAGCGAATATGACGGGCCTTGGCGCGTCACGCAGGGTTTCGGTCACGAACAGGCCAAGCCCCCAAACCGCAAAGGCCAGCGGTAACAGATTGTTGCTTGCCGCCATTCCCGATTGCGCCAGCAGGGTTTCATTGACGGCCAGGGACACCACGAAGAAAACCGCCAAAGGACCGGACCGCGAAATCGCATAGGTCACCCATCCCACGCCCGCCGACATCAGAACCCACGCACAGAACAGGCCGATCCGGGCCGAGCCCAACACTCCGCTGTCACCGGTCAACACATAGAAGATGCGGTAATACCACGCCGAGTTTGGAACATGGTTGTAGAAGAAGTCGCTGTAAAGGCTCCATTCCCCCAAAAGCGCCGCCGGAGGGACGAACATCAACTCGTCCCTACGCAGCCCATAGCCCATGATCCGCCCAAAAATGGCGGCAAAGATCACGATCAGGACAATCCCGGCGAGAATGCGCAAAATTGCCGAGCCGTTTCGGGTCACGGTCTTCTCCGTCGATGCGCCCATGACCGGTTCATTCCCAAGATCGTCGGCGCCCAAGGTCATCGCGCCAACCCGTCTGGTCTGGATCGCAACACGTGGGAAATCAGGACATAGGACAACACGACCGTCGGCGCCAAGGCAAGCGCCTGCGCCACATAAGCGCTGAGACCAAGCCGCAGCAACGCCGCCAGCAGAACGGCGTTGAACACATAGATCACCACGTAGGATACCGCGTATTGCGGCAACCGGTCATACCCGCTGACTGCAAAAACAAACCGCCCGTGGACCCGATAGTTCCACATGACACCAACGACGAACTGCACCGCCAACGCAACCTGCGGATGCGCTCCGATCAGAACCAGGGCCGAGAAAACCGCATAACCAAACAGCGTATTCACGACCCCCGCCCCCAGAAACCGGATGATCCGGTCGCGATGGGCGCGGGCAAAATTGGCAATGCCAGACTGGCTTGAACCCGTCATTTCAAACACGCTCCGTAGAGCCCTTATTAAACACGACACTCGGTACCAGGGCGATACGCCCCGCGTTTTAACAACTTAGTCAAAAATTTTAGCGACCGGCGTTGATGGTTTCCAGGGTGTTTTCCTTGGAATACCCGCCAACCAGGCTTTCGGTCGGAACCGCCTTGATTTTGGGCTTGGTCGGGCGCGCCGTCAGCTCTTTGACGTCGATCGAGCGCAGACCATTGACGCCATAGCCCGGCACAAGGTCCTTGAGCAGTTTTTTCACGCCCAGATCGTTGCCTTCATGGGCGGCTTGCTCAAGCTTGAGGATCGTCGCGCGCAAACGAGCGGCGGATACGCCTTCGGGGATGGCCGAGGACACACCGGGGATACCGCTTTCGCGGTGGTCTTCGGTGACGTCGAACAGCTCTTCGAACAGCTTTTCACCCGGACGCTTGCCGATGAACTTGATATCGACATCCTCGTAGGGAACCAGACCCGCCAGGCGGATCATCCGTTCGGCCAGATCAACGATCTTGACCGGGCGCCCCATGTCCAGAACAAAGATCTCGCCATGGCTGTTTTCCAGGTTCAGACCCCGCGCGGCGGCAACCAGCGTAAGCTGCACGGCTTCGCGGATCGTCATGAAATACCGTTCCATCTTGGGATCGGTGATCGTCAGCGGGCCGCCTTCGGAAATCTGACGCTGGAACAGCGGGATCAGAGACCCGGAAGAGCCCAGAACGTTGCCGAAGCGCACCGAGAAGAACCGGGTTTCCTCGTCTGTTTCATTGGTCACACGGTCCTGTGCCTGAACATAGAACTCGGCAACGCGCTTGGTTGCGCCCATGACGTTGGTGCTGTTGACCGCCTTGTCGGTCGAGACCTGGACCATGGCAATCGCACCGACATTCCGCGCGGCATCGGCCACGTTGCGGGTGCCGATCACGTTGGTCAGTACACCTTCGCAGGGGTTCAGCTCGACCATCGGCACATGCTTCAGCGCGGCGGCGTTGAACACCAGCTCGGGGCGGTGACGTTCGAAAATGGAATGCACGCGCCCGGCATTGCGGATATCGGCCACATAGATGCGACGGGCGACATCCGGGAAGTTCTGGCTCAGGTCCATGTCGATCGAATAGGCGTTGTATTCGCAGTTTTCGATCATCACCAGCTCGGCCGGCTCGAACGAGGCGATCTGACGGGTCAGCTCGCTGCCGATGGACCCACCGGCGCCAGTGATCAGCACGCGGCGGCCTTTGAACATTTCGCGCAGCATCGACCGCTCGACCGCTTTTTGCGGACGATCCAGAATGTCTTCGGGGTTGACGGTGCGGATGTCGGTGCTTTCGGTGCCCAGCTCTTCGAGGCCCGTCAGACGGGACACGGTGATGCTGTTGGCCTCGGCCCAGCGGGTCAGCTTGCGGATGCCGTCGCTTTCGAAATGCGTGACCGGCTCGGTCAGCAGCAGGCGCTGAGGCAGTTCATCATAATATTTCAGACGTTCGATCACCACATCGGCGTCCAGCAACGAGCCGATGATCTTGACGTCATGGAAATACAGGCCCTGCGTGTTGCGGGCATCGTCAATGATGCCGACGGGCTTGTACTTGGAATCCGAATTGCGCAGCGACCGCACGAACAGGTCACAGCTTGCACCGGTTCCGACAAGGATGACCGGGATCTTGCCATCCGCATCGCCGGATTGCGATGTTGCCTTGCGCGTCAGCTCGGTGCTGCGCGCCAGCACCCGCAGGGTACCGAATGCCGGGACGACAAGAAGAAACTGAATCAGGAATACCGCCAGCGGCACCTGCGCGGTGATCTGGAACGCCGAAGCCATCAGGGCCAGCGCGCCAACCGACAGACCCGCGGCCCGCACGATCAGGGTAACATCGCGCAACGAGGTCGACCGCGTGTGCCGTTTGTAAATTCCGGACATCGGAAGAAGGCTCAGAGAGACAAGGCACGACATGAACATGAGCGGCAGCAGCACCGACCCGAACTGTTCCGGCAGCGCCCCGCCATTAGCCAGGACAACCGCAACAGCCACGGCACCGGCCGCGGCCACGACGTCGCCGACCACAAGACGCCAGTTGGCGCTCAGCTCGTTGAACTTCTGCTTGATCCGGGGCCGAACTTCGCCGAACAGGCGATCCGCCTCCACCAGGTTTTCTCTGTCAAGTCCACCTTTGAGCTTAACCAACTCTTGATCGTACATACTCAGAACTCCGGCGTAAATTGCCCCAAACCACTCGACCCAAAGACCGGGCAGAACAGATTGCCCGAAGCCTTAAAGCCTCATCATAACACCTGCGTAAACCACACGCAGGAACCTACCTATTTATCTTATAAGACCCCCTGGATGGTTCCGATGTGACGCAATTCACACCCGAAACCCAGAACCCCTTTTCACTCGTACTTCTCACACGTCAAATACTGCGCGGCCAGCGAGTCTGACCAATGGCGCATCAATGGCGTCAAGCTAACACACCAACCTGCGGATCAAAATCCTTTTTTCATCTCAGAACCGTGTTTCCACCCCAGAAATGCCCGATTTTGCTTTGTTCGCAGCGCTTGCCACGATCAGCCCGTGCCCCTGGCCGGTCGCCACACCCACCACAGCGTGTAAACGCACTGGGCCACACACCCGTTTTGTTTCCAGGCTGGAAACTCAAAACGGCGGATTCTTCACAGGATTTTAATCGATTCGGGCCTTTTCCAGCGTTTTTGCGGCGGCCCAGGACCCGCACACGCCCGGCGATCTGCGTTGCAGCTGCGCGATATCCGACGCATAGAACTCGGTCATCTTACCAGCCAGCGCATCGGACAGATCGGGGTATTCGACCGATTTGGCCACCGCATTGCGCAGCGACCGAACCGGCCAGGTATGACGCACGGGGTCCAGAACGCCCCGCACCGGCGCCAACAGCTTGCGCAGGGGCAACGGCACCATGGGGGTGTTCTTGTCCTTTACCTTTTTCTGAACCGGCGCCTCAAGCTGTCCGTCATACCCGATATGGGTCCGGACCTTGTCCAGGTTGCCTGCCGGATCACGGCGCACATCCTCATAGGCCAACAGCAGGATCTGTTCGGCCGGGAACAGATCATAGAACCGCTCAAGATGATGGGCATAGCGGCCATCCGACAGGAACCGCTGTTCTGCCGCGCGCGCCGGATCCAGGTGGTCCTGAATCCGGTTTGACACCTCGCCCCGGCGATACAGCATGCAATAGTCGGAATAGGCCCGTTGAACCGGATCGCGCATCTGCAGGATCAGCTTTGCATTGGGAAAATGGTCACGAATGCGCTGCGCGGCATCAGGTTCGGTCAGGTATGAATTCGATTTTTCGCCGATCAGCGCCTCGCCGTTCCAACCCTCGAACTGGTCGCGGTACCATCCCATCCCCCTGTCAAACTCGCGGGAAAAAAAGTGCAACTCAGGGCCGGGCATGAAAATGGCCGGTGTCTGCGACAGCGATTGCTGCAACCAGGTCGTGGCGCATTTCGCAGCGCCAATGATCAGGAAATCGACATCACGATCCGATGGAAGGGGCATGGAAAAACTCTTTACCTAGGAAAAACACGGGAAACAAAAAACCAACGGGCCGTACATACCGGGACCCTAATTCGAGGTCAGCACGATCGAGCGTATCACCTCGATCGTGTCGCCGGGCTGCACCACATCGGTGGCCTTGACGCGACGCGCCTGCGGCTGGCCCTCGCGGGTCACGGCAAACGCGATAATGGTTTCGCTGGCCACGTCATCTTCGCTGAGGAAACCGGCCGCAGCCAGTTCGCCGTGCAGGCTCGTGGCCGTGTCCAACCGGGTCTTCAACGAGGTCAGCTCGCTTTCGACCATGTTCAGCTGGGTCAGCGCATCCGAGCGGGCGTTGTCATCCAGTTCAAGCTCGTCACGTTCTGCACGGTTCAACTGTTGCCGGGCCGTCAACAGGGCGATTTCCTGGTCCAGCCGCTTGGATTCCAGGTCGTTCAGCATGTTGTTCATGGTTGTGACCCGGTTCGAGACCGTCAGGCCCTTTTCCCTGAGCGAATTCAGGTTGTCCAACTCTTTGCTGACATTCTCGATCTGCGTGTTTCGCAGCTCCAACTGGATCGTCAGGCTGGAAATCTGTTCCTTCAGCATACCCTGAAGGTCACGAATGCGCTGCCCCATGCCTTCGCGGGCGACGATGGCGGCTTCGAGTATCTCACCTTCCAGCCCCTCTGGCGGTTGCGCCGCTTGTTCGCCCGCGTCTTCAACCTCGGCATTTTCCAAAATCGCCAGATCGGCCAGCAAACGCTGACGTTCACGTTCCAGTTCCTGGATCTGGGTCGACAGCAGGCGAATTTCCCCACCCATCCTGAGGACCTGGAATTCGTTGCCCGCGGCGATCTGGATCGGCGGTCGCACAGGGCCACCGGCCAGTGCCAGCACCTGCTGCGCAGTCATACCCGGATGGTATTCATAAGCCCCCGGAGAGTTCACATCGCCCAGAACATAGACCGCCAGGTGGCCAACCACCTCAAGCGCGATCTTGGGCGGCTCGACCATGCCGATCTGGCGCCGCAGCTTCAGCTCTAGCGTATTTGCCAGATCTGCCGTCGTTTGCCCCTGGGCCGCAATTTGCCCAACCAGCGGGATCATCAGCGTCCCGTCGCTGGCCACCGCGTATTCGCCCGACAGCCCGTCCCATTGAAGATAGGACGACGTGGCCGGATCCCACCGCATGGCCCGAAGGGAAATCCTGTCCTGGGGCAACAGGCGGTAGCTTTCCGCCAGGGCCATGGTCGCCATGACGGTCATGGCCAGCGCTGTCATGGCAACTTTGAAACGGTTCCGCACGTTTCTGTCTCCTACTTCAAATTCCAAGGCCGCGGGGCCATATCATCCGGCCCCCGCGCCAATTCTTCAATCTGCCCCCAGCGACCGCCGTTCGCCCCTGCGGGCGGCGACGCGCGCGAGAGTTTCAATCAATCTCGCCCCGTCCGGCAGTCGCTTTCAAGGATAGAGACTGCCATCCACCCTGACAAGCAACCGCACGGTCAGGGACGTGCTGGCACAGCGCCGGGCAACCGGCCCCGGCCCCGCCATCCGGCATCGCGCGTCACGAATAGCCGGACTTGCCGTAATAACTGTAGTACGAATAGCTGCCATACCCATATTTGCGCTGTTTGCTCAGGTTCACGTCATTGATCAGCGTGGCCGTGGCATCAATATTATGCATGTGCAGCTTGTCGATCGCGTCATTCAGCTCTTCCACCCGCGTCTGGCCCCAACGCACGACAAACAGCGTGTTGTCGATCAGCGGCCCTAACCGGCAGGCATCGTTCACCACCAGAACCGGCGGCGTATCAATCAGCACCAGGTCATAGGACGGGTCGATGGAATCCCGCAATTCGCTGAGCAGCAGCTTTTCTTCCTTGGTCGAGTCAATCGCCCGCACCGACACGCTCATCAGAGAAACCGCGCCTTCGGGCACACCTTCAATCGACAGGGCCTCGGGGCGGGGCATCTTGCCACGCACATCCTGAAGCGAATGAACCGGCACCGTTGCCCGCAGCGCAAAAGTCGCGCCCTTGCGATAGGTATCCATGTCCAGAACAAGAACCTTCAGGCCCTCTTTTGCCGCCGCAATCGCGATCGAGACAACGGCGGTCGACTTACCCTCGGAGGGCAGACCGGACGTCACCATCACGATGCGCCCCATGCTTTGGCGATTGAACCACAAGGTCAGAAAATTGCGCAGCGCCTCGGTATAGGGTGATCTGGGGTTTTCGTTGAAATAGGTCAGCGGATCGTGCTTTTCCTTTTTCTTCAACGGGTTCGACTGGCCGATTTTGGGCAGCCACCCATAGGTCACGGCGCCCAGGGTTCCCGACAGCTGGCTTTCGCTCCAGATGCGGGTGTCCAGGGCCTCGATCAGGCCGACCACCACGACCGAAACCATGACCCCCGCGACCAGCCCCAGCCCCAGAATGACGGTCGTGCTGGGCCAGTAGGGTTCGGTCGGCACCCGCGCCACGGTCACCTGCCGGGCACCGTCGGCCACGAATTGCAACTGGGTTTCCAGCTCGTTCAACCGCTCGATCGAGCTTTGATACCGGGACCGCAGCAACTCCAGCTCGCGCTCCATCCGCATCAGCCGCAACTCGGCCTTGGACCGCTCAAGCAGGCTGACCCGTGCATCGGTAAGCTGTTGGCGTATCTCTTCGGCCTCAAGCGCGGCATCGGGGTCTTCCGAGACAACCTCGAATATCGATTCCAGACGCTCGACCTCGGCACGCTGACGCTCTGGCAGGGTGGCGTCGTCCAGGTCATTGCCCCGGATAAAGGCCGCCAGGTCCACTTCGGCGGTCGACAGCTCTTCGCCCAGCTCCTGAACGCTGGTTCGCAGAAACGCGATGGACCGGCTGATGCCGGCCTGACGCTCTTGGTCGCTTTCGGCGATATAGGTTCGTGCAATCGTATTGGCGATATCTGCCGCCAATTGGGGCGAATTTGCATCCGTTTCGATCTTGATGGCCAGGCTTTCGCCCTGGCGGATCACCCTGTACGCGGCCAGCAGCTTGTCCACGACCCGCTCGTTGCGCAGCTCCGGTGGCTCGCCCGACTCCGGGTCCGACGGGGGCACGAAACTGTAATTGTCGAACAGGTTCAACGCGGTCGCCACTTCGGCCGCAAATACCCGCGATTTCAGCACGTCCAGCTCTGTCTCGATGGCGACGCGCGACAGTTCAAAGGATTCAAGCTGTACCTCGGTTGTGCTGACACGGGTCCCCAGCTGCGCCAGAACCACCGTCGACTGCGCCTTGTAACGCCGTTCGAGGTTGTTCAGCACCAGCGTCGCCCCGACAAGGAAAAGCGCCACAATACCGACAATCAGAAGCATATGGCGTCTAAGAGCCATCCACAGCATGGGGATCCCGATCTTGTCTGACCCCTGCCGTTCTTGTTTTTTCCGCACCACCGCTTTTTGCTTCCCTGTATTAATTCATCACTTGCCCGGCCCCCGAATTGCAGGGCGCGAGACCTCCGGGGTCACATGTCTCCGGTGGTGCAGGTTCCTGGCAATACCGTCAAAACCCGCTCAACAATTCAAGTGAAATTCTGCCAACGCACTTTCACCGGTCCGACGCTTACGCCAAAAAGGCTCACACAGCCCCCGATGCCCTGCTTTTTTACTCAACCACTCGATAGCACCGCTATTAAGACAAAAGTTACAACAATACCAACAAAACACCCGAATCGTTGAAAACAACCACTCAATTATCCCGACTCCGAGCCCATTGTAAAAACCGTTTCCACTTGATTCGACCTTTGTGCCGTAGAATTCTTGCAAAACGAAAACAGTTCGAACAGATTGAGGTCGATACCCTGCGACCGGGCTGGTATTCCCCCCGCGAAGCAGTGCATTTTAGTTGGCAGCCGGGCGCTGTCGTCCGCATTTGTTGAGTTTCTGTTATGCCGTCTTTGAGGGCGGCGCTGGTTGGATTGTGTTGTGAACAGGTTCCTCGAGATTCTGATCTGCCTGATGCTGGGCGTCGTTGCCGTTCCCATGTTCGCGGTCGGCTGCGTGATCGTTCTGACATCCGTCGGGCGTCCGCTGATGTTTTCACAGCGCAGGTCCGGCCGGAACGGGCAAGATTTTCAGCTGTTCAAACTACGCAGCATGAAGGAAACGCGCGATGCTGATGGCGTGCTTTTGCCGGATGCTGACCGGCAGACACGCGCCACCGCGCTGTTGCGCAGGCTTCGCATCGACGAGCTGCCGCAACTGATCCTGGTGCTGCGCAACAAGATGGCCCTGGTCGGGCCGCGGCCCCTGTTGCCGGAAACAATTGCCGGGTTCGGCTCCGCCGGACAGTATCGCTGTTCGGTCCGTCCGGGTCTGACCGGCTGGGCCCAGGTCAGCGGCAACACCAACCTCAGCGATACCGAAAAGCTGTGTCTTGATCTTTGGTATGTCGCGCATCGGTCGCTTGCGCTGGACCTGCGGATCATGGCCGAGACACTGGGCGTCGCCATTCGCGGCGAACGGCGCGATACGGCCCGGATCAACGCCGCCACCAGCTGGGTGCGCGACAGCGGCGCCCACAGTTTCGATTTGCAGGAGATACCCGCGTGAAGATTGTATTTGTCGGCGCTGTTGAATCCTCGCTTGGGGCCCTGATCTCGATCTGCGCGGCCGGACATGTGCCGGACCTCGTGATGACGGTTCCGCCGCATCTGGGAAAACGCCATTCCGACTATGTCGATCTGACCCCGACCGCCGAAAAATATGGCGTGCCGGTTCTGTACACCGAACAGACGAACGCGCCAGAAACCCTGCGCCAGATTGCCGATCACAAACCCGATCTTATCCTGGTTATCGGCTGGTCGCAGATCTGCGGCCCCGAGTTTCGCGCCATTCCGCGCATCGGCAGTATCGGATTCCACCCGTCGGCCCTGCCCCGCCTGCGCGGGCGCGGCGTTATTCCGTGGTCGGTGCTGATGCAGGAATCCAGCGTCGGGTCATCGCTTTTCTGGCTGGGCGAAGGTGCCGATGACGGGCCGATCGCGGCCCAGGCCAGATATGCCGTAGACCCCGAAACGGTGACCGCACGCGAATTGTATGACCGCGCCCTGCGCGCGGTGTCGGGGCTGTTGCCGCCGTTGCTGAACCAGATCGCCGAAGGCGACATCCCGGCCGAGCCGCAATCGACGCAGGGCGTCAGCCTGTGCGCCCGCCGCAGGCCCGAGGACGGTCAGATCGACTGGACCCAACCCGCCGCAGATATTCACCGCCTTATCCGCGCCTCGGGTCCGCCCTATCCGGGGGCCTATACCTTTGCCTCCGACGGGACGCGGATCGTTATGACAGGCGTGCGCCACACGCAGCCCCAAGGGTATTACATCGGCCTGCCCGGCCAGATTCAGGCCATAGACGACCAGGTGTTCACCGTGGCATGCGGCGATGGGCGCTGCATCGATATTCTTGAATGGTCCGGGGCGGAAAAACCGCCTGCCCTGCACACGAAACTAAGGAACCAGCAATGATCACTCCGGATTTGTTCAGCGCGGGCAAGGGCCCTGTTCTTGTCGTCGCCCCGCACCCCGATGACGAGGTCCTGGGGGTTGGCGGCACCATCGCCCGCCTGACCGATGCGGGGCGCGAGGTACATGTCGCCGTGGTGACGCGGGGCAAACCGCCCAGGTTCCCGCAGGAACAGGTCGACATGATCGCCGCCGAGGCCCGCAAATCCCACGACCTGCTGGGCGTGACACAGACGCATTGGCTGGAGTTCCCCGCCGCCGAACTGACGGAACTGCCCCATTCCGCGTTGAACGCAGGGCTGGGCCGGCTGGTCTCGGAACTGGCCCCCGACCTGATATTCGCGCCCCATCCCGGCGACATCCACATGGACCACCAGCTGAGCTTTCTGTCCACCTTGGTCGCCAGCAGGCCCCATCAAAGCGATTACCCCGCGACGATCATGGCCTATGAAACGCTGTCGGAAACAAACTGGAACGCGCCTTACCTGACGCCAGCCTTTGTCCCGAATGTCTTCGTTGACATCTCGGACACGCTGGAACGCAAGCTGGACGCCTTTGCCCTGTTTGCCAGCCAGGTGAAACAGGCCCCGCATGAACGCTCGGTCGAAAGCCTGCGCGCGCTTGCCACCCTAAGGGGTGCAACCGTTCACCGCGCCGCCGCCGAGGGTTTCGTCCTGGTCCGTTCGGTACTCTAGCAGGAGGTTTATGATGCAGTCTTGGCCCGTATATGATCAGGAACAGATCGACGCGGTTGCGCAGGTTCTGGCCTCTGGCAAGGTCAACGCGTGGACCGGCCCCGATGTTCGCGCCTTCGAGGATGAATACAGCGCCTATACCGGCGCCGCCCATGCGATTGCCATCGCCAACGGGACGCTGACCCTGGACGCGGCGCTGCACGGGCTGAACCTGCAACCGGGCGACGAGGTTATCGTTACCCCGCGCAGCTTTATCGCCTCGGCCAGTTCCGTCATGCTGCGGGGCGGTATCCCGGTCTTTGCCGATATCGACCCGGACACGCAGAACATTACCCCCGAAACCATTGCACCGCTGATCACGGCAAAGACCCGCGGCATCATCCCCGTCCACCTGGCCGGGTGGCCCTGCGACATGCAGGGCATCATGGATCTTGCGAAGGCCCATGACCTTTGGGTGATCGAGGATTGCGCCCAGGCACATGGCGCCATGATCGGGGACACACATGTCGGCACGATCGGCACCGTGGGGTCTTTTTCGTTCTGTCAGGACAAGATCATCACCACCGGCGGCGAAGGCGGCATGCTGGTGACCAACGACCGCGACCTGTGGTCCCGCATCTGGAGCTACAAGGACCACGGCAAGGGGTATGACACGGTGTTCAACACGGAACATCCGCCGGGTTTCCGCTGGCTGCATGATTCCGGGCCGGGCACCAACCTGCGGCTGAACGGAATGGCCGCGGCCATCGGGCGAATTCAGTTGCAACGTCTGAACGCCTGGCGCGAACATCGGACGGCCAATGCGCATCTGCTGCATGGCGCGCTGTCGACCTGCCCCGCCTTTCGTGTTCCGATGCCCTCCGATGACATCACCCATGCCTATTACCGGTTCTACGCCTTTGTGCGCCCCGAGGCCCTGGCCCCGGGCTGGAGCCGGGATCGCATCATCGCGGAAATCAGCGATGCCGGTTTCCCGGCCTTTTCCGGCAGTTGTTCGGAAATGTACCGCGAAAAGACGTTTCATGATCGGGGGCTGGCCCCGGCCACGCCATTGCCGGTTGCGCATGAGCTTGGCGAAACAAGCCTGGCCTTCCTGGTCGACCCCGCCCGGTCGCAGCAAGAGGTCGCCCGCCTGGCGCAGGCGGTCGTGGATGTCGGAAACCGGGCCAGCGCAACCCGGCTTGCGGGCCAGTAAGCACAGGATGGTGACGGCCATGACCGCATATCCCCGCCGTTGCGGCACCCCCCTGAACCCGGCAGGCCAGGCGTCATGATCCTGCACGTCACCACCGATTTTTCCGGGCAGGGCGGCGCGCAGGCGATGCTGGCGCGCCTTTTGGCCAATTCCGGAGAACGCGCCGTCGTCATCGCCTTGACCGAAGTGTCGGACCGCTGTCGCCTGATGGCCGCCAATGACAAGGTCGAATATATCTCGCTGCGGGCCACGTCGCCTGCATCACTGCCACGGGCGATCTGGCAAATCCGCAAGCTGATCCGGACGCACAAGCCCGACGTGGTGCTGTGCTGGATGTATCACGCCATGGTCGTCGGGCTGGTTGCTGGCCTTCTGGCACCGAGCCGTCCGCCGGTGGTCTGGACGGTGCGTCAGGCGCTGGATGACCCGGCATCCTTTACGCGCAGCACGCGGGCAGCGGTCTGGCTGTCCAAAGTCCTGTCGGGCCTGAGCGACGCAATCATCTACAACTCGACCCGCGCCTTGACCCAGCATGAAAAGTTCGGCTTTTCGGACACCCGGTCGGTCGTGATCCCGAACGGGTTCATTCTGCCGGATGCGCCGCAGCCCCGGCCCGGCCCGGTACGGACCCTGGGACTGGCGGCGCGGTTTCACGCGCAAAAGGATTTCGGCACGTTCTTTCAGGCCCTCAGCCGCGCGCGCCGCGTCATCCCTGACCTGCACGCGGTGCTTGCGGGCGACGGCGTCAGCGCAGACAACCCGGCGCTGACCCAAATGATGGCCGAGGCCGGCATCCCGACCGACAGCGTTACCCTGTGCGGCGACCTGCGCGATATGTCCGCGTTCTACAACGGAATTGACGCGCTGGTCCTGTCGTCGCGCACCGAAGGGTTTCCCAACGTGGTTGCCGAGGCGATGAGCTTTGGCAGGCCGGTGCTTGCAACCGATGTCGGCGACGCGGCCATGATCGTGGATGATTGCGGCTATGTCGTGCCCATGCGGGACCCGCAGGCCCTGGCCGATGCGATGATCAAGGCCGCCCAATGGCCCGAGGACGTGTTTCGCCAAAAAAGCCAGGCCGCGCGGGACCGCGTCGCACGGCATTATTCACTGACCGCCATCGCGGATGCCTATGACCTGGTCCTGGCCCGCGCCGCCGCCGATCACAGGCAGCCCGTCACCGTGAAAGCTGAATAAGGAACCCCGAACATGTGTGGCATTGCAGGCTTTCTCGCGTTTCAACCGGTCGCAGCGGACCAGGGCCGTCACATGCTCAAGACCATGTGCGACAGCATCCTGCATCGCGGGCCCGATGCCGAAGGGTTATTCGTGGACCCGGACGCGGGCGTTGCGCTGGGGCATCGACGGCTGTCCATCGTCGATCTGTCCGAGACCGGCGCACAACCCATGA
The DNA here is from genome assembly GCF_056160865.1 of Ruegeria sp. ABD4_443. Lineage (NCBI taxonomy): Bacteria > Pseudomonadati > Pseudomonadota > Alphaproteobacteria > Rhodobacterales > Roseobacteraceae > Ruegeria > Ruegeria sp. ABD4_443. The sequence continues at coordinate 241,042 of NZ_JBSWYA010000003.1, read as the reverse complement.
CATCGCCCAGCGGGCGCTATACGATTGTTTATAATGGGGAAATCTACGGATTTCTCGACCTGCGACAAAAGCTGCAGGATATGGGGGTCGCGTTCCGCGGCACGTCGGATACCGAGGTTCTGCTGGCCGCAATGGATCAGTGGGACATCCGCGAGGCACTGGCCCATGCGCATGGCATGTTCGCCTTTGCGGTCTATGACCGCAAATTGCGCCGCGTGGTCTTTGCCCGTGACCGCCTTGGCAAAAAGCCGCTGTATGTCGGTCTCAGATCGGGAACGCTGCTGTTTGGGTCGGAACTGAAAGCCCTGCGCGCGCATGCCGATTTCGGCACGCCGCAGGCCTGCCGAAAGGCCCAGGCCCAATATGTCCGGTTCGGCTTTGTCCCGGCGCCCCTGTCGATCTATGCCGACGTCATCAAGCTGCCTGCCGGTGCGCTGATCGAGATACAGCTGGATGCCCCCCCGCCCTCGGCCAGCGTCCTGACCGACAGCATTGAAACCTTCTGGGACCTGCGCCAATGCGCGGCCGACGGCCTGGCCAACCCGTTCACGAACACGACCGAGGCGCTGGACACGATCGAAGCCGAACTGTCGCGCGCCGTACAGGATCGCATGGTGGCCGACGTGCCCGTGGGCACCTTTCTGTCGGGTGGCATCGATTCGACGCTGATCACCGCGATCATGCAGGAACTGGCCCCGTCCAAGGTCACCAGCTTTACGGTCCGCTTCGAAGACAACCAGACCAACGAGGCCGACCATGCCGCGGCCATCGCCTCGTATCTGGGCACCGATCACCACGAGGTCACCGCGACGCCGCGCATGGCCTTTGACCTGCTTGGCAGCCTGCCACAGGTCTATGACGAGCCGTTTGCCGACCCGTCGGCCATTCCCACGCTGCTGGTTTCGCAACTGGCGCGCGAACAGCTCAAGGTCGTGATGTCCGGGGATGGTGGCGACGAATCCTTTGGCGGGTATGAACGTTATGCGCGGATGCTGGCCATGCAACGGCTGGCCCGCAAATTGCCGCGCCCCGCAGCCGCCGCGCTGGCCGCCGCGCCCGGTGGGGTCAGCAAGGCCGTGCTGGCAGCTTTGCGACCGGTCTTGCCGTCATCGCTGCGCGATCAGCTTACGCCCGACAGGCTGTCCAAGGTTGCCGATATCGTCCAGCATCCCGACCTGCGCAGCCGTTACAATTCGATGTTCAGCCTGTGGACACCCCCCGAAGGGCTGTGTGACAGCCCCGACGCCCAAGGGGCCTATCTGACCCGTGACCTGCCCGAGGGGCTGACGGACGTGAACACCATGATGATGCTGGATTCAGGCATCTATCTTCCCGAAGGCATTCTGGTAAAGGTCGACCGGGCGTCGATGTCGGTCGGGCTGGAAGTGCGGGCGCCATTGCTTGACGACCGGGTCGTCGCCGCCGCGTGGCGGTCCCCCGGCGCGCTGCGCTATGACGGGACCGTCGGCAAGGTCGCGCTGCGGCAGCTGGTGGACAAACGCATCCCGAAACAGCTTTATGATCGGCCCAAACAGGGGTTTGGCGTGCCCATGAATGAATGGCTGCGCGGTCCGCTGCGGGACGTTGCCCAAAGCGTGTTTGACACCAATGACAGCGTCACCGAAATTTTTGAACCCACAGTGCTGAAGCGGCGCTGGCGCGAACATCTGGACGGAGACCGCAACTGGGGCCCCCACCTGTGGTTCGTGCTGATGTACAGCTTTTGGCACAAGGAATGGATGACCTGACCGGTCGGCCCTATTGGGCCTGAATATCCCCGGCCAGGACACTCAGGTATTCCTCAAGGTTCGACCAGCCATCATCGTCGCGGTCCTGCCACGCATCCGTTGGATCGTCAGGGTCCAGCCCATCGCGCGCGGTTTCCCAGTCATCGGGCATCCCGTCCAGGTCGCGGTCGTTCTCGACACGCAGCTCGGGCAGGTCCGGCCAGCCGCCGACCTCGTCGGGGTGGTCAATCCGGTGACCGTCGCATCGAAGGACATTTTCGATCACCAGCCGGTCCAGGCTGTCCAGTTCTCCGTCCGGTCCGAACCGGGCGCCAACCGTGTTCAGCACGTGATCCAGCACATCCGACGCCGGGCGCGGGTCCACCGACAGGTCAAAGGCCGGGCTGTCGACCAGTTGCTTCACCGCATCCTCGTCGACGATACGCCCCTTGACCGAGCGGTCGCACAATATGTCCAGCCGATTGTCCAGATACAGGTTGTCGTGTTCGTAAATCTCAAGCTTGTTGCCCGGCTCGACCGGAAAAGCCTCGATCGCGGCAGGGCGGTTGCGGTCCCGGGTGCTGGGACCCGGCAGGATGACATTGCCGACATAGTTGATCCAGCTGTGACCATACAGGTTGCGGAATTCGCCAAACTGCGAGGTCGCATCGTAAATCACGTTGTTGACGACATCCACAGGCCCCTCTGGCGTCGCGGAAATATCGGGGTTGCGGTCCCTGTTATGGGCAAACAGGTTCGCAACCAGTGTGATCCGCCCGCAATCGGAATTCGGGCCGTCCTTGGCGCAGATCAGCGCCCCTTTCGAATGGCGCCGTTCATTATGCGAGGATTTGTCCAGCCCGAACGCGGCAATCGTATTGGCGATGGTAATATCCACGCTGCCCATCTTTTCGGTGCCGATGCTGATATTTTCGTCAACACCAAAGGCGATGGACGCATGGTCGATATAGACGTTCGAGCTGCTTTCGATGATCAGCCCATCCACCGAGGGCGACCGGGTCAGGCTGGGGCCGGGCCGGAATTTCATATAGCGCAGCAAAACGTCATGAGATTCAAAGATCATCAGCGCCGAGGTGCCAACCTTGCCCACCTTGAGCTGCACGCCCAGACCGGGCGCGGTTTGACCGGCAATATACGTGTTGGGCGAGACCCTGATCTGTTCATCGACCTCGATCGTGCCTGACACGGCAAACACGCAGACCCGTCCGGCCGTATCGTGCTGAACACAGTCGCGCAGGCTGCCGGGGCCGGAATCAGCAATGCTGGTGACGTAGCGGATCTCGCCGCCGCGCCATCCGGTTGCATATTTGCCATAGCCTTGCGCACCGGGAAAGGCGACATCCGTGTCGCCCTGGTTTTCCGCCCAAGCCGGACCGGTCAGCAATGCGCCCAGAAAACCGGCAAAAATCCAGTGATTGTATCGTGAAAGGGAACAATTCGAAAAACGCATGACACTCTCAAAACCCAAGGCAAACAGGGGGCCCATCGCATCGCTTGCGCGGATGGGCCCGCCCCGCATAATGCCAAGTTTTCCCCGCGACACCAAATGCTTAATTCACCTTCTGCCGATCCTTGCCGATCCCCGATCGCCGCTTTGGTGCCAGGTCCGGCGGCCCCCGCCCGCCCCGGTCTGGCAGGGCTGGTGCTGACAAGGCATGCAGTGTAGGCAACATCTATCTTTTCAGGTGCAGCTTTGCGTTGCCTCGCAGGCCACCGACATCTAGGTTTCTATCAAGCACACCATATGAATAGGGGTGGTTCTCAGTGCTCAAAAACGTGTTCCTGGTCTTGTTCAGCTGCGTTATCGGGCTGATCTGCATCGAGGTATTCCTGCGGGTCTTCGACCCGCTTAACCTTGAACCACATGCCAGCCGGAAGATTGCTAATGTGCCGCTGCAAAGCCAGGGCGTCTATTTCTGCACCGGTGGACCCAACCGGCTGGATGCGAACGAACGGGTTTTCTCGCGCGAACGCCCGCAGCAATCCTATTTCGAATACCGCAACGATATCGCGTCCTATCATACCTATAACGAGCTTGGGTTCCGAGGCCCTGCCGAGCCACAAGACGGCAAAGCGCCTGTTCCGGTCCTGGGGGATTCCTTCATTCGCGGCACCCTGTCCGACGAGACCGAGACCATTCCTGCCTTTCTCAGCCGCTGGTCAGCAGACAACCAGTTCATGAACCTGGGCACTGGCGGGCATGGCACGTTGCAACACGGCGCGACCTATCAGGAATTCCAGGGCAACTATGCGCATGACACGGTTTTGCTGTTCGTGTTCAACAGCAACGACCTGATCGACAATGTCACGTTCAGCAAATGGCAGGAAAACCCCGTGCCGCTGGGCCAGCGGGGGACCTTTGCGAACAAGGTCATGCGCAAGGTCGCGACGTTGTATGTCGGCAAGCTGATGATGCGTTTCAAATCAATGCTGATGAACCAGGACCTGTATCCGTCGCAACCAACCGAAACCGAAACGGACCTGTTCCTGACATCGCTGAGCGACCTCAACAATGCGGTTCAGGCAAATGGCGCGCAGTTGATCGTGTTTTCTCTGCCCAGCATCTCGGAATTCGTCGGCGAAGACTACGTGACCTTCCGGTCGGACCCGGTCGGGTACAGCGACGCCGTGCGGGGGCTGATTGACCAGGCCGCAAACGCCGACGGATTCACCTGGTTCGATCTTGCACCATCTATCCAGGCTGCTGCAGACCGGATGGACGTACCGGTAACCGACCTGTTCGGCAGCCCCGATCATCACTTGCAGGAAATCGGCAATTATGTCGTTGCCTCGACCGTCGCCGGGTATCTGCAAGACCTCGGGCTAGGCACGTTCGACATCGAACAAAGCTTTGTGGACCAGATGCAGTTTGCCCCGGACAATGTATCCTGCCCCGAGCCCAGCCTGACCAACTGACCGGGCAGGTCAGCGCGCGGGCGGATTGACCGCCCGGCCACGCGTCATTTCCAACCCGGTCCGCAAGGACAGGGCCGGGCTGTAACCAAACGCGGCGCGCGCGGCGCTGTCATCCAGGGCGAACCGCGTAAACGGCGCCTCATTGCCCGGATGGATGATCAAGCGCCCCGGCTGGCCGGTTCCAAGCGCGACAATAGTCTGGCCGAGGTCCTGCAGCCGAACCGCGCCGCCACCGGCGATATTGTATACCCCGGTTGCGCGGTGTTCGGCCGCCTGCACGATCGCTCGGCTCAGGTCATGGGCATGAACAAAGTCGATACTGTTATCGGGGCCGGTCACTGTTACCGGCGCGCCCGCCTCGGCATCGGCCAGCATGCGGATCAGGAATTTGTCCTGCGGCAAACCATATCCGTACAGCGACGAAGGGCGCAGGATCGTGGCCTGCAACCCCGCCGACACAGCCAGTTCCACCACCGCCATTTCCGCCATCCGCTTGGTGGCTGCATATTCACCGCCCAGCGGCCCCGGTCCAACCGGTGCGGTCTCGGGTATCGCGGTCGCGTGGGGGTCGCTGTATACGGACCCGCTGGATACAAAAATCAGGTGCATATCCCGGCGCGCTGCCCATTGCGCAATATTCACGGTGGCCCTGACATTGATGTCATACAGGTCCCGCGATGCAGCGCTGGGGTCGGCGCTGTGACCGCCGGGGATCAGGGCCGCACAATGCACGAACACATCTGCACCATCGGTCACCGTGTCGAACCTTGCGTCGCTGTTCCAGTCGCGCAAGTCCCAATCGGCGCGGTCAATCCGCGCCTGCGCAATCCCGCGAGAGGACAACAGGGCACATAAATGCCGGCCCAGCAAACCGCTGCCGCCGGTCAGCGCGACTTTCATGACCCCGCGCCATACAGGCTGAACTGCGCGCCGGGCTCGGGCGCAAGCTCACCCGTTGACTGCAATTGATCCAGCGCCGCGCGCGGCAAAACAAGCTCGCTCCAATATCGCAGAACGGCGCGGTCCCAGGCGATTTCCGGTGCATAACCGATGCCCTGATCATGCTTGATGTAGAACTCGACCGGGTTGAACCCAAGCTGCGAACAAAACGGCGTCGTGCCGGAAAACCGCGCGTTGATCTCGAACACTTTCGGAACACCGTCGGACCCCAGCCGCAGCTGGAAATTGCATGCGCCTTCGACCCCCAGTTTCGCGGCAATGGCCGTGACATAGGCCTCGACATCCGCATTGCGTTCGGGAAATGCGCGATAGGTATCGCCGGACCGCAATGTGCGGCGCAGGGCCAGAACCGGGGACAAATGCCCGTTCACCCCGACGATCGTACAGGTGAATTCACGGGTGTCATCACCGATCAGTTCCTGCACGATGGTCAGTTCCGGATCACCAGGATAGGCCGCAAGCTCTTGCGCCGAGCCGACCTTTTCGACACCGATCGACCGGAATCCGACGGCGGGCTTGGCAATGACCGGATAGGGAAGATCGTCCAGGGTCAGCGCCTCGGTCATCGGCCAGGTTTTTGGATAGGGCAGGCCATTTTCAGCAAGAAACGCGGCTGTCCGCGCCTTGTCATCGGCGATCAGGACGGCCTCAAGCGGGTTGACGACCACGCGGGTGCCAAAATCGCGGGCGATCTCGTCGCGATGTTTGGCGCACAGCGCCAGTTCGATATCCGTGCCGGGAATATAGTAATCGACCTTTTCAGCCTCGAATATCCGGGCCAGCGAATCCAGGTATGTCGGCGACCGGCACCCTTCGACCAGGTACACCTTGTCACAGGCATAAAGACCCGCCGACTGCGCCGCCATGTCCGCCCCGATGATCCGCAGCGGCAAATCCGAAATCAGCCTGAGCGATTTTATGATCCCCTGGCCGACGCCGCCGCCTGCCCCTGTTACCAATACCGTGATCAATTCACTTCTCCATAAACGATACAAGCTTTTCCCTGGTGCCTGCGGACAGGTCGGCGTTTTCTATAGCCTTGCAGAACCTTGCCCGATCGAAATCGATCTTGGGAAGGTCAAATCTGATTTTCGGACCATCGCGGTAGATCATCAGGTAACTGAACCCGGTGCCGCGCGGCTGACCGATTGTTCCGGGGTTCGCGATCAGTACACTGTCGGGCCTTGGCGTGAACCACTGGTTCAGCTCGACCGGCGTCGCCGCGCCCTGAGGGTCAACCGATACCGCAAAGGCACGGTGCGAATGGCCAAAGATGCCGATGCCGTAGCCCTGCGCGCGCAGGGTTTCGGCGGCATCCGCCCATTGGTCGGGTTTCGAGACATAGGACCAGTCGCCGTAGTCATAGGGGTTGGCATGGGAAAACAGAATGTCGTCAAGCGCATGGCGCGCTTGCCACGGGTACCGCTCCGCCAGCGCCGGTGCATCCGACAGCTGGTCATGGGTCCAGCGCACCGATTCCAGAACGAATTCCGGGATCGACGCATAGAAATCGGGCGCGCCACGGTCCAGGTCGAAATAGAACTGATCGTGATTGCCGCTGATGAAAACGCAATTGCCCCGCGCCGCCAGCCGGTCGACCGCGTCCAGAACCGCGTGCGGCTGCACCCCATAGGTCAGAAGATCACCCAGAACAACGATAAGGTCGGGCGCCGAGCGGTCCATCTGGGCAATCGCCGCAGCCAGCGCATCGGCATTGCCGTGAATATCGGACAGGACAGCGATGGTCTGGACGCTCTTGTCTGTACTGGCCTTTTGCGGTTCCATTCTCGCGCCCCTATTTGACAAGGTTCCGGTCGCGCAGAACCCCCACGATTGCATCGGCTGCAACCGCCGAACCTTTGGCGTTGAAATGCGCGTCGGGCGCATAGAGGGACCGGGGGTTGTCCTGCGCTTCGAAAACCTCGGTCAGGTCGATGACCTGAAGCCCGGCAGCATCGGCTGCCTTTTTGACATGGTTGCGCAACGGGTCGTGGACAAAGTCCTGCGGCAACACACCGACATAGCGGCTGACGGGCGGAATGAACACCACGACCAGTTCACCTTCCCATTGCCCAACGATCTGAGCGGCCCGTTTCAGAACGTCGTCGTAGACCGGCAGCGGGTCCGCCGCCTTGGGGTAATGCAGGCCCAGGATCTCGGCCGTTTTCTGCAATGCGAAAAAGTTGCGCACGACCCGCTGCTTGCGCAGATAGTCGCGCCAGGACAGCGTGGTTCCACCCCACCATTGCGCGAACTTGTCCCGCGCAATGTCGATTTCGGGGTCCGAACGGTCAATCGGGCCAAAATCTGTATCCGGGTCCAGCGCGGTTGCCAGCCACGGCATATTCTGTTCGCGGCCCAGGTTCTTCCAGTCATTGCCCGAGAAAAACACCATGACAGTGACATCGGGCCGGAACTTGGGCCCATAGCGGCCCAGGATTGCCAGCTCGTACATTGGTCCGGCACCGCGATGCCCGGTATTGATCAACCCCGGCACATGATTGCGCAGTTTGCTGGCCAGGTCGTCGCCCTCTTCCAGGCAGAACCCTTCGGCAAAGGAATCCCCTAGCAACAGAATCTCGGTTGGCCGGTCATGCACCGCGTCGGGATTGCGGAAACCATAGCGGTCAGGCGAATAGGACACCGGCCGCCCGTTCAACGCGCACAGGAAAATGTCGCTGCCTGTCAGGGGCGACAGCATGGCGGCATCCATCGACGTCAGGCCGCGTTCGTTATTCAGGCGCTTGACGGTATAGGTTGGCGGGATGTTCTGCCTAAACCGATCGGTCTCTTGCCCTTCGCCCACGATGCCGACCATTCCCAACCGACCCGGCAGGGATTTGACCGTCAGGTAAGCTTCGAACCCGAACAGGGCCGCCAACAGCGATGAGGCGCAAATGCCGACAACCAAACGATTTTCCTGGCCCATCCGCAGCGCGGCAAAAAGCAGCCCGAGCCCCAGAAGGCCGGGTACCACGACATACCGCGCCAACCGCGCGGTGCCCGATGCGTATTCGGCGGAATTCATCAGCGCATAGGCGACAATCGCGATCAGGTAGAGCGCGGGCAGCACGCACAATACCGTCGCGGCACCACCGCCTTTCCTCGTATTCCCCATCTTAACATCCTTTTGGCAAACGCCCTTTGACCCGCGCAGAGAAAGCGCAGGCGTCAGGGTGTTACTCTTCCGCCTCGGGAAGATGTTGCAGACAATAGTTCGAGATTCTTCGTGTCATTACAATGACGGAGGCCACAAAACGGCCCGCCAATTGCGTAACGTCAGTGTCGTGAAAGACAACCCGGCCCGGGCAGGCTCTGGGTGCCGTCGCAAACGCATGACCCGTTCGTGGAATACTCATGACCAAAAACTTAAAATGATACGAACCAACATGGCTCGTGTTATCACAAGTTACGGGAAATGCAATGAAAACCGGTTCGGGGCGCGGCCGGGGGCCGGTGAAATTCTTGGTCGCGGTAAAATTGAAAGGCCCGGCCGGTTTTACGGCCGGGCCTTGTCGTTCGGTTACCCGATGATCGCGTTCAGCGTTGCACTGGGGCGCATGACCTGCGCGGCTTTGGCCGGGTCGGTGTGATAGTATCCACCCAGATCCGCCGCCGCACCTTGCGCTGCTGCCAGTTCAGACAGGATCTGCTGTTCCTTGCTGGCCAGTTCGGCTGCGACCGGGGCAAATTCAGCCGCCAATCCGGCGTCATCACCCTGTGCGGCCAGCGCTTCGGCCCAATAGCGTGCAAACCAATAGTGGCTGTCGCGGTTGTCGGGCTGACCCACCTTGCGGCTGGGCGAACGGTTGTTGTCCAGAATGCCCTGCGTTGCCGCCTCGGCTGCGGCACCCAGAACACCTGCCTTGGCGTTGCCTTGGCTATCGGCAAGGAAGTTGAGCGATTCACCCAGGGCGCAGAACTCACCCATCGAGTCCCACCGCAGGTGGTTTTCCTCGACCAGCTGCTGGACGTGTTTCGGTGCCGAGCCGCCGGCGCCGGTTTCGAACAGGCCGCCGCCATTCATCAGTTTGACGATCGACAGCATCTTGGCCGAGGTGCCCAACTCGAGGATCGGGAACAGGTCGGTCAGGTAATCCCGCAGCACGTTGCCGGTGATGGCGATGCTGTCCTTGCCCGCGGTGATGGTCTCAAGCGACTGGCGGGTTGCTTCGCGCGGGGCCATGATCAGGAACTTGTCTGCCACGCCCGCTGCCTCAAGCACCGGAGTGACGTACTTGATCAGCTCGGCATCATGCGCACGGTTTGCGTCCAGCCAGAAGATCGCCTCGGTCCCGGTCAGGCGCTGACGATCCATGGCCAGCTGAATCCAGTTTTCAATCGGGGCTTTTTTCACGGTGCAGGCACGCCAGATGTCACCCGCTTCGACGTCATGCGAATGCAGCGTTTCGCCATTGGCCAGCACGACGCGGATGGTCCCGTCCGCAGGGGCCTGGAACGTGGTGGGGTGGCTGCCGTATTCTTCGGCCTTCTGGGCCATCAGGCCGACATTGGCCACGGCACCGGCGGTGGCGGGGTTCAGCGCGCCATTGGCCTTGAAGAAATTGATCGCCTCATCATAGACGGGCGCATAGCAACGGTCGGGGATCACGCAGTTCGTGTCGCCCTTGGCGCCGGTTTCATCCCAGCCCTTGCCGCCCGCGCGGATCACCGCAGGCATCGAGGCGTCGATGATCACATCCGACGGGACATGCAGGTTGGTGATGCCCTTATCGCTGTCGACCATGTACATTGCCGGACGGTCGCCCTTGATCGCATCGATGGCCGCGACGATGTCGGCATTGCCCTTGACCCGCTCAAGCAGGTCACCCAGGCCGGAATTCGGGTTCACACCCAGCGCATCCAGTTCCGCGCCGAATTTCTCGAACACAGGGGCCAGCCATGCCTTGACGGCAAAGCCAAAGATGATCGGGTCGCTGACCTTCATCATCGTCGCCTTCATGTGCAGCGAGAACATGGTGCCGTCTTTTTGGGTGTCTTCGATCGCATCCGCCAGGAAAGAAGACAGCGCCTTGACCGACATGAATGTCGCATCGGCCACGGTGCCCTCGGCCAGCGGCCAGCCGTCTTTCAGAACGGTAACGCTGCCATCCTTGCCGACGAATTCGATCTTGGCGTCACCGGCCTGAGCGGCGGTGATGGTTGCCGATTTCTCGTTGGCATAGAAATCGTTGCCCGGCATCGACGAAACCTTGGTCTTGCTGTCGGCGGACCATTCCCCCATCGAATGCGGGTTCTTCTGGGCAAAGTTCTTGACCGCCCGCGCCGCGCGACGGTCACTGTTGCCTTCGCGCAGAACCGGGTTCACGGCCGAGCCCTTGATGGCATCGAACCGCGCGCGGATCGCCTTTTCCTCGTCGGTCGAAGGTTCTTCGGGATAGTTCGGGATGTCATAGCCCTGCGATTGCAGTTCTTCGACCGCCGCAACCAGCTGCGGAACCGAGGCCGAGATGTTGGGCAGTTTGATGACATTGGCGTCCGGGGTTTTCACCAGATCACCCAGCGCGGCCAGATCATCGGTAATACGCTGCGCATCGGTCAGGTTTTCCGGGAAGGTCGCAATGATGCGTCCGGCCAGCGAAATGTCCTTGGTCCCGACGCTGACACCTGCCGCCGCGGCGAATTTGCGAATGATGGGCAGGAACGAGGCGCTGGCCAGCTCCGGTGCTTCGTCTACAATGGTATACAATATGTCGAAGTTCGATTTTTCTGCCATGTTCCCTTACCTTTTTTAAGCCTTTCAGGGGCGTGCGATCCAAGAGCATGTGCCACGGGGCTGCGGCACGTCACAAGCAGTACGGTTCTACCGCTTCGCAGGTGACTCTGATTTGACAAGGCCTCCCTTAAATCACGAATGGCTTGGGATCAATCATGTCGGGCCGCGCATTTTGACCCAGTTTGCACAAAAAAACCTGTTCGGCGCGATTTCAGGCAGTTGGAAAGGAAATTTCGAACCGCGCGCCGGGCGGCGCGTCCGGGGCCAGCCTGATCGCCGCGCCATGCGCCCCCAAAAGGTTGGCGGCGATGGTCAGCCCCATACCTGTCCCCCCGGCCTCGCGGGCGGTGGTGAAAAAGGGGGCAAATATCCGGTCGCGGTTGCCCGGAGAAACGCCCGGCCCGTCATCTTGCACCTGCAGCCCGCTGGCCGTGGCCGACAGGGTCACGCGCGATGCCCCGTGACGCCCGGCATTGTCCAGCAGCTGAAGCAGCACGATCTTGACCCCCGATGCCGCCAGCGGAAGGTCCTGATCGGGGTTTTCGAATTCCAGGTCCAGTTCGGGAAAGGCTTGGCGCAATTCCGGCGCCAGAGCCGTCAGCGTTGTCGATCCGTGATGGTCCGGGGTCCGCGCGGCGGTCACCTGCGCCAGGGCGCGCAGCTGCGTTTGCATTTGATCGCTGGCGCCCAGGATCTGGGCCAGCAACCTTTGATCTGCATCCGTCAGATCACGTGTGTCCTGCATCAGTTCCGCCGCCGCGCGGATCGCGGTGACCGGCGTTTTCAGTTCATGCGTCACATGATCGGAAAAGCTGCGGATCGAGGCTTCGCGTCGCTGCAAAGTGGCGGCCATATCCAGAACTGACCCTGCCAGCCGAGAAAGCTCGCGCGTTCCGTAATGGGCGGGCGGCTGGGCGGGCTCGCCTGCGCGCACCGCCCCGGAATAGGCCGCCAGCGCCGAAATCGGCCGCACCAGCAGACGCACCAGGAGCGCCCCCAAAACGCCGGTCGCCAGCCCGATTGCAGCGGCCAACAGGATTGCGGCGCCCCGAAACCCCAATTCCGGCCCAAGATAGCGCAACGCGATCAGCCCCAGCAATGACAGGACCAGCGTCCCCGCCAGCGCTCCGCCCAGGACAAAACCCAGCGACGGTCGCCATTTGCGTTTCAGTCCTGCCATGGCCCCATCCGCAACCCGATGCCATGGACCGTCTGGATCGCGCTCTCGCACCCCTGTTCGCCCAGCTTGCGCCTCAGGTTGCGCAGATGGCTGTCCAGGGTGCGATCCGACACCGGGCTGCCGCTGCCATAAATCGCGTCGATCAGTTGCGGGCGCGGCACCACCGACTGCGGCGTTTGCATCAACCGACGCAGTATCGACAGCTCGGTCGCGGTCAGCGCAAGGGGCGCGCCCTTTACATGCACCACATGCCCCGCCGGATCCAGCTCGAGCGGGCCGTGGCGCAGAACCTTCGCCGCGCCCCCTGCCCCGCTGCGTTTGAGAATGGCCTTGATCCGCGCCACCAATTCGCGCGGGCTGAAGGGCTTGGTGACATAGTCGTCGGCCCCCAGTTCCAACCCCAGAATCCGGTCGATCTCGTCATCGCGGGCGGTCAGGAACAGGATCGGCACATCCGACCGCGCCCGCAACCGGCGACAGACCTCCAGGCCATCCAATTCGGGCAGACCCACATCCAGAACGACCAGGTCAGGCGTTTCGCGCAGGGCATGGGTCAGGGCCATCTGACCGTCGCGGGCGGTCACGACCTGATGGCCCGCGCGTTCCAGCGTGATCGAGACCAGCTCGCGCAGACGCGGGTCGTCATCCACGACGAGTATCTTCATGCCCGACCTCCGATTGCCATTGCGCATCAAGGTTACGGATCACCCGGTCGGAACGAAACCCCCATTCCCGCCAACTGCCGATATGCGGTGCGGACGGGCTGCACCCTGCCGCGCGCGGGGCCTGCGCAATCTCGGCGGCCGCCATTTCGCCCAGTTGGCAGACATAATATGCGTCATAGCGCGCCGGGTGCACCAGGTTTTCGCGCGCGATCAGGGCCGCGAAATTCACGAAACAGCAGGCATACAGCACCAAACCCCCCAGCGCCGCGACCCGCAGCAGCAGCCACCGGTTCGATTTGCCCTGTATGATTTGCCAGGCGATCAGGCACAGGCCGAGCGCGACCAGCCCCAACCAGATTGCCGCATGCACCCGCAGGTAGGTCAGGCCATAGGCCTGGACATACAACGACAGGCGCAACAGGGAAGAGATCACCAAAAGCACGTTCTGCCCAAGCCACAGCATCATCCATCCGGTCAGCCCCGTGCGCTCGTCCAGATATGGCCGCGCGGCCAGCGCAAATGCCCCCGCCAACAGCGCGGTAACAAGCAGCGGATAGGCCCCGCGATGCGCATATTCGGCATGGCTCATCCCGGCGGGCAGATCAGCCCCACTCCAAAGAAAGACTACGTCCATCCCCGTCTGAACGGCCAGCAACAGGTTGAACAGGATCAGCGCATTGGCAACCGATTGCGCGTTCAGCCCCAGGGTCACGGGCCGGGCGGCGCGGCGCGGCCCTGCTTTTGGCGCCAGCAAGCCGGGCTCAAGCGCGACGGCCAGGATCGGCCAGATCATCATCGCCGCACCAAACCAGAACAAAACCCGGTCCAGCCTCAGATCGACCCGCCACAGGCTGTCGACCCAGTCGGACAGGACCGGGTTGGCCGAAATCATCAACCCCGCCAGAACAAGGCCACCGCCAACGGGAAATGCCCAGGCGTGCAGAACCCTGACCCCGGCCCGGTTTTCCATGCGGATATTGCGGGTCGCATTTATGACCTGAAACAGGGTCAATGTGGGGAACAGCCCCAGAAACCGGCGCATCGCGGCGCCGACACTGCCGGGCCCGTCGGACAAGGCCCAGCACAACGCGGCAAGCGAACCCGCAAGCAGGAACGCCACCGACAGGGCCTGAACATATTCAACCACCGGCAAAAGGCTGAGCACCAGCAACAGCGCAGGCCCCTGGCTGCGCCCGCGACGCGCTGACAGCGCCCAAACCGCCACGGCCACAGCCAGGGCAAACACCGCAAGTGAAATGCCCGGCGCGTGGTCCAGAAACAAAACATCCGCCAGCGCAACCAACACCGCCAAGGCCCCGATGCCCCGTCGCCCATTGCGGCTGAACCCGCCCTGCCTGGGGCTTGGCGGGTTCTCGGGCATGTCCAGCCACCAGCTGTCTTGCAGGACCGACTGCGGAATGCCCCTTACGATAAACTGTCCCATGATCTGCTCCTTGTTTTCTGTCCCGGCATTTCTGGTCGAAACCGGTGCAGTTCACCGCGCACGGGATGTGCAGGAATTGTGCAGATCCGAATTTTCCCGGACCCGTGCCTGACCCCCTTTCCCTTGGCTGCGCGGCTGGCTAGAACGGGCCTCCAACCGACTGCAAGGAGGCCCGCTTGGACCGTATCGCCCGCACCATCGCCACGGAAATCAACGCGCGGCCCGAACAGGCGGGCGCGGCCATTCGGCTGCTTGACGATGGCGCCACGGTGCCTTTTGTCGCGCGTTATCGAAAAGAGGCCACCGGCGGGCTGGATGACAGCCAGTTGCGGGTTCTGTCCAACCGCCTGACATATTTGCGGGAACTGGACGCGCGGCGCGACACGATCCTGAAATCGATACGCGAACAGGGCAAACTGACCGACGATCTGGCCGGTGCCATTGCCGGGGCCGAGACCAAGGCGCAGCTCGAAGATATCTATCTGCCTTACAAGCCCAAACGCCGCACCAAGGCCATGATCGCGCGCGAAAACGGTCTTGAGCCACTGGCCAACGCCATTCTGTCGGACAGGTCCGCCGACCCCGAAACGCTCGCCGCCGGTTACCTGTCGGCGGATGTGGCGACGCAACGGGATGCCTTGAACGGCGCGCGCGACATCATCGCCGAAGGTTTGACGGAAAACGCCGTATTGCTGGGCGAATTGCGCAAATTCATGCAGGCCGAGGCGCTGCTGACCTCGAAACTGATTGATGGCAAGGACCGCGACGGTGCCAAGTTCAGCGACTATTTCGACCACACTGAATCGTGGTCGCGCACCCCGTCACACCGCGCGCTGGCGATGCTGCGCGCCTCGAAAGAGGGGATCGTGACGCTGGACATCACGCCCGATCCGGACACCGGCGTGGCGCGGGCCGAGGCCATCGTCGCCCGGCATCTGCACACCCGCGGATCGGGGCCCGGCGATGCCTGGCTGCGCAAGGTGGCGGGCTGGACCTGGCGGGTCAAGCTGTCGCTGACCATGATGGTCGAGCTGATGGCCGACCTGCGCAGCCGTGCGCAGGACGAGGCGATCGGGGTTTTTGCGCGCAACCTCAAGGATCTTCTTTTTGCAGCCCCTGCCGGCCCCCGCGCGACATTGGGGCTGGACCCCGGTATCCGGACGGGTGTGAAGGCCGCTGTTGTCGATGCCACTGGCAAGCTGGTCGCGACCGAAACCCTGTACCCGTTCCAGCCCAAGAACGACCTGCGCGGCGCGCAAGCCGCGATCCTGAACCTGATCTCGCGCCATGGGATTGAACTTGTCGCGATTGGCAACGGGACCGCCAGCCGCGAAACCGAAAGGCTGGTCGCCGACACGCTGGACCTGCTGCCAAAGGACCAGAAAGCCCCGACCAGGGTCGTGGTCTCCGAGGCGGGGGCGTCGGTCTATTCGGCGTCCGAACTGGCGGCACGAGAGTTCCCGGACCTGGACGTTTCGCTGCGGGGTGCGGTGTCGATTGCGCGCCGCCTGCAGGACCCGCTGGCCGAACTGGTCAAGATCGAACCCCGCAGCATCGGGGTCGGACAATACCAACATGACGTGGACCAGCACCGCCTGACGCAATCCCTTGAGGCCGTGATCGAGGATGTGGTGAACGCCGTCGGCGTCGACCTGAACACCGCCTCGGCCCCGCTGCTGTCGCATGTCTCGGGGCTTGGGCCGGGGTTGGCCGAGGCGATCGTCCAGCAACGCGACAGCGCCGGGGCGTTCCAATCCCGCGCCGATCTGCTTGCGGTTCCGCGACTTGGGCCGCGGGCCTATGAACAATGCGCGGGCTTTCTGCGCATCCCCAACGGGTCCGAGCCGCTGGACGCGTCCTCGGTTCACCCCGAGGCCTATGACGTGGCCCGCCGCATCGTGGCGGCCTGTGGCCGGGACATCCGGCAGATCATGGGGCATGACGGTGCCCTGCGCGGCCTGCGGGCCGAACAGTTCGTCGATGACAGGTTCGGCTTGCCGACCGTGCGCGATATTCTGGCCGAACTGGAAAAGCCGGGGCGCGACCCCAGGCCCAGCTTTGTGACCGCGACCTTTGCCGACGGGGTCGAAGAGATAACCGACCTCAAGCCCGGCATGGTGTTGGAGGGAACGGTAACCAATGTCGCCGCCTTCGGGGCCTTTGTCGATGTGGGTGTCCACCAGGACGGGCTGGTTCACGTCAGCCAGCTTGCCGACCGGTTCGTCAAAGACCCGCATGAGGTGGTCAAGGCCGGACAGGTCGTCAAGGTCCGCGTGCTTGAGGTCGACGTCCCGCGCAAGCGGATCGGGCTGTCCATGCGCAAACGGGGCGGTGCATCCGGCGGACGCACGTCCTAGCGGTCAGGGACACAGACCCGGCACCGCCCGGATTTTGCACCGCCGCACCGGCGGCAGGCCCGTTCTTGCCGGTTTTCACGGGCCGCTGATTTCCCTTGCCGGAAATTCCGGTTATTGCGGGGCCATGGATGTCGTTCTTGTCACTTCGGTGATTGCCTCATTGTTCCTTGTCATCGGCGCGGCCGAGCCGCTGGCGGCACGTTTGCGCCTGCCCTACAGCGTGATCCTTGCCGCCCTGGGCATCCTGATCGCGGCCACTGCGACCTTCTTTCTCAATACCGAGTTGACGGACGCGCTGAACCCGATGGCAAAGGCGGTGCTGGACCTGCCGATCCGGTCCAATGTGTTTCTTTATATCTTCCTGCCCATGCTGCTGTTCCAGGCGACACTGGGCATGAACCTGCGGCGCATGCTGGACGACTGGGTTCCCATCCTGGTTCTGGCGGTTGTCGCGGTGGTGGTGGCGACACTCAGCGTGGGATATGCGCTGTACTGGGTCAGCGCCCTGCCGCTAGCGGCGTGTCTTCTGCTGGGCGCGATCGTGTCCACAACCGACCCTTCGGCCGTTGTCTCGATATTCCGGTCCATCTCGGCGCCGCGCCGGTTGGTACGGATTATCGAAGGCGAAAGCCTCTTGAACGATGCGGCGGCCATTGCCCTGTTTGGCCTGTTCATGGGGTTTGTCATGCTGGGCGTGCCCGACCCGAAACTGTCTGACGCACTGGCCCGGTTTCCGGTGCTGATCGCGGGCGGGGCCTTTACCGGCTGGCTGACGGCCCGGATCGGCGTTTGGATCATGGCACTGTTCAGCCGCCATGAACTGGCCCAGCTTTCGGTGTCTGTCGCCCTGCCCTATCTGGCGTTCATCGGCGCCGAACAAAGCATCGGTGCATCCGGCGTGATTGCCGTGGTAACGGCGGGGATGACGCTGAACCTGGTCGGGCCGGGACGGTTGCCGCCGCAGGTTTGGGTGAACCTCCGAGATCTGTGGGATGTGCTGGCGCATTGGGCCGGGGCATTGATCTTTATCCTCGCCGCGCTGCTGATCCCGCGCCTTTTGGGTCAGGCCCGGCTGGAAGATTTCGGACTGGTCTGCATTGTCATCCTGGCGGCAATCGCCGCGCGCGCGGTCGTTCTGTTCGGGCTTTTGCCACTGCTGAGCCTTCTCAGGCTGTCACCGGCGGTCGAACCACCTTACCAGATGGCAATCCTGTGGGGTGGCCTGCGCGGGGCGCTGACCCTTGCGCTGGCGCTGGCGGTCACCGAGAGCTTTCGCGTGCCCGATGGCATTCAGCGCGTGGTCGGCATTCTGGCCACCGGGTTCACCCTGTTCACCCTGATCGTACAGGGCACCACGTTGCGCTGGGTCGTGACCCGCCTGGGCCTGGACCGTCTTTCGCCGCTGGACCAGGCCCTGTCGCGGCAGGTCGTCGCCGTCGCCTTGCAAAGCGTGCGCGAAGACGTGGCCAAGAGCACCGACAACTACGAGCTGAACCGCGATATCGTCCGGTCCGAGGCCATACGCTTTGGCGACCGCCTGCAAAGCGCCGTGAAAACCGCCGAGGACAGCGCCGATATCCATGACCGCGACCGGATCACGCTGGGGTTGATCGCCCTGGCCGGGCAAGAGCGCGAAACGATCCTGGAGCGGTTGCGCGAACGGTCGATTTCGTCCCGTATGGCCGAACAGGTGCTGTCGGATGCGGACCGCCTGATCGAAGCGGCAAGGACCAGTGGACGCAGCGGGTACCAGCGCGCGGCCCGACGCTCGGTCGCCTTTGGCCCGCGGTTTAGGGCCGCCGTGTTTCTGCACAACCGCCTGCGCATATCCCTGCCGCTGGCGCGGCTGACCGCCGACCGGTTCGAACACCTGCTTATTCATCGGCTGATCCTGCGCGATCTGGATGGCTTTATCGACGGCCGTATCCGCCGCATCCACGGCCGCCGGGTCGCCGATTTGCTGCACGGGCTTCTGTCCCGGCGCATCGACACGGTCGAAACCGCGCTTGACGGGCTGCAACTGCAATATCCCGGCTATGCCGAGAAACTTGAACGCCGGTTCATCCGCCGGACGGCCCTGCGCCTTGAGGAATTTGAATACAACACCTTGCGGCAGGACGGGCTGATCGGGGCCGAGGTCTATACCGCGCTGATGCAGGACCTGTCGCAGCGGCGCGCAACCGCCGAACAGCGCCCGCCCCTGGATATCGCGCTGCAACGGACCGAGCTGATACGGCAGTTCCCGCCGTTCCGGGACCTTGATGCCGGTTCGCTCAGGCGGTTGGGGCGGGTACTGAAGACACGGCATGCCAATGCAGGCGAGGTCCTGCTGCGCAAGGACAGCACGGCTGGGCGCGTTTTCTTCATCGCCTCGGGCGCCATCGAGATGGAAAATGCCGGTCAGACCTGGCGGTTGGGGCGTGGCGAAATGTTCGGTCAAATGGCGATCCTGATGAAACGCCCCCGCAGGACCGAGGTGCGGGCCATCGCGCCGTCCACCCTGCTGGTTCTGGATGAAACCCGGTTTCTGCGGCTGCTCAAACGCAGCCGGGCCTTGCGCGCCGCGGTCCGCACCAGCGCCGAAAAGCTGGGGGTGCAGGACCGGCAGCTGCTGCCGGGCTCCACGCCCGAAGAATAGGGGCGCCGCCGGACAAGACCGGCAACGGAGGCAAGTCCCCAAGTATCGAATTTCGCCGGAGTATCGCCAGCAGCCGGCGAAAATGCCAGACCGCGTTGCGGGCCTGTGGTTCAGTCCCCGTCGGCGGCGTCGGGCGCGTATTCGGGCAACCGGGCCAAAGCCGATTTCAGCGCATCGCCCCAGCCGTCGGAAATGGTTCGGAAATAGGGGTCATCAAGTTCAAACCGCGAACGCTGTCCGGTCTCAAAACTGTCCTCACCATACAGGAACAGATCCAGCGGAGCACCCACCGAGAGGTTTGCCTTGATGGTCGAATCGAAACTGACCAGCAACAGCTTGACCGCATCGGCAAATGACATCGCCGGATCATAAGCACGCACCAGGATGGGACGGCCGTACTTGGTCTCGCCAATCTGGAAAAACGGGGTATCGACACCGGCCTCGATGAAATTGCCCTCGGGGTAGATCAGAAACAGGCGCGACGGGCCGCCCTTGATCTGGCCGCCCAGTATCAGCGTGGCGTGAAAGGCGCTGTCGGCCTGCTGACCTTGGGTGCCGTGCATCTCGATCACATCTTTCAACGTGTCGGCAACCAATTGGGCGGCCTGGAACATCGTCGGCACTTCCAGCAATGACGGGGACCGCTCGGCATGGGCTTTGGTTCTTTCTTCCAACACGCTGACGGTCGCCTGGGTCGTGGCCAGATTTCCCGCCGTCAACAGCGTGATCGACCGCTCGCCCTCGACCGTCCAGTTGAACATCTTTTCAAATGTCGAGATGTTGTCGACACCGGCATTGGTCCGCGTGTCCGACATGAAAACCAGACCGCGGTCCAGCCGCATCCCCACCGCATAGGTCATTCCTGTCCCCCGCTACTGCTGCGCGACCTGCACCTGCACCGTCAGTCGTTCGCCTGCTGCTCCAAACCTGCTTCCTATTATCGGAGCCGCCTGCGCATAGTCCAGACCGGTTGCAACCCGAACATAGCGGTTGTCGGGGGATATTCCGTTTGACACGTCGAACCCCACCCAGCCGATCCCGTCCACATGGACTTCGGCCCAGGCATGCGTGGCGTCCTGCAATTCTGTTTCGTTCAACATAAGATAACCCGAGACATAACGCGCGGGCAGGTCAAGCTTTCTGGCGCAGGCCAGGAAGATATGGGTGTGATCCTGACATACGCCGCATCCCGCGCTGATGGCGTCTTCGGCGGTCCAGTCCGGTTGCGAGCTGCCGACGCGGTATCCCACACGGTCACGTATCAGGTCCGACAGCGCGTGCAGCCTGTCCAGCGGCGCGCCCTGATCAACGGTGCGGATCAGCTCGGCGATCCCGGCCTGCGGGCGGGTCCGGTTTGTTTCACGCTTGAACAGCCACAGCGGCGCAGAGCCTTCGTGCCGTCCAAGGATACCATGCGTATCCGAGATCTCGACCACGCCTTCCGAGACCAGCTCGATATGCGAGGTGTTCGGCTCGAAACTGATAAGTTCGACCGTGTTGCGGTGAAAATCCTCGAAACTCAGCTCTTTCGAGCCGCCAGAAACGACCGTGTCCCAATGCAGGACGTTCTGATTTCGAAAGGATTTCGGCGTCTTGCGCAGCTGTTGCAGACCGAAGGGCACCGGCGCGTCGAAATCATATCGGGTTTCATGCTTGATATGCAGTTTCATGGCTCACTCGTAAAACCGGTAATCGACCTCGATCTGGCGGCTCAGCCCGGCCAGGTCTCTTAGGATGTCCTGAATGTATTCATGCAGGCCGAAATCGAAAATATACCCGATCTCTTGCCCGCAAACCTTGGCGTGCAGGGCCTGCGCCGCCGCGCCTGAGGGCGCCTGAGCGCCGTATTCCTGTTCCAGCAGGCCCAGGCTTTCGCGGATATGGCGGCAGCAATAGCTGAGGCTGCGCGGTACGCGCTTGTCCAGGATAAGAAACTCGGCAATCTCGGATGGCGTCGTTTTCTGGCCGTGGGTCATGCGGTAACCGCCCCCGGCCCCGACCGAGCGCAAGATGCTTTCCCATTGCACATTGTCCAGCGAGGACCCCACCGAAAACGCCGTGGGCAGCAGAACGTAATACTTTACGTCCAGGATGCGCGCGGTATTGTCGGCCCGTTCGATGAACGTGCCCAGCTGGGCAAAGTCGTGGATATCATTGCGCAGCATCGTTCCCAGATAGGCCCCGCGCACCAGCGCGGATTGCTGGCGCACCATTTCCAACAGGCCGGGCAGGTCGCGTTCGCTGACCTTGCGCTTGAGCTGCGCATCAACCCGCATCCATGTCGCGTTGACCGCGCTCCAGACATCGTTGGTCAGTGCCGTTCGGACCAGCCGGGCATTGTCACGCGCCTGCTTGACCGCCGAGCGGACCGAAGACGGGTTGTCCAGGTCGCGCAACATCCAGTCGATGGCGGCTGACTTGGTGACTTCGCCGTTCTGGTGCAGAAAACTGTCCAGCACGCCTGCGGTCTGCAGAACCGATCCCCATTCCTCGTCCGCGTCCTTTGACCGGGTCAGGGCCATGCGTTGTCCGGTTTCCAGCAGACGCGCCGTGTTTTCGGCCCGTTCCAGCATCCGGCTCATCCAGAAAAGCCCGCCCGCAGTTTTTCCAAGCATGGCTCAGTCCTCCAGAACCCAGGTGTCCTTGGTTCCGCCTCCCTGGCTGGAATTCACCACCAAAGACCCCTTTTTCAGCGCCACCCGCGTCAGCCCGCCGGGCGTAATTTTAACCCCGTCGGGCGAGACCAGAACGAAGGGGCGCAAATCCACATGGCGCGGCGCCAGCCCGGAACGCGCAAAGATCGGAACCGTCGACAGCGACAGAGTGGGCTGGGCAATGTAATTGGCAGGCCGCGCCTTGAGCTTTTTGCGAAACGCCGCCAGTTCGCGCTTGCTTGCTGCAGGCCCGATCAGCATGCCATAGCCGCCGGACCCGTGAACTTCCTTGACGACAAGCTCGGACAGGTTGTCCAGAACATAGGCCAGCGATTGCGGATCGGAACAGCGCCAGGTCGGCACGTTCTTCAATATGGGTTTTTCGCCCGTATAGAATTCGACGATTTCAGGCATATAGGAATAAATCGCCTTGTCATCGGCAATTCCGGTGCCGGGCGCATTGGCAATCGTGATGCCGCCAGCGCGGTAGACATCCAGAATACCCGGAACCCCCAACGCGCTTTCGGGGTTGAAATTCAGCGGGTCAAGAAATTCGTCATCGACGCGGCGATACAGAACATCGATTGGCTTGTAGCCGCGCGTCGTGCGCATGCAAACCCGCCCATCCGTCACGCGCAGATCGTGACCTTCGACCAGTTCAACCGCCATCTGGTCGGCAAGAAACGCATGTTCGAAATAGGCCGAGTTGTAAATGCCCGGCGTCAGCACCGCGACTGTCGGTTCGGCGGCGGCACAGGTCGGGGCGCAGGCCGCCAGTGACCGGCGCAGGTTGCGCGGATAATCAGAAACGCTGCGGACATTCGAGGCGCTGAAAAGCTCCGGGAACATCCGCAGCATGGTTTCGCGGTTTTCCAGCATATAGCTGACACCCGACGGTGTGCGCGCGTTGTCTTCGAGAACATAGAACTCGTCCGGCCCCGTGCGCACAAGGTCGATCCCGACGATATGGGTATAGATCTGCCCTGGCGGTGAAACACCGATCATCTGCGGCAGGAATGCCTCGTTCTCGGCAATCATCTCGGCCGGGACACGCCCGGCCCGCACGATTTCCTGCCGGTGATAGATGTCGTGCAGAAAAGCGTTGATCGCGCGCACCCGCTGGTCGATGCCCCGTTCAAGGCGCTTCCACTCGCGGCCCGATATCACGCGCGGCACGATATCGAACGGGATCAGCCGTTCTTCGGCCTCGGCCTTTCCATAGACATTGAAGGTGATCCCGGTCAGCCGGAAAACTTCTTCTGCCTCGCGCTGCTTTTTTCGCAGTCTTGCGGCATCCTCGGTATCCAGCCAGCTTCCGATTTCGCGGTACGGTCCCCGCAGCGACCCGTCGGCGTGATACATTTCGTCAAAGTACTGGTCCATTGGCCGAGTTTGACGAACCCGTTCAGGTTTGCAACCCCGTCAGGGCCCACGCCGGGTCCGCACGGCGGTCAATGTCTGATTTTCGGGCGGTTTGGGCGGCCCCAGGGGCCGGGTGCCGGGCGCAACGGGTCGCGCCCGGCAATTTTTTGTCAGAACTTGACCGAGGCCGTCACAAAGACGCTGCGGCCGGGTTCATCCAGCGCGACCACGTTCGACAGGCCATTCCCGTCCGAGGCACGCGACACGTAGGTCTCGTTGAACAGGTTGCGGACGTCGACGCGGAACTCGACATTGTCAAACTGCTTTGGCGTATATGACGCAAAGACGTTGAACACTTCGTAGGCAGGCAAGGTCGTCATGCCGCCAACACCTTCGGTGTCCTCGTTCTTCAGTGCGATCTCAGCCGTGCCGCCGACCGTCAGTTGCGGCGTCACCGCATAGCCCGCCGAAAGGCCAAAGATCTGGCCCACCGGGCGCCCATAGTAATACGCGGTCGAGCTTATCGTGTCGCCGTCCACCGTGACATCCGCATCGGTGAAGTTCAGGCGGATAAAGCCGCGCTGCGCCACATAGGCCAGCGATGCGTCGATCCCTTTGGAGGTCAGGTCAGCGGTATCGCGGCTAGAGCCAAGAATGTCGTTCACGTCATGGACCTTGGTGTAGAACAGCGCGCCGCTGGCCTCCCACGGGCCGTTGGCATACCGCAGACCCATCCGCGCGCTTTCGCCGCGCGATGTTGTGGGTGTGCCATAGGTCCACGGACCAAACAGGTTGATCAGCGACGCCTCGCTCAGCTCGTACCCGCCCCAGGTCGAGGCCGCGCCGATGTTGAAGGTCAGCGTGTCGGTCAACACCACGTCAAGCTGCGCATTGCCGCTGATGCCGGTTTCGCTGTAATCGGACCCGTCGGCCAGTTCGAATTTCTGGCTGTCGATCCGACCCCCGTAGGACAGTGAAACCCGCGAGCCGATATCCTGGCGCATCTGCGCATAAAGGCCGATATTGTCCAGCGTTTCCTTGGCAAACGGGGTCGTAAGCGGCCCGTCTGGCGTGGCGGTATCGTGAAAGAAATCAACCCCCGCGGTCAGAACGCCCGACCCGAAATTGAAATCGTTCTCGATCTTGCCGCTGAGGCTGGCATTCGTCCCGATCGCGGCCCCTGCTTCGACGCGCTGCTTGTTATAGGACAGTTGCACCATCGGCGAGAACCCCGTGGCGGGCGCTTCGTCGGTATAGGTGAACGTATAGGATGTGCGCTGCGCCAGTGCCGGCAGGTAAACACTGTCGCGCCCGACGACACCGGCAAAGTCCGGGCGGGCGAAATACAACCCGCCAGGCCCGGCCTGCATCGCGCGGTCGCCATTGTCTTCGGTCTGGTTGGCCGAGAACTCGAACCGCTTTCCGGTATCCGTGGTATAGGCAATCTTGCCGGTAATCGACGACAGATCGGGTTCCGTCCCCGGCACAACCTCGCCCGAACCGCTTTCGTAATCGTCACCGGTCATCCGGCTGCCGCTTAACAGGAACTCGAACCCCTGGCTGGCACCAAACAGGGACAAGGTCCGGCGGAAACTGTCGCCGTTATCGCCATAGCTGAGCAAGGCGTTGCCGCCAAAGGTCTGACCGTCCTCAAGCAGATCGCGCGCATCCATCGTTTCATAAGCGATGTAACCTGCCACCGCACCCGGCCCCGCATCGGCGGGCGAAATCCCCGAGCTGATATCGACTTGCCGCAGCAATGTCGGGTCCATCAGCACGTTTCCGGTATGGTGAAAGGCCGACTTGTTCTGGCGCGCGCCGTCAATGGTGACCGACAGCAGGCTTTCCTCGATCCCGTTGACCAGCACTTTTTGCGCAATGGCCGCGCCCCCTGTCGACACAACCTCGGATTCGCCGTCAAAGACATCGGCCATCGATGACGGGTTGCGCTCCTCGATTTCCTCGCGCGTGATGACCCGGTTGCCCAGCGTTTCCTGCGCGCTCGTATCCTCGACCCGGATCGGTGCCAGGTCGATCACTTCCTGCGCGGCCGATGCGGTCGCACCAAGGATCGCCGCCGACGCCAACAGCGCGGCTTTCTTTGTCAGAACCATATGGTCTGTCCCTCTCGGTATTTTTTGGTTTTCTGAGATTTGCGGGCGAAAGGGTCCAGGGACCGCACAGCTGGCTGACGCGGTTGGCGGTATAGAACCCGACTGTTTGAGTCAAGTTAGCGGACAGGCCTGCAATCCGGCCATGCGCGCTGTGGGCAGGTCAGGCCTCCAGCCGCTCCTGCGCCCAGGCGGCGGCATTCGGGTCCTGCTCGTCCAGACCGTTCACCAGGAACTGCGCCCGTTCTTCGACAAAGCCACTGACCTGGGCCACCCAGGGGGCAGCATCGCCGTCCATCGCCGTTATGTCGCTGACGGCCTGCGGCAAGTGGCTGATAACGGCCGAACACAGCTCGTTCACACGTTTCAGAACCGCGCTTTGGCTCAGACCGCACAGCGCGGCCTCGCGTTGCCAATGGCGCCCCTTGAAATAATCCCCGTCCCGCTTGGTCGCGATTGACATGGCCTGTTTCCTGGTGATGCCCGCCCACAGCTTGGCGCACATGACGTCATAGATCGGCGCCATCCGCACCCCGGTCGGCAGCACCATGACCGAATAGTTCTTGGCATGGGCATCCGTGTTGCAGGTGATCGCATTGAAGATCACGTAGTCAAAGATCGACAGGACCCCGCGCAGCGGGTCGAAATTGCGCATCACGCCGACGATATCGCGGACCCGCGGGCCGCGCTGGCCGGTGCCGTTATGCTCGTATTTCGCACTGGGCAACTGGCCCAGGGCCTGGCACATGTCCTCTTGGTGCAGGCGCCGCCAGGTGCCGTTCTGGTGCAACCGGTCATACCGTTGCACCAGAAGGAACCGGCGCGCGCCAGCGCGGCCCAGCCGGATATCCGGGGCGGGAATGCCGACCAGCCGGGCCAGGCGCAGGCACAGCGCCTCGTTATACACCCCGCCCGGCAATGCGGCGGCATCAGGTTTCAGAATCCAGGTCGAAGGCGCCCCATCGATCGGGATACAGACCGCGCCCGTGTCGTCCAGATGCACACCGATCTTGGTCTGCACACCGGCCAGCGACATCGAAACGCCCTCGTCCCCGACCAGAAACGGCTTTTTCGGCAGTTCTTCGATGATCCGTTCCAGCGCGTCCTCGTCCGGAACGGGCCGGCTTGCCATATGCGTCAGACCCCGCGCCGCAAAGGACATTGCCCCCGAAGTGTCACGCCCGATACTGGCCAGCAGGGCCAGCGGGTCGGCCTGTGACGCCCCGGTGGCGCGCGCCACCATCTCAAGCTGTCGGTCTTCGGGCAACAGGTTGGCCACCCAGGGCAGAACCTCGGTTTCGGCATGGTTCGGGCTGTCCAGCGGCATGCGGGTCGAAACCGGAAAGGCCCCCTGCAAGCTCTGCCAGCTTTGGGCATAGGTCAGCCGCGCGCCCAGGGCCGTGGCCTCGATTTCCGCAACCTCGCGGTTTTCGTAATAGATCTTCATCTCAGTCTTCCAGCGGCGGCAGACCGGCCGCGTCATCCGCGATCCCGTCAGGCAGGTCATCGCCCGGCACCGCCGAGGCGGACGCCTGAACCGTTGGGACAATCCCCAGATACCGCGCAATCCTCAGCGCCGGACCGATCCGCAGGGTTGGCTTGCCGTTTTCCATGTCGACGATATAGCGCCGCCCAACGCCGGTGGCGCTGGCCACGTCTTCCTGCCGCAACCCCTGCGCCTTTCTGCGCGCGCGCACCATCTGCCCGAAACGGCGCGCGTCCTCGGCCCCCGATGCCGCCGCGTCGGTCGGATGGGTCGGTGGATTGTCACGTTGCATGACGGCACCTCTGCCTAGCTGGGTCACGTAAATGTTCCTGATCGGGAACATACGGTGCAAGAATCCAAAATCAAGCCAAAATGTTCCCGATCGGGCACTTTTCGAAGCCCGCGGCCCAAATGCCCCAGATTGTTACCGATCGGGAACACCGACGCACCCAACCAAACAGATCGCCCCCGAACCCGCTGGGACCACATACAGCGGCACAACCTGTACCGCCGGGGCGGGTTTTGGCCAAAAGGGAAAGAAACCGCGAAATTTTCCCTCGTTAGTTTCCGAATCCCGAAACTATCTCCGATGATTGATCAATTTACCTTTGCCCCCACGCAAGGCAGTGTAGACGCGGGAGGAGTTTTTCATGCGCATAAAGCGGATCCAGGCGGCAACCGGCGTGACCCGGCGACCCGCACATCACCAAAACGCAACAGTATCCAAGGGGTCAGAATCACCCAGCCCCGCGCATGCCAAACAGCGTCCGGCCGCGAAGCCTCTGAAACCTAACGGATAAAAACGCTGGACGAAAATAGTTATAATCTATAATCATTATGAGCAATCACTAATCTCACGAGTGATCCTCATAGGTCATCAAGGGAGGAGACCATGACCAACTTGCGCAGAAACCTACTGAAGTCTGCAGTGGCGGCGATTGCATTCGGCGCCATGACAACCGGAGCCCTGGCGGCCGAGGTGACGCTGCGGATGCATCAGTTCCTGCCAGCACAGGCCAACGTGCCAAAGAACATCCTGGATGTCTGGGCTGACAAGATCGAGGCGGAATCCGATGGCCGGATCGAGATCCAGCGCTTTCCGGCGATGCAACTGGGCGGCAAGCCGCCCCAGCTGATCGACCAGGCCATTGACGGTGTTGCCGATATCGTCTGGACCGTTTCGGGTTACACCCCCGGCCGCTTTCCGCGGACCGAGGTGTTTGAACTGCCCTTCACCATGACCAATGCCGAAGCGGTCTCGCGCGCGTATTGGGATCTGGCCGAAGAAACCATGATGGATGACGACTTCAAGCAGTTCAAAGTCCTTGGGCTTTGGGTGCATGGTCCGGGTCTGATCCATTCCAAAACCCCCATCCAAAGCATCGACGACCTGAATGGCGTGAAACTGCGCGCACCCACGCGGGTGACCAACGGCCTGTTCAGCTCGCTTGGCGCAACGCCGGTCGGCATGCCGGTCCCGGCAGTCCCCGAAGCGCTGTCAAAGGGCGTGATCGACGCCACCGTCATTCCGTGGGAAGTGACCGGCGCGCTGAAAGTCACCGAACTGGTCGACAACCACACCACCTTTGGCGATGACACGCTTTACACCACCACTTTCATCTTTGCGATGAACAAGGATCGCTGGGATGCGCTGCCCGATGATCTGAAAGCGATTATCGACGCCAACTCGGGTGCTGAATTCTCGGCCTTTGCCGGCAAGCAGATGCAGGCGGATGACGCCGGGCCCCACAAGCAGGCGATGGAGCGCGGCAACAACATCATCACGCTCAGCCCCGAACAGGTCGAGGAATGGAAGGCCGCGTCGCAGCCCACCACCGAGGCCTGGGTTGCCGAGATGGATGAAAACGGACTGGACGGCACCGGCCTGCGTGCCCGTGCTCTTGAACTGATCGAGCAGTATTCGAGCAACTGATCCGACGTCGCCCCGGCCGGGACTGACCGGCCGGGGCGCCCCTTTTTCCGGAGAGTATCATGAACAAGATGGTAGAACGCATCGCGCGTTTCATGGCCATTCTCGGTGGTCTGGTCCTGACGGCCCTGGTCGTGCTGACCTGTATCAGCGTCCTGGGGCGTGGCCTGAACACTCTGGGGCATTCAGAGTTCCTGACCGCCCTGTCCGAGTCTGCCGCGCACGTCCTGATTGCGACAGGTGTCGGCCCGGTCACCGGTGACTTTGAACTGGTCGAAGCCGGTGTTGCCTTTGCCATATTCTCGTTCCTGCCGATCTGTCAGCTTTACGGGTCGCACGCCACGGTCGACGTGTTCACCAATGTCCTGCCTGACAAGGCAAACAAGGTGATCGTCACGTTCTGGGAAATCATCCTGTCGCTGGTCATCCTGTTGATCACCTGGCGTCTGTATGTCGGCCTGCAAAGCAAGCTCGACTATGGCGAGACCACGTTCCTGCTGCAATTTCCTGTCTGGTGGGCCTATGGGCTGAGCTTTGTTGCCGCTCTGGTCGCATCGCTTGTCGCCATCTATTGCGCGATTGCACAGGTCATCGAACTTATCACCGGGCGGCACATCCTGCCCTATCGCGGGGAGGCCGCACATTGACCATGCTTGAAATGGGCTACATGTCCTTCCCCGTCCTGCTGATCATGATTTTCCTGCGTGCGCCGATTGGCCTGGCCATGCTGCTGTGCGGGATCGGTGGGCTGTATTTCGCCATGGGCGGCCCCAACATGTTCATGGCCAAGCTCAAAACCGAGACCTATTCGACCTTTTCCAGCTATTCGCTGACCATCATCCCGATGTTCCTGCTGATGGGGCAGTTCGCCACCCTGTCGGGCATGTCCTCGGCCCTGTTCAAAGCCGCCGAAAGCTGGCTGGGCCACCGCAAGGGCGGTGTCGCGATGGCCGCGGTCGGGGCCTGCGCGGGGTTCGGCGCCATTTGCGGGTCGTCGCTGGCCACCGCCGCCACGATGAGCCGCGTCGCCCTGCCCGAGCTGCGCCGCTATGGTTATTCCGGCGGGTTTTCCACCGCGACACTGGCCGCAGGCGGGACGCTGGGGATCCTGATCCCACCTTCGGTGATCCTGGTGATCTATGCGATCCTGACCGAACAGAACATCGCCAAACTGTTTCTGGCCGCCTTCGTGCCCGGCCTGCTGGCGGCACTTGGCTATATCATCACCATCTCGATCTATGTGCGCATGTACCCCGATGCTGCCGGAACGCGTGAAGCGATCCCATACGCCGAGCGCATGCGGGCGCTGCTGGATGTATGGCCGGTTCTGCTGGTCTTTGGGCTGGTCGTCGGCGGGATCTACCTGGGATGGTTCACCCCAACCGAAGGCGCGGCCGTGGGTGCCGCGGGCACCGGCGTCATCGCTCTGGTGTCGGGGAACCTGAACTGGCAGGTATTTGTCGAAAGCATCATTGCCACGGCCACCAGCACCGCGATGATCTTCTTCATCGTGCTGGGCGCGGGGCTTTACAACAGCTTCCTGGCCCTGACCCAGGTGCCGCAGGAACTGTCCGGCTGGGTCGTCAGCCTGGGTCTCAGCCCGTGGATGGTCCTGAGCCTGATCCTGGTGTTCTACCTGATCTTCGGCTGCTTGATGGACAGTCTCTCGATGATCCTGCTGACAATTCCGATCTTCTTTCCGGTCATCAGCGCGCTGGATTTCGGGATGAGCCCCGAGCATGTGGCGATCTGGTTCGGCATATTGGTGCTGATCGTGGTCGAGGTCGGGCTGATCACGCCGCCTGTTGGCATGAACCTGTTCATCATCAACGCCATGGATCGGTCCACCCCGATGGTTCAGACCTATAAGGCGGTGATGTGGTTTGTCACTTCGGACATCGTCCGCGTCATCATCCTGGTTCTGTTCCCGGCCATCACCCTGTTCCTTATCCCCTAGCAAACCGGTTGCTGCGGGTCCCGCCCGATCCGCAGGAATTTAGATATGAGGCATACCAATGATTGATCATACCAAAACCGAGGTTTCGTCATGCAGATAAGTGAAAGCGTCGTGCTGGTCACCGGTGGCGGCAGCGGATTGGGTGCTGCAACCGCCCGGCACTTTGCCGCCCAGGGCGCAAAGGTTGCCGTTCTGGATTTCAACGCAGACGGCGCCAAGACCGTCGCGGACGAGATCGGTGGCCTGGCCCTGCAGGCCGATGTCAGCGACCAAGCCGCCGTCGGCGACGCCTTTGACGCCGCAACCGCGCATTTCGGGTCAGCGCCCCGTGTGTCGATCAGCTGTGCCGGTGTCGGCATGGCCGCGCGGATCGTGGGGCGTGAAAACAAGCTGTCCTTTGACGTGTTCGAACGAACCCTGCGCGTGAACCTTTTTGGCACCTACAACGTCATGAGCCACGCAGCCATGCGCATGGCGCAGCTGGACCCGCTGAAGGATGGCGAACGCGGCGTGATCATCAACACCGCGTCGGTCGCCTGGCAGGACGGGCAGTTGGGTCAGGCCGCTTATGCCGCATCCAAGGGGGCCATCGCCTCGATGTGCCTGCCTGCTGCGCGTGAATTCGCACAAACGGGCATCCGGGTCATGGCGATTGCGCCGGGCCTGTTCCACACCCCGATGATGGAAGGTCTGCCGGAAGAGGTCGCCGCCAAGATCACGGCCAACATCCCCTTTCCCGCCCGCCTTGGCGAAGCGCATGAGTTCGCCTTGCTGGCCGGGCAGATCGCAGAGAACCCGTTCCTGAACGGCACCACCATTCGTCTGGACGGCGCCGTGCGCCTGCCCCCCCGCTAAGGAGATCACAATGGCAACTGACATCCTGAACGTCGCCGTCGACGGCCCCATCGCGACCCTGACCATGAATCGCCCCGACAAGCGGAACGCAATGTGCGAGGAACTGCTGGTCGCGCTGGACGGTTTCTTTTCCGCACCCCCCAAGGACGTGCGCGTTGTGATCCTGACCGGCACGGCGGGGCACTATTGCTCGGGGCTGGACCTGTCGGAACATGTCCACCGCTCGGCCGAAGAGAACCTGCACCATTCCCGCCACTGGCACAGCGTCATGGACAAGATCCAGCTGGGCGGGCTGGTCGTGGTTTCCGCCATGTTCGGCGCAGTGATCGGCGGCGGGCTTGAACTTGCATCGGCAACCCATGTGCGGATTGCAGAACCATCGACCATGTTCCAGCTGCCCGAAGGCCGTCGCGGCATCTTTGTCGGCGGCGGTGCCACCGCGCGGGTTGGCCGTCTGTTGGGCGCTGACCGGATGACCGAAATGATGCTGACGGGCCGCAAATACGGCGCCGAAGAAGGCGTCGCGCTGGGTCTGGCGCATTACGCCGTGGGCGAAGGCGAGGCCCTGGCGCTGGCGCAAAAACTGGCGGGCAAGATTTCCCGCAACGCACCGTTGTCGAACTATCTGATGATCCAGGCCATCGCCCGGATCAACGAGATGTCACAAGGCGACGGTCTGTTCACGGAATCGCTGGCCGCTGCCCTGTCGCAAACGACACCGGATGCGCAAGAGGGGCTGCGGGCCTTTCTTGAAAAACGCGCCCCGAATTTCAGGTGATCCCATGACACGGGAACACTCTCGCAAACAGCCATCACCGGACAAGCCAACCGTCAGCGACACCACGCTGCGCAGCTTTGTCGGCTACCGCATGAAACGCGCCTTCAACGTGGTTCAGGACGACCTGACCGCAACCTTGCGGCCCTTTGACCTGCGTATGCTGACCTATACGGCCCTGGTTCTTATCGTCGACAATCCCGGCCTGCGGCAATCGCAGCTTGCGGATGCGATGGACATCGAGCGCCCCAATCTTGTTGTCATCATCGACGAGTTGGAACGCCGCGAACTGATCGTTCGCGACCGCGTGCCGACCGACCGGCGTGCCTATGCTCTCAGGGCGACGCTGGTCGGCCGGCAACTTTATGACAAGGCCGTCGCCGCCGTCACCGCCCACGAGGTCGAATTGCTGGCCGGGCTGGATGATGCAACCGTCGCAACCGTTCTGGACGCCCTCAGGGTGATCGAAAAGGCCAGGCAAAGGAGTTGAACATGCAACGCACTTCTGAATACCTTGCGCATTCCGTGTCCCGCGAAGACCGCGCAGACGGCACCATCTTGCTGAAATCCAACTATGACCTGGGGCCGGTTGCCGACAAGACCGGCGACTGGCTGCACCGCTGGGCCAAAGAGGCTCCGGACCGGACCTTTATCGCCGAACGCAGCGGTGCGGGCTGGCGCGAGGAAAGCTATGCGGCCACGCTGCAAAAGGTCCGCGCCATTGCCAGCGCGCTGCTGGCGCGCGGGATGGGGCCGGATACACCGATCATCATCATGTCCGGCAACGGTGTCGATCACGGGCTGCTCAGCCTGGCGGCGCAATATGTTGGCGTGCCCACCGCCCCCGTGGCCGAACAATACGCGTTGATCCATGGCGCCCATGGCCGCCTGCGCCATGCCATCGAACTGGTGGGCCCGAAAATGGCCTATGTGGTTGATGCGGATCAGTATGGCGAGGCGCTGGCGCTGGACGCGCTGGACGGGATCGAGATCGTGGCCAGCCGGACCGGCAGCAACACGGCCGTGACACCCTTTGACACGCTGCTCAAGGGGGATGCCAGTGTTGACCTGGACGCCGCCTATGCCAAGGTCGGCCCGGATTCGGTCGCCAAGATCCTGATGACCAGCGGATCGACCTCTGCCCCAAAGGGTGTGGTCACGACCCAGCGGATGATGTGCGTGAACCAGACCATGCTGGCCGACGCCCTGCCGTTTCTGCGCGCCCGCCCGCCACGCGTGGTTGACTGGCTGCCGTGGAACCACGTTTTTGGCGGATCGCACAATTTCAACATGATGCTGGCCAATGGCGGCAGTTTCTACATCGACGACGGCAAACCGGTGAAGGGCCTGTTCGACCGCACGCTGGAAAACCTCTCGATGGTTACCGGCACGCTCAGCTTCAACGTCCCCGTGGGGTACGGCATGCTGCTGGGTGCATTGCAGCAGGACACCGCGCTGCGCCAGCGGTTCTTTCAGGACCTTGACCTGGTCTTTTATGCCGGCGCGTCCCTGCCACAGGATATCTGGTCGGGGTTCGAACAGATGGCGATGGAGGTCAAAGGCGAAATCCCCCTGATGACCTCGTCCTGGGGGCTGACCGAAACCGCGCCTGCCACCATGATGCAAAGCGAACCGATCGACCGCTCGGGTGTTGTTGGCGTGCCAATGAACGGCGTCACGCTCAAGCTGATCCCGGACGAGGACATGCGCTGTGAAATGCGCATCAAGGGGCCCAACCTGATGCCCGGATATTTCAACGATCCCGAAAAGACGGCGGATGCGTTCGACGACGAAGGCTTTTTCATCACCGGCGACGCGATGCAGTTCATCGACCGGGACGATGTGAACAAGGGCATGAAATTCGACGGCCGGATTTCCGAGGATTTCAAGCTTTTGACCGGGACATGGGTGCGGGCCGCGCAGCTGCGTATGGACATGCTGACCTGCCTTGCCCCGCTTGCGGCCGACCTGGTCATCACCGGCGCCGACCGCAACGAGATCGGCGTCATGGTCTTCCCCGATGTGGGCGAGCTGAAACGCGAGGGCTTTGACCTGACCGACGACGAAGGGGCCTATCGCTGCAAGCTGTTGCAGGGCGAGATCCAACGCCGCCTGGCCGAGCGCGCGCGCGAGATTTCGGGCAGCTCTACGCGGGTCGGGCGCGCCATCGTCCTGAGCGAACCGGCCTCGATGCCCGAGGGTGAAATGACGGCCAAGGGCAACCTGAATTTCCGCAAGGTGCTGACACGGCGCCAGAAATTGCTGGAACGGCTTTATGACGACGCCGACCCGGCAACAGTCACGATCTGAGAAAGGAACGGACAGATGGTCGATATTACCAAGGTTCGCGCGATCGATATTCATACCCACGCCGAAGAACCCTGCGGATGCCATTCGGATGACGGGTATGACGATCTGCAGGCGACCATGGCCAGCTATTTCGGCGCGCCCTGGAGCCACCCGCCGACCGTGCCGCAAACCGCGCAGCATTACCGCGACCAGAACATCGCCGCGGTGATCTTTCCGGTCGATGCCGAGCGCGAAACCGGGTACCGGCGCTACAAGAACGAAGAAGTGGCCGAGCTTGCGGCAGAAAACGACGACGTGCTGATCCCGTTTGCCTCGATCGACCCGCACAAGGGCAAGATGGGCGCCCGCGAAGCGCGCCGCCTGATCCGGGATTTCGGCATCAAAGGGTTCAAGTTTCACCCCACGATGCAGGGCTTTTACCCCAATGACCGCATGGCATACGGCCTGTATGAGGCAATCGCCGAAGAAGGCGGCATCGCGCTGTTTCATACCGGCCAGACCGGCGTCGGGTCGGGCATGCGGGCTGGCAACGGGATGCGCCTGAAATACTCGAACCCGATGTATATGGATGATGTCGCGGTCGACTTTCCCGACATGAAAATCATCCTCGCGCACCCGTCCTTCCCCTGGCAGGAAGAGGCGCTGGCCGTGGCCCAGCACAAGCCCAACGTCTATATCGACCTGTCCGGCTGGTCTCCCAAGTATTTCCCGGAAATCCTGGTGAAATACTGCAACTCGATCCTCAAGAAAAAGGTGTTGTTCGGGTCGGACTGGCCGATGATCACACCCGAACGCTGGCTGTCGGATTTCGAAAAGATCAACATCAAGGACGAGCTGCGCCCGGACATCATCAAGGGCAATGCCGCCCGCCTGCTGGGGCTGGCGGACTGATGCAGCCCCCTGCCCCGTCGCTGACCCACGCCTTTACCTTACGGGTCGAACTGGCCGCCCCGATCGAGATGGGTCAGGGCCGCGCGGGGCAGCGGCGGATCATCCCGATCATCGGCGGGGCCGCGCTGGGGCCGGACATAACGGGCGAGGTGATGAACCTCGGGGCGGACTGGCAGACGATTTTTGCCGACGGGGCCGCGCATCTGGACACACGCTATGCCGTGAAGACCCATGATGGCGCTGTCATCGAGATCGTGAATATCGGAACCCGCCACGGCCCGCCCGAGGTCATGACCAAGCTGGCGGCGGGCCAGGATGTGGACCCGTCGCACTATTACATGCGCACGGCCGCGCGCCTGGAAACCGGGGACGACCGGTACGCCTGGGTCAATCACGCCCTGTTCATCTGCTCGGGCATTCGCCGCGCGTCGGCTGTCGAAATCGACTATTACCGGGTCCGCTAGGACGCGGTCACCAACACAGCACAAACGCAAAGGAACAGAACCATGAAAAGCTATATCTTGGCCGCCGCGCTGTCTGCTCTGTTCGCGACCGGAGTATCGGCCGCGACGTTTTCCGATGTCGCTTATGGCGACAAGGCGCGCAACCAATTGGACATCTATGTGCCCGACGAGGTGAGCAACCCGCCCATCGTCGTTTTCATTCACGGCGGCCGCTGGTTTCGCAACGACAAGACCCAAATCGAGCTGCACGACCGGGTGAACCTTTTGCTGGATGCCGGGATCGCCATCGCCTCGATCAACTATACCTTCACCGACGAAGCCATATGGCCGGCGCAGCTGGATGATTTGCGCAAGGCCTTCGACTTTGTCCGCGAAAATGGCGAAACCTATGGCTATGACGCGTCCGAAGTTGCCGTCTGGGGTCAGTCCTCGGGGGCGCATCTGGCCCTATGGGCCGCGTTTGATCAGGCGCAATCGCCCGATACCCGGCTGGACGCGCTGGTGTCGTGGTATGCGCCGTCTGACCTGTATGCTCTCATCCCCGACCGCAGCGCCGATGACGTGACCGACAAGGGCAACCTTGCCGAGGAACCAACGCCTGAATCCCTGCTGATCGGGGCACCTGTGGCTGAAAACAAGGCCCTGGCCGACGCG
This sequence comes from Ruegeria sp. ABD4_443, assembly GCF_056160865.1. Classification (NCBI taxonomy): domain Bacteria; kingdom Pseudomonadati; phylum Pseudomonadota; class Alphaproteobacteria; order Rhodobacterales; family Roseobacteraceae; genus Ruegeria; species Ruegeria sp. ABD4_443. The sequence goes on along the minus strand of NZ_JBSWYA010000003.1, from coordinate 203,948 downwards.
GCAAGCCCGGTGTTCTTTCTGGACACCCTGGCCGGGGATACGCCGCTGCCGCCAACCCTTTTGGTGCATGGCACCGAGGATTTCGTGGTCTCGCCCTTGCAGACGGAACGCCTGTTTGCGGCGATGCAGGCGCGCCCGGGCGCAAGCCAGGTCGACCTGCGCCGGGTCGAGGGCGCCAGCCACGGCGGTGACGGGTTCAACACCGAGGTTGCCCCGGTCATCGCGTTTCTCAAGGCCGCGTTCGCAAGCGACAAATAGCTGAAGACCGACCCTTTCGGCACCGCGTTCACCTGTTTCGGAGAGATTGAATGAAACCGTTCGAAGCCCCGCTTGGGGATATCCTGTTCTCGCTCGACCATGTGGCCCAGGCAACCGATCTGCCGGATTGGGACACAGACCTTGCCGGGGAAATAGGCGCGCATTTCGCGGCCTTCGCCCAGGGCGAAATCGCGCCGCTGGACGAACCCGGCGACATGCAGGGATGCAGGCTGGAAAACGGTCGGGTCATGATGCCCGATGGGTTTGACACGGCATATGCGGCCTATTCCGAACAGGGTTGGCCGTCGCTGACCGCGCCCGAGGAATTCGGCGGGCAGGGTCTGGGTGCGCTGATGCTGGCGATCACGTCCGAGGTGTTTTCGGGTGCAAACCACAGCCTGCAGATGGTGGCCGGGCTGGTTCCCGGCGCCGTGCGCACCCTGCTGCGGTTCGGCACGGCGGATCAAAAAGCGCGGTTTATTCCCCCGCTGGCGTCGGGTGACACGCTGGCCACCATGTGCCTGACCGAACCCGAGGCCGGGTCAGACCTGTCGCGCGTGCGCTGCAAGGCCACGCCTGCGGGCGATGGCTGGGTCATCTCGGGTGAAAAGATATTCATCTCGGGCGGCGACCAGAACATGAGCGACCGCATCCTGCATCTGGTGTTGGCGCGCACCTCGGATGACGGGATCAAGGGCCTGTCGCTGTTCCTGTGCCCCTGCACCCGTGCCGATGGCAGCCGCAATTCAATTGCCGTGACGCGGATCGAGGAAAAGATGGGGCTGCACGCCTCGCCCACCTGCCAGCTGGCCTTTGACGGGGCCGAGGCCGAGCTGATCGGCGCCGAAGGCCAGGGGCTGATGGCCATGTTCACCATGATGAACCACGCCCGGCTTGACGTGGCCCTGCAGGGCGTTGCCCACGCGGCGCGGTCTTACGACATCGCCTGCGCCTATGCCGCCGAGCGCGTGCAGGGGCGCGGCCCGGACGGCAGCGCCGTGACCTTGGACCAACATGCCGACGTGCGCCGCATGCTGGATCAGATCGACTGGCTGGCGATCAGTGGCCGCGGCCTGGCGCATCTGGCCTTTGTCACCATGGAATCGGAAACGGCCCCCGACCTGGTCGATTTCCTGACCCCGGTCGCCAAGGTCTATTGCACCGAGGCCGGGATCAAGGCGGCGGAACTGGGCATGCAGGTTCTGGGCGGCTATGGCTATCTGCGCGAATACCGGCTGGAACAGACCTATCGCGACGCGCGGATCACCTCGATCTATGAAGGTGCCAATGGCATCCATGCGCGCATGCTGGCGACCCGGCTTGCGCCGGGACCGGCGGGTGACGCCTTTGCAGGTTTCGTCGCACAGGAAAGCGCGCGCTGGGGGGGTGCCGAGATTTCCCGGGCGCTGGACATATGGCAATCGGCACGCGCTCAACTGGCAGATCAGGACGGCGCGGCGCAGGCGCATGCATTCATGCAAACCACGATCGACACTGTCCTGACCTGCATCGGCGCCCGGCTGCGCGCCGCCGCCGATCATCACGACGCGCCAGACAGGATCAGGCGCATTTGCGGTTGAGGCTTCGCCCGAACGGGGCAAGAATGCGCGGCCAGTGAACCCTAGTCTGAACAGCCGGAAAGGCGCCTATCATGTCCGAACACAAAGTGCTGATCGCCGGCGGAGGAATTGGCGGGCTGTCCCTGGCGCTGACCCTGCATCAGATCGGCGTGGACTGTGTTGTGTTCGAAAGCGTCCGCAACCTGCGCCCCCTCGGCGTCGGGATCAACCTGCAACCCAATGCCGTGCGCGAATTGTTCGACCTGGGCTTTACCGCAGATGACCTTGATACGTTCGGGGTGCCCGCACAGGAATGGGCGCTGGTCGGGTTGAACGGGCAAGAGATCTATGCAGAACCGCGCGGCACCCATGCCGGGTATAACTGGCCGCAATACGCGGTACATCGCGGCGCGTTCCACATGGCGCTCTACCACAGGTTTGTGCAGCGCGCCGGACAGGATGCCGTGCGCCTTGGCACGCGGGCGACCGGGTACGAGGTGAACCCCGACGGCACGGTTTCGGTTCAGTTGCAGACCGAGGACGGGCCCGCGCGCGAAACCGGAACGCTTTTGATCGGGGCCGACGGCATCCATTCGGCCATTCGCGCCCAGATGCATCCCGACCAGCCCCCGATCCATTGGGGCGGTGCCGTCATGTGGCGCGGTACAACGCTGGCCAAACCGGTCCGCACGGGGTCGTCCTTTGTCGGGCTGGGCACGCATAAGCACCGGATGGTGATCTATCCGATCTCGCACCCCGACCCCCAAACCGGCCTGGCGCTGGTGAACTGGATCGCCGAGGTTACCTATGACGATCCCGCCGCGCATGAGACAACGGGATGGTTCCGGCAGGTCGATACCAGTGACTTTGCCCATCATTTCGACGGCTGGGATTACGACTGGCTGGATGTTCCCGCGCTGATTGGCGGGGCGGATGTCACCTATGAAAACCCGATGATCGACCGTGACCCGATCGACACCTGGGTCGACGGCCCCGTGGGCCTGATCGGAGACGCGGCACACGCAATGTATCCCACCGGTTCGAACGGCGCCAGCCAGGCCATCATCGACGCCCGCATCCTGGGCGCAAAGCTGCTGGAACACGGTGTGGGTGCAGCGGCGCTGAGCGCCTTTGACGCCGCCTTGCGCGAACCTGTGTCCGAACTCATCCTGCGCAACCGGGGGGCCGGGCCGTTTGGCCTGTTGAACATGGTCAACGACCGCTGTGGCGGCACGTTCGACGATATTGATGCCGTCATTCCCGCCGCGGAACGGGCCGAGTTCATGGCCCGGTACAAGGCCGCCGCCGGGTTCGCCCGCGATGCGCTGAACGACGCACCGCCGACGATTGCACCGGATGCCCGTCTGGGCGGCTAGGATTGCAGGCCCAGCCGCCTGAGCGCGGTATTGACCGCAAGACTGAACACCTGCGCCTGCGGCGACAGGATTTCATCGGGCCGGTGCATCAGCCCGACAGGGCCCCGCGTGATCGTCGTATCGAACGGCAGCGCAACCATCCGGCCATCGGCGATTTCATTGGCGACAACCCCTGCCGAGATGATCCAGATCGCGTCCGACTGCCGGGTGTATACGCGCCCGAACGCGCCAGATACGCTTTCCAGCCTGTGTTCGATATCCCCAACCCCGTGGGCGATCAGGTATCGGTCCACCAGGGGCCGGATCGCGGACCCTTCGGGCGGGTAGATCACCTGCCATTCGCCAATCCGCTTGAGGTCGGGCTTGTTCAGCAGCGGATGCCCCGCGCGCACCACGAATTCAACCCGTTCCTCGTATAGCTGGGTAAAGGTAATCCCCTGCATCGTGTCCGGCTGCCCCAGCCGCCCGATGACCAGGTCCAGCTCGCCCAACCGCAACCTTTCGACCAGGTATCCGTGCGGCCCGTCCATGATCCGCAGGTTGGTCTGCGGGGCAAGCTCCATGAACTCGGCGAAAACGCTTGGCATCAGCCGCGCCGCGACGGAAGGCAGGGCCCCCACCGACAGGCGGGTCCGGCCTTGCGTGCCAACCTGTTCCACCCCGGTCAGCCCCTGCTGAATGGCGGCCAGCGACATTTCGGCGAAATGCAGGAACACCTCACCCTGCTTGGTCAGGGAAACGCCCGCGCGGTTGCGCAAAAGCAGGGTCGCGCCCATGATCTCTTCCAGCTCCTTGAGCGTTTTCGAAATCGCAGGCTGGGTCAGAAACAGCTTTTCCGCCGCAACCTTCAGGCTTTGTTCCCGGCAGATTTCGACAAAGCACTGGATATGACGGAACTTGATACGGCGGTCGATCATTTACTTTCTCGTTTCTGAAATTAAAACGGATTTAAACTCATTTTACTTTCCTTTTTCGTGCAAGCAATATGCAATTGAGGAGTTCAGGAGGAGACATCAATGCGCACCCAAGTCGCCATCATCGGCGGTGGCCCATCGGGCCTTCTGCTCAGCCAGCTTCTTGATCGCAAGGGCATTGATTCCATCGTTCTGGAACGCAAGACCAAGGACTATGTCCTGGGGCGCATCCGGGCCGGGATACTGGAAACCGGGTTCGTCGACCTGATGCGCGAGGCCGGTGTGGCCAACCGGATGGATGCCGAATGCATCATTCACGACGGCACCGTGATTTCGTATGGCGACACCCTGTTTGGCGTCGACTTCAAGGACCTGACCGGCAGCCACGTCGTGGTCTATGGCCAGACCGAAGTAACCCGCGACCTGTATGAGGCGCGCGAAGCGGCGGGTGGCAAGATCGTCTTCAATACGGAAGGCGTGACAATCCACGATGCCGACAGCGACGCGCCCCATGTCACCTATACCGTGGACGGAACCGAGCACCGAATCGACTGCGATTTCGTCGCCGGATGCGACGGGTTTCACGGAGTAAGCCGCCAGACCATCCCGCTGACAGTGCGCCGCGAATACGAAAAGCTTTACCCATTCGGGTGGCTGGGGATTCTGTCCCAGACCCCGCCCGTACACCACGAGCTGATCTATTCCGGGTCGGATCGCGGTTTTGCGCTGTGTTCGATGCGCAATGAAAACCTCAGCCGGTATTACATCCAATGTTCGCTGTCCGACACGCCCGAGGACTGGACCGATGCCGCCTTTTGGACAGAGCTCAAGCGCCGTATCCCCGAGGAATATGCCGACCGGCTGGTCACGGGACCCTCGATCGAGAAATCCATCGCACCCCTGCGGTCATTCGTGACCGAACCGATGCGCTGGGGGCGGCTGTTTCTGTGTGGCGACGCAGCCCATATCGTGCCGCCCACCGGTGCCAAGGGATTGAATACGGCGGCAAGCGATATCCACTACCTGTATAACGGGTTGCTGCAATATTATGCCGAAGGCGACAGCGAAGGGATCGACCGGTATTCAGAAAAGGCCCTGACCCGGATCTGGAAGGCCGAGCGGTTCAGCTGGGCCACCACAAATCTGTTGCACCGGTTCCCTGATCAAAACGCGTTCGATCTGAAAATCCAACAGGCCGATGTCGATTTCCTGCGCGAAAACCGCGAGGCGCAATCGGTCTTTGCCCAAAACTATGTCGGGCTGCCCTACTGATGCGGATGGCCGATCTGGATACCGTTCAGCTGCATTGGCACGAGGATGGATCGGCCGATGGTCCCGCGGTGGTATTTGCCAACTCGCTGGGCACCGACCTGCGCCTGTGGGACAAGATTGTGCCCCTGCTGCCCAAAGGGTTGCGCCTGATCCGGTTTGACAAGCGCGGCCATGGGCTGTCGTCCTGTCCCGATGCGCCCTATGCGATGGACGATCTGGTCGCGGATACCGAGGCGCTGCTGGACCAGATCGGCGTCCGTGACTGCGTTTTCGTTGGCCTGTCGATCGGCGGCATGATTGGCCAGGCGCTGGCCGCGCGCCGCCCTGATCTGATCCGGGCGCTGGTTCTGTCGAACACAGCGGCGAAAATGGGCGATGCAGCGATGTGGCAAAACCGGGTTTCCGCTATCCGCGCCGACGGGATCGAAAGCGTGGCCGACGCGATCCTCGACCGCTGGTTCGGCCCCGATTTCCGAAACACGGACGAGGCCGCCTTGTGGCGAACGATGCTGACGCGCACCCCGGTCCAAGGATATGTCGGTTGCTGCCAGGCCATCGCAGGCACCGATCTGCGCCCCTCGACCGCCAAATTGCAATTGCCAACCCTTGGCATCGCCGGCAGCGCCGACGGCGCCAGCCCGCCCGCGCTGGTCGAAGACACCACCAACCTGATCCCTGGCTCCCGCTTTACGGTGATCTCAGGTGCGGGGCATCTTCCTTGTGTGGAAAAACCCGATGAATACGCAGGCCTGCTGGCCGAGTTCCTGAAGGAGACATGTTGATGAGCGACCGATTTCAGACCGGCACCCATGTGCGGCGCACCATTCTGGGCGATGATCATGTCAACCGCGCCGACAGCAACACGACCGATCTGGATGCCCCGTTCCAGGCGCTGATCACCGAAGGCGCATGGGGCACTGTCTGGGCCTCGGACGGGATCAGCGACCGGGAACGGTCGATGCTGACGCTTGCTCTGCTGGCCGCCTTGGGGAATTTTGAAGAGATTCCGATGCATATCCGCGCCACCGCGCGCACCGGGGCCAGCAAACGCGACGTGCTCGAGGCGTTTCAGCATGTGGCCATTTATGCCGGTGTGCCGCGTGCCAACCATGCGCTGAAACTGGCCAAACAGGCCTATGCCGAAATGGAAAACGAATAATTCTGGGAAACGCGCAACCGATCCCAACCACATTGAAGGAGAACCGCCCAATGACCAAACCCGGCGAATTCTACCAAAGAGACCGAACCTGGCACCCGCCCGCTTTTGCCAAGGATTACAAGACCAGCGTCGCGCGCTCGCCGCAATATTCGCTGATCTCTCTGCAGAACTCTGTCAGCGAAATCACCGGCCCCGTCTTTGGCCACAATGACATCGACGCGCTGGACAATGACATGATCCACAACTACGCCCAGCCCGGTGAGGCGGCGATAGGTGAGCGGATCATCGTGCATGGCCGGGTGCTGGATGAAAACGGCAGACCCGTCCCCAACACCCTTGTCGAGGCGTGGCAGGCCAATGCCGGTGGGCGCTATCGCCACAAGAAGGACACCTACCTTGCCCCGATCGACCCGAATTTTGGCGGCTGCGGGCGGACACTGACGGACGAGAACGGGTATTACTTCTTTCGCACGGTCAAACCCGGTGCCTATCCCTGGCGGAACTGGGTGAACGACTGGCGCCCGGCGCATATTCACATGTCGATCTTCGGCACCGCCTTTGCACAGCGCCTGATTACGCAGTGCTATTTCGAAGGTGACCCGCTGATTGACAAGTGCCCGATTGTCAAAACCATCCCCGACAAGGCGGCGCAGGGGCAATTGGTGGCGGCCCTGGACTTGAATTCCTCGGTTCCGCTCGACTCGATCGCCTACAAGTTCGACATCATCCTGCGGGGTCGCCGTTCGACCCTGTTCGAAAACCGTCTGGAGGGGAATTGATCCATGGTTCAGCCACTGAATTACCTGAAAGAAACCCCGTCCCAGACAGCCGGACCTTATGTCCATATCGGCCTTGCGCCGGGCGCGGCCGGGTTCGACATCTATGACCAGGAACTGGGCTGGGACATCGCCGGCCCCAACGCCAAGGGCGAACGCATTCGGGTCGAAGGGATTGTGATCGACGGCACCGGGTCGCCCATCAAGGACGTGATGCTGGAAGCCTGGCAAGCCAATTCCCAAGGCAATTACGCCCATCCCGAGGGCGGCGGCGATGTCGAGGACGGCTTTCGCGGCTGGGGCCGCGTCATCACCGATTTCGAAACCGGCGAATGGGGTTTTGACACGGTAAAACCGGGCCGCACGCAGGGGCGCAATATCGGCCTGCAAGCGCCGCATATCAACCTGTGGATCGTGGCGCGCGGCATCAATATCGGCCTGAACACACGGCTTTATTTCGATGACGAGGCGCAGGCAAATGCCGAAGACCCCGTTCTGAACATCATCGAATGGGAGCGCAGACGCGCCACGCTGCTGGCCAAGCGCAGCGAACGCGATGGCCAAGTTGTCTATCGCTTTGAAATCAGGTTGCAAGGACAGGACGAAACCGTCTTCTTTGACATCTGACCCAAACGCCCTGCCGGTCCGGCCCGGACCGGCAGGGCCCAATCCCGGACCCAAAACATGACCAAACCCTGCATCATCTGCTGCGCCATCACCGGTTCCGTGGCCCGCAAGGAAAACAATCCCGCGGTGCCGACCACCGTAGACGAACAAATCGAAAGCACGCAGGCCGCGTTCGAGGCGGGCGCAAGCATCGTGCATGCCCATGTGCGCAACGACGATCAAACGCCCAGTTCCGACCCGGACCGCTTTGCCCGCCTCAAGGAAGGGCTGGAAAAGCACTGTCCGGGCATGATCATCCAGTTTTCGACCGGCGGCCGGTCCGGCGCCGGGCAGGAACGCGGCGGCATGCTGCCGCTGGCCCCCGACATGGCCTCGTTGTCCGTAGGGTCGAACAATTTTCCGTCGCGCGTTTACGAAAACCCGCCCGATCTGGTCGACTGGCTGGCGGCCACCATGCGCGAGAACGGCGTCACGCCAGAGGTCGAAGCCTTTGACCTCAGCCATATACTGCAGGCCATTCGCCTGCATCGCGACGGCAAGCTTTTTGGCAAGCTCTATGTGCAGTTCGTCATGGGCGTGAAAAACGCCATGCCCGTCGACCGCGAGGTTTTCGACTTTTACCGAAAGGTGATGGAGGACCGCGCGCCCGAGGCCGAATGGTGCGCCGCAGGCATTGGCGCGAACCAGATCGTCATCAACGAATGGGCGATTGCGGCAGGGGGGCACACCCGCACCGGGCTTGAAGACAACGTGCGCATTGACCGCGACACGCTGGCCCCGTCCAACGCGGCATTGGTCCGCCGCACCGCCGAGCTGTGCGAGAAATACGAACGCCCCGTGGCCACATGGCAGCAGGCGCGCGACATACTGGGGTTGAAGTCCGCGCCCGCCATGTGATCATTGCCACGCGCACAAGATACGAGAACCGCATGACCGATGTGTTTACCCATCCCTGGCTCGGCGGCCTGTTCGGCGACCCGCAGACCCAAGAGCTGCTGTCGCCAGAGCGGATGCTGGCCCATATGCTGGCTGTCGAGGCCGCCTATGCCAGGGCCCTGGGTGATACCGGTGTGGTCGACCCCGACATCGCCGCGCAAACCGCGGATCAGATCGCGGCAGTCACGGTCGATGCCGAGGCTCTCAGGCAAGGCATGGCCAGCGACGGCGTTGTCGTCCCCGCGCTGGTGCGCTGCCTGCGCGCCGCTTTGCCAGAACAGTGCCACCCGGCCCTGCACAGCGGAATGACCTCGCAGGACGTTACCGACACGGCGACCATTCTGGCCCTGAAACCGGTCTGCGCCTTGTTTTCGGGGCGGCTGCAATCGCTGATCTCGTCGCTCACCGAATTAAAGGCGGCGCAAGGCGGCCATTTCCTGATGGGCCGCACCCGGATGCAGGCCGCCCTGCCGATCACTGTCGCCGACCGGATGGATAGCTGGACGCGCCCCCTTGCGGATCACCTTGACCGGTTGGACCGGCTGACGGACGGGTTATTGCGCCTGCAATTGGGCGGCGCCGTGGGAACCCGGCACGCCATGGGCGGGCATGGCGAAGAAATCGCCGCCCTGATGGCGCAAGAGCTTGGCCTGAAAACCGCATCCCCCTGCTGGCACACCGACCGCAGCGCCATGGCCGAATTCGCGGGCTGGCTGTCGCTTGTCACCGGGTCCTTGGGCAAGATCGGGCAGGACATCGCCCTGATGGCGCAGCAGGGCATCGACGAAATCCGCCTGAGCGGCGGCGGCGGCTCGTCGGCCATGCCGCATAAACAGAACCCCGTTCTGGCCGAATTGCTGGTCACCCTGGCCCGTTACAACGCGACTTTGCTGCCGGGAATGCATCATGCGCTTGTGCATGAACAGGAACGCTCGGGCGCGGCTTGGGCGCTGGAGTGGATGATCCTGCCCCAATCAGCCCTGACCACCGGACGCGCCCTGACCGCCACCGCCGCATTGCTGGGTCAGATCCAGTCACTCGGCGCGAAAGACCCGCAAGGTTAAGCCGACCCGGCCCCGGTGGGGCAGGAATACGGCCTTTGGCTGGCGCTTTTTTTACGTCCGACGCAAAGCGCGCCGCGTATTCGTCCCGGAATTGCGACTGCGCCCAGGGGCAGATCATCCTATCGACGCCGGATTGCGGTCCCCAAGCGCCGGTCAGGCGACTTCCGAGATGGCGTTGGAGCCGAAGACACGGGCCAGATGCTTGTCAAACCGTGCAAAATCCGCATCCACATCCGGGTTCTTCATCACGTCAAACGCGCCATAGGTCGGCAGCGGCGACATGCCAAAGAACTTGGCATTCAGGTGAACCGGGCGCAGCAGATCGTCCAGCGACGCGCCCTCAAACAACGGCTCGGCCGGGTCATCGAAAGCTTCGGCAGGCGCGTTCAGCGTAACGGACAGCATGTAGGTGGTGCCGTGCAAAGCGCCACCGGTGCCATAGTTTTTCTTTGGCGCCTCGGCGACGCGGCCATCGCCAGCGGTCAGGCGGCCATCCATACCGGCGGTATAAACGTCGTCCATGTACTTCTTGAACGGCCACGGCACACCCATCCAGTTTACCGGGAACTGCATGATAACGGTGTCGGCCCATTGGTGGTTGGCAACTTCTTGTTCGACATCATAGCCGTCGGCGACCTTGGTCACGCGCACGTCGTGACCGGCGGCCATCAAAAAGCCAGAGGCGCGTTCGACCAACGCCGCGTTCAACTCGCCCTTGGAAAAGGGATAGGGCTGGTGGCCATTCAAAATCAAAATCTTGCTCATGGTTTCGTCCTTGGGTTTGCAGCGGATCGCCATCGGGCTCCTATCTGCTCACTCGGAAACGAAATTCAACCAGCATACTTTTTTGTTACCTAATTTGACATTTGCCGCAGAACGATCCCGTCAAGTTCGGGCGCGGCGAAATCCGGGTCAATTTCGCGCACCCAATCAAGGAAGGCGGCTATTCTACGCTGAACCTTCACCGCGTGATTTTCCGCGATGTCACGGATGAGATGGTCCAGAAAGGGGTTTTCAAACCTCTCCAACGTATCGGCCAAATAGCTCTGGGCAGAACCCTCTTTGCCGCGCAGGGCAAAACCGGGGATGACTTCGTCCTGCATCAGGACCCTAAGCTGTTGCCCGATCGGGCCTGCCATAAGGTCGCGAACAGTTGCCATGGGCCTGTTGTCCCCGGCCATCCAAAACGCGACCAGGGCCGTGTGCCCCAGGTTCAGGATATGGAGCTTCAATCTCTCGATCGCCTCCAGGTCGTCGACGATCTTTACCAACGGGTGACGGACGGGCGCGGCAAGGCCGTCTTGCGCTTGGATGGCCCACAAAGCATAGGGTTCGGCAACCGCGCCTGCGGGTTCGATGGGCTTTGATACGATCCGGTCCACCAGGCTGTTTGCCCAGATACACCTTGCCAGCCAATCCGTCAGCGCATCGCTTGCACCCTGCTCATGGGCGATTGCCATGACCCGTGCGCGCAAGACGGTGCCGTTTTCCGCGACAAGCTCCATCGGAAAGATCGTCAAAGGAGGCCGCCCCGCAGAATGGCGCGCCGCAAGCAGATGATACAGTTTGGCCGGATAGCTTTGATCCTGGGACGGCGCCCTGTGCCGGTCGGCTGGCCTTGGTTCAAAACCACGATCACCGGTGTTTGAGATGATCATCTTTGCTTCGTGCGAAACAACCCGGACCAGTTCCGGCCAGTCATGTTCCGTTGACAGGGTACGTTTTACACTGGTTACGCGGCGCTCTTCGTCGATCTGCCTGCCACCAAACACCCCGCGAATGCGCACCGGGAACCCGTCATCCGACGCAAGGGCGGCAAGACGGCGCGCGCGGGCCGGATCGCCAGAGCTTTGGACAACTGTAACGGCCCGGACCGGGTGCCCTTCCGAGAAAAACAAATCCGCATGCGCCTGCAGGAACCGCGAGGTTCCGAATTGGACAACCGGGGTCTCAAACCTTGGCTTCACGGGACAGCCGCCTTTCAAACATCTATCAACTTGATCATGCGCTCTAGCCGTTCCATTGCGCGAACCCCGTCTTCGATGTCCGGAACATTTCTGGATTCTCCGCGCAGCACGGCGGCAACATCCGCCAGCAAAGCGTCATAGCCCTTGTGGTCTTCATTGGCTGCTGCCGTAAAGTTGGGCGTCCAGCTTAGCGTGTCGCAATCGGGCGACAGCAAAGCGTGCGGATCCTGAGCCTTGAATGGCGGATCACGATACAGCGATACGTTGATTATGTTGTCCACATGCAGGCGCGCATGATCCCCCATGATCCGAATTTCTTCCATCGGCGTGCCGCGGGACTGGACGGTACCCATGACGATATTGCCGATTTTGCCCATTTCGGTGGTGAAATTCAGATGCAAAAGCAGCTTTCCCGGTTGCGGGGATATGCTGCGCACCTGCATGTCGCCAAAGTCTTCGGCCAGAAACCAGGGGATAAGGTCCATGTAATGGACACAGTGATGAAGGTAGAACCCGGTATAGTCCGGCTCGCCCCTGAAATAGGTCGGCGCGGTCATATACGCGCCGGTTACACCCAAGACTTGCCCAAATTCGCCTTGCTTCAGCACGTTCATCGCGATCTTGTTGCCCGTGGAATAGCGCTTCATGAAGCCAACCAGAACGGGTTTGCCGGCTTTTCGGGACGCTTTTGCGATCTCGCGCGCGCCTGCCGCGTCCGCGGCCGGTGGCTTTTCCATAAAGACCGGCAATCCGGCCTCAAGCGCGGCCAAGGTCGCCACCCGGTGCAATTCGGGGCCAACCGCCATTCCAATCGCATCAAGACCCGGGGTTTTGATCAGATCCTGAAAATCGTCCGTCAGGGACGTGACACCATATTCTGCGGCGGTTTGGCCCAGGGCCGCGCCGTCGCGGTCACAAAGTGCCGCAATGCGAAATCCGTTGCGCCCCAATTGCGGCAACAACATCTGCCGTGCATGTGTTCCGCAGCCTATCCACCCAATATTGATCATTGATCCACCTCTGCAAGCGCCAGCGCGTTTCGGATTACGCCCAAACCTGCGCGCAGTTTGTCGTCTTCGTTTTCGCGGGGCGCACGCCAATGGGCGATTGGCAATGCAATCCGGTCATCCGCGCGCCGGAACGGTTCAAGCGAAATCGGACCGGAATAGTCGACCTGCGCCAATGCCCTCATCACGGCGGTCCAGTCTATGTGGCCGGTTCCAGGATGGCCCCGATGGTTTTCGTTGGCCTGGAAATGCGCGATCCGATCCCCGGCCATCCGGATTGCATCCGGAATTGAACGTTCTTCCATATTCATGTGGAACGTATCCAGCATCAGCTTGAAGGCCGGATTGTCGACCGCATCGACAACCTCGCAGGCCTGGCGCGTCGTGGACAGAATGTCTGTTTCAAATCGGTTAAGGGCTTCCACTGCCAGGACCACACCCGCGGATTGCGCCAAAGGCGCGATGGTGCTGAAGGCCGAAATCGTGCGGTCGGCGCGTTGCGCAATGTCTGCGTCGCTGCGTGGAACGGGCGGGCGCCCGGCAAAAACCATCGGCTCGCCGTAAAGCGGCCCACCAACGACGCCACAGCCAAGTTGGGCCGCCACGTCGATGCACAGCTTCAGATAGTCCATGCCACCGATCTGGTCGGACCTGTTGTCCGATGCGACCGAGCGCTGTTGGTTGACCCGCGCCGCCAGAACCAAAGAGATCCCCGCATCATCGGCGGCCTGTTTCACCGCGCTGATTTCAAGATCGTCCTCTGGTTCGGGCACCAGCAATTCGACAAAGTCAAAGCCCAGGTCTGCGGCGGCCTGAAAATAGTGGAGATCGGCGCCGGTAAATGGCCGGATGAATTGCATCGAAATGATGCCGATTGGATTTTTCATTTCCAGTTCCTTTAATTCAGCCCTTGACCGCGCCCTGGGTCAGACCCGAGATCAACCGCTTTTGGACGATCAGAAACAATACGGTCGCCGGCATGGCGCCAACGATGCCGCCAGCGGTCAGCAAACCCCATTGAACCTCGTACTCGCCGATAAGTGTCTGTACGGCGACCGTGATGGTCCGGACGTCACGCCCGCCAAGCGTCAGGGCGTAAAGATATTCGTTCCACGAGGTGATAAAGATATAGATCCCCGTCGCGATGATGCCCGGCATGCAAAGTGGAAGAACAACGCGGCGAAGCGCCTGCAGACGTGTGCACCCATCTGTCATTGCCGCCTCATCAAGCGAGCGCGGAATGCCGTTTATGTAGCTGACCATCATCCAGATCGAGAACGGGATCGCGACGGTCGAATTCGCAATGATCAGCGCAACATGCGTGTCCAAAAGACCCAACATCCGCATCAGAACGAAAAGCGGCAGGATCAACAGGACCAGCGGAAACATGTTGATCAGCAGGAACTGCAGCATCAATACCCGCTTGCCTTTGAAATTGAACCTCGAAAACGAATATGCTGCAGTCACACTGAGCGAGAGGCCGACGATCACCGTGCCAACCGCCACAATCAAACTGTCCATCAGGTTGTCGGAGAACCCGACAGTATCGAACAGTCTCGCATAGTTTTCGAATGTCGCATTCAGCAGCGAAGGCCCGGAGGTAAAAAGCGTTTCCTCGGGGCTTACCGAAGTGATGAACATCCAAAGGTAGGGCCCCAAGGTAAACACGAGGATCGCCAGCATCGGAACTTCGATGGTCAGAAACCGCTTGAGCTTGGGTGTTTTTCGAATGGCCATTAGTCCACCGCCTTTCCGGTACGACGGAGGTAAAAGACAACCACGACCATCAGCATGATCGTGAACAGGACGGCAATGGACGAGCCATAGCCGAAATCGAGATTTGTCCGCGCCTTGATGAAGGCATAAAGCGGAAGCGTATGGGTCGAATAGCCGGGTCCGCCGCCGGTCATCACGAAGATGACGTCAAAACTGTTGGCCACCCAGATCATTCGAAGCAGGACAGCCGTCATCATCACGCCTGCAATTCCCGGCAGCGTGATATGCCAGAACTGACGCCACGCGCTTGCGCCGTCGATGGATGCCGCCTCGTAATAGCTGGCGGGGATAGATTGCAAACCAGCCAGGATCATGACCGCAAAGAACGGAAAGCCCTGCCAGGTCAGCGTCAGGATAATGGATGCCAGCGCGGTATCCGGATTTGCAAGCCAGGGCACCGCCTGCTGTATGACGCCAAGGCGCAGCAGGAATTCATTGGCGACACCATAGTTGCTGTCGTAAATCCACGTCCACATCAGCGCGATCACGACGGACGGCAAGGCCCACGGAATGATGATCAGGGCGCGCGCAAGCGGGCGCCACCAAAAATCCTGGTTCAACAAAAGGGCGGTGATCAATCCAAGCAAAAGCTGCGCCGGGATCGTGGTGCACATCCAAATCGCCGTGTGTTTGAGCGAGATCCAAAACACCTCATCGGCCAGGGCCGCGCGAAAGTTGTCGAGGCCCACCCAGTTGAAATCATTCGGACGAAAAAGCACGTATTCGTGCAAGCTCATCCAGGCCGTCTGGACCATCGGGAAAAAGACAATGGCCAGGGTCACCAAAACGGCCGGTGACAGCATTGCATAGGGCAGTATTCGACGCCCAAGGGCGGAACGGCGCGCCGAAATATCGGGGTCTTGAATTGCAGTCGTCATGGGCGGCCAACTTCAGTAAATAAGTGTAGGGCTGAATGTTGGAAGCAAGCATTCAGCCCTTTGAAGGCACTATTCAGAGAACAATGCGTCGATGTTTGCGTTCATTTCTTCGGCCGATATTTCGCCGATCAGAACGCGCTGCATGTTCGTCGGCCAGACCGTGTTGACAAAGTCAGAGGTCGCCGAGCTTGAAGGCAAAAGCTGGGCCGCCGGGACGCTGGCTTGTGTTGCTGCAACAAACCGTTCCGGGTGCATGGTCCAGTTCGACGCGTCCGCCTTTACAACAGGAAGCTGGCCCGTTGCCTGGTTGAACGTCGTGTTATGCCCCTCGGACGACAGAAACGAGATCCATTTGAAGGCCGCTTCTGGATCTTCCGCATTGGACAGGACGGCTGTGCTTTCGTCACCAAAGGCTGTCCAGGACCCGCCACCGCAGGCGGGCACCGGAGCCGCGGAAACCTTGTCGCCAAGCGCCTCGACCATACCGTTTGCCGATCCGATATGGTGGATGGTCATGGCCGTACGGCCAGCCTTGAACGCCCCGATGATCTCCTGGAACCCGTCATTTGGCGCAGACGGCGGGAAAACCTGATCTTTCTGGAACAGGTCAGCGACAAACTGGGTGCCGGCGACACCCGCCTCAGAGGTGATGCCATCCGTCAGGCTGACATCCTGTGCGCCCAGAACAAAGGTTCCCCAGTGGTCGTGCCCGCCTTTTGCACCGCGAAAGCCAAACCCGTACACGTCGGTCTGTCCGTCGCCATCAGTGTCACGCGTCAGCGCTTTGGCAACATCCCGGAATTCGTCGCATGTCGTGGGAACCTCAAGGCCAAGCTCTGCCAGCATGTCGGCGCGGTAATATAGGTACAGCGCAACATATTGCACCGGAAGATAGTATTGCGAACCGTCCCCGCCTTTGACCAGGTCGATCAGCCCATCTTCGATATTGGCGGCACCGTCCCAATTGGCAATGTCGTCATCGATCGGGTGCAAGGCCCCCAGTTCGATCAAACGCGGTTGCGCGAACAGTTTGACCATGGCCGCGTCCGGCGCGTTGCCGCCAACGATCGAGGTATAGAGCTGGTCGTAATAGCTGTTCCATGGAACGTTTTCCGCATCCACCTTGATACCGGGGTTTTCGGCCTCGAACTCGGCAACCAAAGCGTCCATCGGGTTGTCCGCATTGTCGAAATGGTACCAGAACCGTACCGTGGAATCCGCATATGCTGCGCTGGTCATCAAAGCGAGCGCCGACGCGACCCCTACTATGTTGAATGGTTTCATTTTTTCCTCCTCCGTTGGTTCACCGATTTTCGACGGTGATTTTTGAAAACACCTTTCCTGCCTGCTCAAACGCCTCCCGCGCTTCTGGCAGGACAGAACTCATTTGCATGAACCCGTGGACAACGCCCGGAACGCGGTCAAAGACATCCTCTCGTCCAAGAGCAAGCAGCCGCCGGGACAGTTCCTCTGAATCAAACAGCAAAGGGTCCAGTTCGGCCGCGTTCAAATAAAGCGGCGGCAGTGCGCGCAGCATTTCGTCATCTGACGTCAAAGGCGCAACAAGGGGGTCATTTCGCGCCGCTTCGGGTGCGTACCAGTCCCAGTATCGCATCATCTTGTCACGGGTCAGCCCCGGCCCGTTGGCGTTGCGGATATAACTATCCGTTTCAAAATCGGCCCCATAGACGCCATAGAACAACAGACCGCAGGCGGGCAGCTCGTCGCCCGCCGCGATCATCGCCAGCATGGCGGCCAGACCAAGATTTGCCCCGGCGCTGTCGCCTGCAATGCTCCAACGACGATCAGGCGAACGGGCGCGCCACGCCGACAGAACATCGTCCAGGCCCGCCGGAAACTGATCCTCGGGCGCAAGCCGGTATTCGATTGTCAGGACCGGGCAGGCACAGGCGACGGCCAGCTGACGGGCCGCGCCTTCATGCGTGGCCGCTGAACAAAGAGCCCAGCCGCCGCCATGAACATGCAAAATCGCGTCGGTCCCCCTGTCGTTTTCGGGCACGACCCAACGCGCGGCCATTCCGGCATGAACAACGGATTGCGCGTCGGCCATTTCAGGCAGGTCCGAATTCCACCGCCTATTGGTCAATTCAGCCACCGCGCGGGCCTGACCGGGCGCCATGAGCGTCGGATCACCGACCCCGGCATCCTCTTTGGCAAGCCATTCGACGACGGCGGCCATGTTGGGGCTCAGGCGGGTCATGACAAAGACGAACCACCCGTAATCACTGGGCCAATATCCACGATAGTCGCGATGTGATGCGACAACAATTGGTCCAGCTGTTCCGCGTCACGCGCCTGAACCGCGCGGACGATTGGCAGATGCCGTTCAGCGGTCGCCTCCAAATCCCGGCTGCCGGACGAGTTCAGAATTTTGAAGCGGTGGTTGTGGATCAGGCAACGCGCCAACATCGGCGACACCAGCGGCAGGTCCGCGACCTGGAACAGGCGCAAGTGAAATGCCCGATCACAGACGGACAGCATATATTCGTCATTGTCCCGCGCCGCGTTGCGCATGGCATTCAGAAGGTCGTGCAAATCACGATCCAGATCCTGATCGGCATTCGCGATGACACGGTCAAGAAAGCGGCATTCAATCTCGCTGCGGATATGCAACAGCGCCTGGGCGTCTTTCGATTCGCAGGGCGAAACAAAGGTCCCGTTATTGGGTTGGCGTTCGACCAGGCCAACCTCGCTCAGCTGCATCAACGCTTCGCGCACCGTTCCCTGGCTGCAACCAAAGCGCCCGGCAAGCTCCATCTCGGTCAAGACCTGCTTTGGGCTCAACGCGCCCAAAACGATTTCTCTTTGCAGCTTTTCAAACAGCACGCTGCTCCGGCGTTTGGGCTGCTTGGGAAGCAAGCTTGCATATCCGACATTATCAAAAGATTCCAAAGCCATAGTCAGCCCCGTCTTGCATCGTGTGTTTCGAGCCTGGCTTTTGTGCTTGCTCGTCATTATCGATATTGCTACCATTATCGATATCGATAATACAACTGAAAAATGTCGAAGGCCCCTGTGGGAGGAAGAAATTGGCGAGTATCGAACTACAAGAGATCGTAAAAGATTACGGTGCGCACAGGGCCATTCACGGTGTGGATTTACAGATAGGCGACGGGCAATTCGTTGCGTTCGTGGGGCCATCCGGCTGCGGAAAATCGACCATGTTGCGCATGATCGCAGGTCTGGAAGAAATCACCGACGGCGTGCTGCGTATCGGTGACGCCAAGGTCAACGACATGGAGCCAAAAGACCGGGACGTGGCGATGGTGTTCCAGGACTATGCCCTGTATCCGCACATGAGCATCCGCGAAAACATTGGATTCGGTCTGAAGATGCGCGGGTGGAAATCAGACGAAATCGCGCCGCGGGTCGAGCATTCTGCCAACATCCTTCAGATCAGCGCCTATCTTGATCGCAAACCAGGACAATTGTCCGGGGGCCAGCGTCAGCGGGTGGCGATGGGGCGGGCCATCGTACGAGAACCCTCGGTCTTTCTTTTTGACGAGCCGCTGTCCAATCTTGATGCCAAGTTGCGCGTCGAGATGAGAACGCAGATCAAGCGTCTTCACGCCATGCTTGGAACAACAATGGTCTATGTAACCCATGACCAGACCGAGGCGATGACCCTGGCGGACAAGGTTGTGGTCCTCAAAGATGGGCACATCATTCAGGAAGGCCCGCCGATGACGCTTTACGACCGGCCCAATTGCCGGTTTGTCGGCGAGTTCATCGGATCGCCCCAGATGAACGTGTTTTCGGGGCAGATCAAACGCACGGCCGGGACAGTCAAACTTGTCATACCAGGATCAGAGATTGACCTGGGTAATGTAGAAATTGCCGATGGTGCGTCCGTGGATGCGGGAATCCGACCAGAACACCTTGAGCCGGCCAATCCGGGCGAAGAAATGATCGTCGCGAAAATCGATGTCATCGAACCGCTCGGTTCTGACACAATGGCGATCTGCCGGGTCGGAGAGCACGAACTGACCGCACGGCTGGATTCAAAAATGCCGCTGGCCGCAGGCCAGGAAATCCGCCTTGGATTTGCGGCCTCGAATTTGCACTTTTTCGATCCCGTCAGCGGCATTCGCCTTTAGGAATCGGTGAACAGGTTGGAATGGAACGCGCCGCCCAGACACGGGCGGGGCGTCAGGATTGGCACACCTGGCCAATCCTGACGCCCTGGTTCCCAGGGCCGACCGGCAGCGGGTCAGAACCAGCTTACGGTATCCGCCATCGCTCGGCGGGTTTTGGGATATTCGGGGTCCTTGGCGCGATAGCCAAAAGCGAACATGACGGCCGGTTTCCACTTGCCGGTGTCTATACCGAAATGTTCGGCCAGCGTTTCGGTCGTGCGGGCCATATCGAACCCTTCCATCGGGCAGCTGTCGATACCCATCAGCGCACCGGTCGTCATCATGTTGGCCAGGACGATATAGGCCTGTTTGCCGGACCAGTCGGTGATCTCGCGTTCGGTAGTGACGTTGTGATCGGTGGTCTGGAACTTGCCATAGGCGTCGTTGAACATGTCGATCACATCGTCGGGCAGGTGTTTGACCTTCCGATAGTGATCCACAAGGTACTGAGACCCCGCTGTCATCGTCTGGGCCGTACTTGCAAGGATTATGCCAAAATGGCTCGCTGTGCCCAACTGCCCCGCAGAGCCGTTCATCATGCCGTTCGCGCCCCACGAAAACGGCCGGAAAAGCTCGCGTTTTTCCTGGGCCTGAACCATGACGATCTTGAACGGCTCATGCCCAAAGGACGTGGGCGACAAGCGCGCAGCCTCAAGAATTGTCTCGAATTCCTCGTCCTTGATCTTGCGGTCCGGGTCAAAAACCTTGGTCGCATGGCGAAAGTTGAAAGCGTCAAGGATCTGCGATTGCAGATCCGAGGTAACGTTGGTGATCACATTCATGGGGCGCTCCGTCTGGCGTTGTCATGTCTGACGCACAGATATCACTTGTCTTTTCCTATAAAATCAGCCTGAAATAGATTTCAGTTTTCACATTTTGGATATAATCAGGTGGACACAGACAGTCTGCGCCTTTTCGTGATGGCCGCCGAGCGGCTGAATATCAGCGCCGCCGGACGCGCGCTTGGACTTGCCCCCGCAGTTGCCAGCGCGCGGCTTGCCAAGCTTGAAGGCGAGCTTGGTGTCGAACTGCTGCACCGCACGACGCGCAAGGTTTCCTTGTCGCTGGAAGGGTCGGACTTTCTTCCTTATGCGCGCGAAATTCTTGCGCAATCCGACGCCGCGCAGGCAGCGCTTGGCGGAAAAGATGTCGGGCTGAAAGGAACCTTGCGCTTTGCCGCGCCAAGCAGTTTCGCGCAACTGCACATCATGCCTTTGTTGCCAGAGTTTCAATCCCTTTACCCCGACCTCATCCTGGACCTGCGATTGTCGGATACCCGCTTCGACGCAATAGAAGGCAGCTTTGATCTTGCGCTCAGAAGCGCGCCGCTGACGGATAGCAGCCTGAAGGGGCGCAAATTGTCCGACGATGTCCGTGTCCTGTGTGCCGCGCCCGGTTATCTGGCCGACAGGGGCACCCCGGCGGGGCCGCATGACCTTGCCGACCACGACATCATATCCTGGGGCAGCTTGGAGGCGCGCGAATTGATCAATTCCAACGGCGATACCGCCATGTTGGACCCCAAGGCCATGACCTGCCGGACAATTTTCGACGACGGCGATGCGCAGCGCGAGGCAACCCTTGCCGGGGTGGGCATTTCGGTCAATTCGCTGTGGAATGTCGAACGCGAAATCGCGGCAGGTCGGCTTGTGCGTGTCCTTCCGGATTGGAAACAGAATGACCGGGCGGTTCTGTGGCTTGTGTATCCGCGATCAAATGTCCTGACGCCAAAGACACGGGTATTCCTGGACTTTCTGATCGACCGTTTGGGAAACCGCGCTGGCTGGGCGGAGTGAAAGCCCAAAGCCCGTGGAAGACCCGTGTTTCAGACCATCACGATGGCATGAACAGTCTCTGCATTCTCGCTTCGGTAACCGGCTTTGTCAGGATTTCCAGCCCAGGCACGTTTTCCAGTGCCTTTGGGATACGGGATGTTTCGCGGGTCGACATGAGGACAAGGCGGCACTCAGGAAACAGACTGTGCCCAAGTTGCAGAATGTCCCAGCCGGACGCCCCGCTGTCCAGTTTCAGGTCGCTCAGCACCAGGTCCAACCGAGGCTGACACCGCAATTGCGCACTACCTTCGGCAAAACTCGCAGCCCGGATGACCTCATAACCCAGGCGTTCCAGGATTTCTGATGCCGAAACCAGATAGGCGGGATCATCATCAACCACCAAGGCGCATCCCGGCTGAGACATGTTCGCCGCTGGTGCGGTCTCGTCTGCCAGCGCGGGGAAACAAAGGGTCACCGTCGTGCCCCGGTTCGGTTGCTCGGTCCGCGAGGTGAGGATGAGATCGCCACCAGATTGGTGGACAAAACCATCAACCATTGACAGGCCCAGACCCGTACCGCTGCCGTCGTCCCGGTTCGAATAGAATGGCTCGGTTGCGTGGCGCAGCACCTCGGGGGACATGCCGGGGCCATTGTCGCGGACTGTCAGTGTCGCTTTGTCCTCACCGGTTACGGTGACATGGATGCAGCCCTCGCCGCCGATTGCCTGCCCGGCATTGACACACAGGTTCAGCACAGCGCTTTCCAGTTGCCCCGGATCGACCTTCACCAGAACAGGCTCAGGTGGCACGTCAAACGTCATCGACACCGAGCTGGGCACGGCGATTTCCAACAGATCGGCCATGCCCTCGACCAGCATTCCGATGTCGGTTACCTGCGGCTCAAGATGCTGCTTGCGGGCAAAGGCCAGCAATCTTTCGATCAGCGACACACCCAGGTCCAGCGCGGATCTTATGCGCGTGTGAAGATGCCGGGCCTTATCGGCATCCGCGCCTTCAAGCAGGTGCAGATTGCCCGAGATGCTCGACAGGATATTGCCAAAATCATGGGCGACCTCGCCCGAAACCTTACCCAGCGCCTCGACCCGGCGAATTTCTTCAAGCCGGTGTTCAACCTTTTTCCGCTCGGTGGTTTCTGACAAAAGCCAAACTTCCTCTCCGTTTGGCAAGGGCGAGCGCCGCAGTTCCAGAACATTGCCCGCAGGATCGGCATATTCTTCGAACCCACCATGTTCGCTGGCCGAGGTCCGCCGCGAGAAACTTGATTGCGCAATCAGGTCCTGAACCCGCGCGCGCGCGCCCTCGTCCGCGGGCGGCAATCTCAGAAGCTGCCGCAAGTTGTCGTTTTCCGCTTCGATCCAGCCATTGGCCGAGGCAATCGCGACACCGTCCTTGATGTTGCGAAACACGCGGGAAAACAGCGCGTTCTGATGGCCAATCTGCCGGGTTCTGCGTTCCAGTTTGCGGGCGCTTTCGCGAAACACGTGAAACGCGGCGTAAAGCTGCCCGATCTCGTCCTCTGACTCGGGCCCCCGAGGCAGATCGGTCCGGTGGTTCCCGGCCGCAAGCCTGCGCATAGCCGCCGCAATGAGATGCAGGTTGCGCGCCACGTAACGCGACACATAAAGCGACGATGTAATCGCCACCAGCAGGCTTGCGGCGGTCAGGGCAAGGAATGCGTTCTTGGCGATTTCAAGGTTGCCGGATGTCTCGGCCCGCGCCTGCGACAGACGCTTTTCAGCCTGCGCCACCTTTGCCTCGGCAAAGGTGCTGATACGGTTGGCCTCCTGACGGATACGAAACAAGGCGTTTTCCGCATCCAGTTGCGCCGCAAGGTTTCGATGTTTGAGCACGAACAGGTTTTCGCTGCGCGATTTTGCCTGCTCTATTTCGGCCAAGGTCTCAGCCTGGGGCGGCAAAAGCCGCGGCACCAGCGCATCGCGCTGCCGGGTATACCGGCGGCTGAATTCCCCCAGCTCAATAAGTGCATTCGCGCGCCCCGCCCCGATCGCGCTTTCGGTAAGTTGCTGTAGACCGGACCAAACCTCGCGTTCGTCCAATGGCAAGGCCGTGTCCCCGGCCAGACGGCGCAGCCGCAGGTTCAGCCGCACCATGTCGCGGTCAATCGCGTCCAACTCAAGCTGTCGGGCGGCCTGCGGTGCAAGCGCGGTTGTCAGGTCATCAATGGCAAAGCGAAGACGGGCAACCGGCAGGTCCAGTTCCTGATCGCCCGCCGAAAGCGCCGAGAGCCGGTCCAGGTTATCCAGCACCTTTTCCCGTTCCTGTTCCAACTGAAACGGGGGAAAAAGCGCGTGTAGAAAAGGCGCCGAGGTGGCCAGATCGGCGGATTCCCTCGACAAATCCAACGCATCGGACACTTCGGCCAACGTGTCTTTGTGCAGCACATTCATCCACAGCTCGGTGCGGGCCAGCACCAGCATGCCAATCAGGCTGACCAGCACGATCAGGCCAAACAGGACCGCAATAGCCGCTGACAGGCGGAACCGGACAGTCAGGTTCGACAGCGCCGGCATTACTGACCAGCCGGAGACAGGTGAAAGAAATACCCCTGTCCCCGGCGCGTCTGCAGGTGCACCGGCTTCGAGGGGACGGGTTCGATCTTGCGGCGCAATCGCAGGATCAGCACGTCAATTGTGCGGTCCACATAGCGTTGCATGTCGGACCCCAATTCCTCCAACAGTTCCGGCCGCGGAATGACCCGGTTGGGATTGCGCGCAAAATACTCCAAAAGCCGGTACTCGGCATTGGTCAGCGGAATCTCTGCGCCCTCGGCGTCAAGCAGGCGACGGGTCTGAACGTCAATGCGGTTCGCGCCAAAGACAATCCACTGCCCTGATGGTGCGCCGGACTTGGCGACACCATGCCCATAACGCCGCAGAACCGCGCGAATGCGCGCAACCAGCTCTCGCGGATTGAAGGGCTTGATCAGATAATCATCCGCGCCGGTCTCCAACCCGATGATCTTGTCGATTTCATCCCCCACACCGGTCAACATCACAATCGGAATCTCATAGCGTTCGCGAATGTGGATCGCCAGCGTCAGGCCGGACTCTCCGCGCAGACGCAGGTCAACCAGCGCCAGATCCACCGGCGGCGGATCGCCAAGAGCCACAAAAGAAGCGATGTTGGGGCAACACACGGCATCAAACCCGCTTTCGCGCATCAGGGCGGAAAGCGTTTCGCGCACATTCTCATCGTCATCCACAATCGCGATGAGCGGCTCGGCTTTGCCTGTTTGCATGCAACCTCTTCCCCTGACTTCCAGCGGCATCAATGACCCACCAAACGCCGTTGTTACCGTTTGTGCCGCTGATCATGCCAGAATTCGAGCCTTCGCGATCAACTCTGTAACATTGTTAACACTTAACCGGTTTTCCGTCTGTTTCGTTAACAGAACGGGCCTCGCCTCGGCGCGCCGCGCTTACCTATCGTGGGCGGGTCAGCGCATTGCCTTTTGGTAAACTCAAAAAGGGCAAGCGTTTCAAGGGAGGATACCATGACACCATTTTTCACCCGCGCCGTTACGGCACTGGGCATCCTGTCGACGAGCGCATTTGCCGCTGTCGCCGAAGACTGCGCCGACCGCGGCGCACTGGACGAGCTGTATTGTGACGCCAATGGCGACCTGGTTGCCGACACGCCGACAGACCCGGCAGAGCTGCGCAACCCGGATACTTTGGTTTTTGCCTACACACCCGTGGAAGACCCGGCCGTATACGCAGATATCTGGGCCCCCTTCATCGCGCATATGGAAGAAGTGACCGGCAAAGACGTGCAGTTCTTTGCGGTGCAGTCGAACTCGGCAGAAGTCGAAGCCATGCGCTCGGGCCGCTTGCACGTGGCGGGCTTTTCCACCGGTCCGACCCCGTTTGCGGTGAACCTGGCCGGGGCCGTGCCCTTTGCCATCATGGGCGCCGAGGATGGCCAGTTCGGATACAAGCTGCAGGTTTTCACCCAGGCCGACAGCGACATCAAAGAAGTCAAGGACCTGGCCGGTCGCCGCGTCGCGCATACCTCGCCCACGTCCAACTCGGGCAACCAGGCGCCCCGCGCGTTGTTCCCGACCCTGGGTGTCGAGCCCGACAAAGATTACGAAGTGACCTATTCCGGCTCGCATGACCAGTCCATGCTGGGCGTTGTTGCGGGCGATTATGACGCCGCACCCGTGGCATCCGAAGTGGTCGAGCGCATGGCGGAACGTGGCCTTTACGACGCCAGCGATGTGCGCATGATCTGGGAAAGCGACCCGTTCCCGACCACGTCGTTCAACGTGGCCCACAACCTTGATCCGGCCCTGGTCGAAAAGATCAAACAGGCCTTCTTTACCTTTGAATTCTCCGGCACCAAGCTGGGTGACGAATTCGCAGGCGTCAGCAAGTTCATTCCAATCACCTACAAGGATCAATGGGCGGTTATCCGTCAGATCCAAAAATCAAACGGTGTGGAATATACGCCCCAAGGCCTCGCCGGGAAGTAACCTGTGCCCAAACCAACCCGGTCAGCGTTCCAGCGCTGTCCGGGTCCTTTTTTGGCCTTGCGCCCATGCCCGCCACGGGCAAGCCGCAACAGGCAAGGCCACGCTTTGTCCGAGAGACCCGATGCTAAAAATCACCAAACTGACAAAACGCTATGGATCTGGTGATCCGGTGCTAAAAGAGCTTGATCTGACCGTCGAGGGCGATCAGCTGACCTCTGTTATCGGCTCTTCCGGGGCGGGGAAAAGCACACTTTTGCGCTGTATCAATCGGCTGGTCGAACCCACGTCGGGCTCTGTCGATCTGAACGGCACGGATTTTACGGCGCTGCACCGCCGCGAACTGCGCAACGCGCGCCGCCGTATTGGTATGGTTTTTCAAAGCTTCAACCTGATCGACCGCCTAACCGTGATGGAAAACGTCCAGTCGGGCCGGTTGGGGTACATCTCGACCTGGGCGGCCCTGACCCGTCGCTACCCGCGCGAGGACATTCGCCACGCCTATGAATTGATGGAACGCGTGGGCATCGCCCATTACGCGGACCGCCGCGCGGATGAGCTTTCGGGTGGCGAACGCCAGCGCGTCGGCGTGGTGCGCGCGCTGATGCAACGCCCGGAAATCCTTTTGGCCGATGAACCCACGGCATCGCTGGACCCCAAGACATCCGAGCAGATCATGTCGCTGTTGCGCGACCTGGCATCCGAGCTGAAGCTGCCGGTGATCATCAATATCCACAACGTCACCGAGGCCAAGGAATACAGCGACCGCATTGTCGGCATGCGCTATGGGCGGATCATCTTTGACGACAAGCCGGGCAAGCTGGAAAAAGCTGAAATGGACGAAATCTATGCCGGGGTTCCCGCCATGGATCGCGCCGAAGTCGGGGCAGTCGCATGAGCGCGGTCAAGGACACCTGGCACAAACCGCCCTTTATCAAAAATCCGGCGCTGCGCTATGGGCTGTATGCAGCAGTTGCCATTTACGTCGTGCTGACCCTTGCCACCCTGCCGATCGACTGGGATCGTGTTTCGGACGGGATGCGCCGCGCTCAGCGGATCTTCAGCGGGGCGTTCCCGCCCAATTTCGAACGCTCGGGCCTGCTGATCGACGGCTTTCTTGAAAGCCTGAAAATTGCCATCCTCGCAACTGTGGGGGGCATTGCCCTGTCGGTTCCGCTGGCCTTCATGGCGGCGCGCAACATCTCGGTCAAGCCGATCTATTTTCTGGGTCGCGCCATCATCATCGTCGCGCGCAGTTTTCATCCGGTGATCGTCGCCATCATCTTTGTAAAGGCCGTGGGCTTTGGCCCCTTTGCGGGCGCGCTGACCCTGATCGTCTACTCGGTCGGTTTTGTCGCCAAACTGTTGGCCGAACGGATCGAAGAGATCGACTTTGGCCAAGTCGAGGCCATGCGCTCGGTTGGTGCGGGGTTCATCCCGACACTTGCCTATGCCGTCTTTCCGCAAATCATGCCACGCCTCGTCGGGCTGGGCATCTATCAGTTGGACAGCAACCTGCGGGCCTCGGCCGTGGTGGGCATTGTCGGCGCGGGCGGCATCGGCGCCACCCTGGCCAACGCCTTTGGCCGGTACGATTATGACTTTGCCCTGGCCATCACAATGGTCATCGTCGGTGTCATCCTCGTTTCCGAGGCCGTGAGCGGGTTTATCAGGAAACGGATTGCATGATGAGCACTCAACCCTTGCACCAAACACTTGATCACTGGTCCCGCTTTACCCTGCGCCAGCGGGTGATGCGCTATGGCGGCATGATGCTTGTCCTTCTGGTCGTGGCCTGGGCTTTGTCCAGTATCGATGTCATCTGGGAATGGGTCTGGGACGCGCCGTCGCAAATGGGCGACCTCTTTGGGCGCATGATGCCGCCCGATCCCAGCAACCTGCCGTCGATCCTCGAAGCCATCTGGCAAACCGTGAACATCGCCACCCTGGCCACGATGTTTGCCGTCGTGGTTTCACTGCCGGTCGCCTATATCTCGGCGCAGAACACGACACCAAACGCGGTGACGCTCTGGATCGGCCGCTTCATCCTGGTGTCGTCCCGGTCGGTCAACACCATAATCTGGGCACTGTTGTTCGTGGCCATCTTTGGCCCCGGAATCGTCGCTGGCATCGTGGCAATCATGTTCCGCTCTATCGGCTTTCTGGGCAAACTGCTTGGCGAGGCGATCGAAGAGATCGACCAGAAACCGGTCGAAGCGCTTGAGGCCTGCGGCGCATCACGCTTCAAGATCGTGCTTTATGCCATCGTACCGCAGGTCCTGCCCGCCTTTTTCGCCGTCGCCATTCTGCGCTGGGATATCAACCTGCGTGAATCGACCGTGCTGGGCCTTGTGGGTGCCGGTGGCATCGGCATGATCCTGCAGGGGGCCATCGACACGTTCAACTGGCCCGAAGTATCCATGGTTCTGATCACTATCCTTGCGCTGGTGGTGATTGGCGAAGTGGTCTCTTCCTACTTGCGCAGGAAGATCCTGTAAGGCATTTGGCGGCCGGCACAGGCTGGCCGCCACGCTTTTCCGAAAGACCGATTGCCATGATGGACACGCGCTCTGCCTTTCAGGAATATGAAAACATCCGGGCCACATTGCCCAGGGCAGAGTTCCCTCAAAAATCCCGATCCGGGGCGGACCTGCGCGACACAACCGATGACTTTGACGCCTATATCCTGGATGCTTTCGGCGTATTGAACAGGGGCGAAACCGCCATCGACGGTGCCGTCCTGCGCATGGCCGAACTGCGCGCTGCGGGGAAACGTCTGATCGTCCTCACCAACGCGGCAAGCTATACGAAACGCGAAATCCTGGCGAAATACCATCGGCTTGGGTTTGACTTCGACCGGTCCGAAGTTGTTTCAAGCCGGGATGTCGCATTTGCCGGCCTTCCCCAATTGCCGCCATCCAAAGTCTGGGCTGCGGTGGCTGCGCGCGGCGATGACTTCGGCGATGCGCCAGCAACGGCGCGGATCGTACATTTGGCAGAGGACCCCGGCGTTCTGGACACCGCAGGTGGAATTTTGCTGTTGTCTTCGGCCCGCTGGAACGACCAGGACACCGCCGTTCTGGCCCGGGCACTCAGAGACAATCCAAGACCGCTTGTTGTCGCCAACCCCGATCTGGTCGCCCCGCGCGAGCGCGGCCTGTCCGTGGAACCGGGTCTGATTGCACATACCATCATCGCGCAAACAGGTGCCGAGGCCGCGTTCTACGGCAAGCCTTATGGCAACGCCTTCAAGGCTGCGCTTGAGCGGCTGGCAGGTATTCCCCTTCACCGCATTGCCATGGTGGGCGATACGTTGCACACCGATGTTCTGGGGGGTGCGGCCGCGGGGATAGGCACCGTTCTTGTCACCGATCATGGCCTGTTTCGCGGCCACGATATCGCGCCCTTTATCGCAAAAAGCGCGATCCGCCCCAACTGGATTGTAGCAACAACGTAACGCCCCCGGCACAGATGCAGGATGCATCGGGATGGCGGCTCGGGCCTGACCGAAACCAGCGTTTTCATGCCGATGATTGTTATCCGCTGATCCCGGTCGCAACAGGGCCCTCGGGCTTTGTCCGCCTGATCTGGAACGGCGCAAGCGCCCAAAGCAAAGCGGCTGTTTTCACCAATCGAATTCCCATTGGCCTTAGCTTTCGCCCCGGCAAAGGGCTTGTTTTCCGACCATTTATGCCCGGCGCCAGAATTCCATATTGACGGGAACAGGTAAACACCTGTAGTCATCATACCAGTACAGTGGAGTGAATCAATTGACCAAGATTGCCCTCTTTGGTGCCGGCGGAAAAATGGGTGTGCGCAGCGCGCGGAATCTGCTGGATTCCGATTTCGACGTGGCGCATGTCGAGGTCTCTGAACAGGCGCAGAAACGTCTGAAGGACGAAATCGGCAAAGACTGCGTTCCGGCCAAAGACGCGCTTAGCGGTGCCAAGGTCGTCTTGCTGGCGGTTCCGGATACGGCCATCAAGCCCGTGTCGCACGCCATCATCGACATGGTCGAACCTGGTGCCATCATCATTTGCCTGGACGCGGCGGGCCCCTTCGCCGGGCATCTACCCAAACGCGATGACGTCACCTATTTCGTGACACATCCCTGCCATCCACCCATCTTCAACGACGAAACCACACCCGAAGGACGCGATGACCGATTTGGCGGTATCGCGGCGAAACAAGGGATCGTGAATGCCTTGATGCAAGGCCCCGAAGAACATTACGCGCTTGGTGAAAAAGTCGGAAAAGCGATTTACGCCCCGGTGGTCCGTTCGCATCGTGTCACGGTGGACCAGATGGCCCTGCTTGAACCGGGCCTGAGCGAAACAGTCTGCGCGTCGCTGCTGTTGGCGATGAAAGAAGCCATGGACGAAGTTGTCGCCCGCGGTGTGCCCGAAGAGGCCGCGCGCGACTTTCTGCTGGGTCACATGAACATCCTGGCCGCCGTTACATTCGGCCATATCGACGGGGTCTTTTCCGACGCCTGTTACAAGGCCATTGAGTTCGGCAAGCCGATGTTGATGCGCGATGACTGGCGGCGCGTCTTTGAACCCGACGAGATCGCAGCAAGCATCGAGCGGATCACCTGACCCATGCTGAAGGGGGGGATCATCGGCGCCGGTTTCTTTGCCGCGAACCACCTGAACGGCTGGAACATGGTCGACGGTGCGGAAATCGTCGCCCTTTGCGACACTAACCCCGATCAGCTGGCCCTTATGGGCGACCGGTTTGGCATCCGTGCCAGGTTCGATGATGCCGCCAGGATGCTGGACGATGTCGAACTGGATTTCGTCGACATTATCACCACCGCACCCAGCCACCGGGCCCTGGTCCTGCTTGCCCTGTCCAAGCAGGTTCACGTCATCTGCCAAAAACCGTTTGCCGAAAACCTTGATGACGCGCGGGCCATGGTCCACGCCGCCGAGGGTGCGGGAAAGACGCTCATGGTGCACGAAAATTTCCGGTGGCAATCGCCGGTTCGGGCTGTGATCGACACGCTTCGCAGCGGCCGGATCGGGTCGCCATTTTTCTGTCGCGCCAGCTTTCGGTCAGGCTATGACGTATTCTCGGGCCAGCCCTATCTGGCCGAGGGGCAGCGTTTTATCATCGAAGACCTGGGCATTCATGTCCTGGATATCGTGCGGGCACTGATGGGGGATGTCTCGGCCGTCACAGCACACACAAACCGGATCAATCCAGACATAAAGGGCGAGGATGTCGCCACGATCCTGCTGGCCCACGACTCGGGCATGGCAAGCGTCGTTGACTGTTCCTATGCAACGCAACGCACGCCGGAAACCTTCCCGGAAACACTGCTGGAAATCGACGGCGACAAGGGCGCGTTGTACCTGAAGGCGGGATACCAGATGGAAATCCATACGAACGGGTCGGTTGAACAGCGCG
Source organism: Ruegeria sp. ABD4_443 (assembly GCF_056160865.1). Taxonomy (NCBI): domain Bacteria; kingdom Pseudomonadati; phylum Pseudomonadota; class Alphaproteobacteria; order Rhodobacterales; family Roseobacteraceae; genus Ruegeria; species Ruegeria sp. ABD4_443. The sequence continues at coordinate 172,523 of NZ_JBSWYA010000003.1, read as the reverse complement.
ATGTCTCGCCAGAATTGCTGAGTTGGGCCGAACGCCCCTGGCACAACATTCAGGAAAGCGTTCATATCATCCAAAACCACTTCGTGGACTGCCTGAAGGCGGGCCTATCCCCGGAAACGTCGGGGGCGGACAACCTCAAGACACTTACACTTGTAGAAGCCGCGTACCGCTCGGCCGCGCAAGGAAAGAGGATCAACACCAAGGATCTATGACCGAAATCGCGCCGCAGAAGCGCGGATTGAACAGCAGGGCAGTCAGAACCTGAGAAGACTAAAGGCCGAATTGGGAGGAAAACCATGACACTGAAGAAACATCTACTGGGTGCCGCACTGGCCATGGCCGTTGCACCCGCGGCGCTGCTTGCGGATACAATCGCGATCATAACGCCCAGCCATGACAACCCGTTTTTCAAAGCGGAAGCCGACGGCGCAAAGGCCCAGGCCGAGGCGCTGGGATATGACACCATGGTGCTGGTGCATGACGATGATGCCAACAAGCAATCCGAACTTTTTGACACGGTGATTGCAGCCGGTGCCAGCGCGATCATTCTGGACAATGCCGGTGCGGATGCCTCGGTCGCCGCGGTTCAGAAGGCCAAGGATGCAGGCATCCCGTCTTTCCTGATTGACCGCGAAATCACCGCAACGGGCGTCGCGGTCAGCCAGATCGTGTCGAACAATTACCAGGGAGCGCAGCTGGGCGCCGAGGAATTCGTCAGCCTGATGGGCGAAGCCGGAAACTATGTCGAACTTCTGGGCAAGGAATCCGACACCAATGCCGGAATTCGCAGCCAGGGTTACCACGATGTCATTGACCAGTTCCCCGACCTGAAAATGGTCGCGCAGCAGACAGCGAACTGGTCCCAGACCGAGGCGTTCTCGGTCATGGAATCCATCCTGCAGGCGAACCCCGATATCAAGGGCGTGATCTCGGGCAATGACACGATGGCCATGGGTGCCTGGGCCGCACTGGAGGCGGCAGGCAGGACGGATGTCATCGTTGTTGGCTTTGACGGCTCGAACGACGTGCGCGACTCGATCCTTGCGGGCGGCATCAAGGCGACGGTTCTGCAACCGGCTTACCAGCAGGCGCAGCTTGCCGTGTCGCAAGCGGATCAGTACCTGAAAACCGGGTCGACCGGGCTGGACGAGAAACAGCTGATGGACTGCGTCCTGGTCAATGGTGACAATGCATCCTCGCTGGAAACCTTTGCGCTGAAGTAAACTCAACGGCGTATTCGCTGCGCGCAGTCAATGACCGGCTGCGCGCACAACCCCACTCGGACAAAGTAGGACCCGATGACCAGATTGCTGTCGCTTGTCATGCTGCTGATTGTCAGCCTGACCGTATCAGGTTGCAAAATCGTGTTCGACGAAGACAAGGATACAGCGGCAATCCCCGATGGTCCTGACGGCGACGATGCGCGCAATCAGGCACGGATTGACGAAACCTTTGATGCCAAGTTGACGGCTCTGGTCAAAAGCAAGGCGCTGCCGGTCGACATATTGCAGAGCAAGATCGCCAAGGACATTGCTGCGGCTGGCGCAGAGCATGCCAACCGGGGGTCCGGGCAAGGGTCGGCCTGGAATTTCCCGGTCTCTGGTCAAGGCCGGATTATCGAGGCCAATCTTGAATCCCGTGCGCGGAGCGTTTCCGTTGACATCAACGGCAATGGCAAGGCTGACGTCACATTGCAATTGGGCCCGGTCGTGCGCGGCACGGCCCTTCGCGACGCCGCTCCATTCTATGATTTCGACGATTTCCGCGACCAGATCGAATTTGCCAAGCTGGCGCGCGCGCTAAACGACAAGGTCACCGGGGAACTGGTTGTCCCCGACACCGATGTCATCGGATCAACCGTCGACTTTGTCGGTGTGACACCGTTGAAATCCGCCAGCGACCCCCTGATCGTGACCCCGATAGAAGTGCGGTTTTCACAATGACCGACAAGCACCCTATCGGTCTGACCATCCGCAACGCGGTAAAGGTCTATCCGGGCACCCGCGCTCTTAAGAACGTGAATTTTGACATCCGAATGGGCGCGGTCAACGTATTGGTGGGCGAAAACGGCGCGGGCAAGTCGACCTTGATGAAGGTCATCTCGGGCGTCGAAACCCTGACCGAGGGTGAAATTGCCGTTGATGGCACGCCCGTGCAGTTTCGCAACAAGGATGATGCCGTTCGCGCCGGGATAGGCATCGTGTTTCAGGAACTGAACCTGTTCCCCGATCTCTCGGTCAGCGAAAATATATTTATCGGGCGCGAACCGACGCGATTGGGCCTGCACATAGATATGCGCGGCCAGGCAACCAAAAGCCGCGATATCCTGACCCGCCTTGAACAAGACATCGACCCCGACACGCCGCTTGGCTATTTGCGCCTGGGCCAGCAGCAAGTCGTCGAAATCGCCAAGGCGCTGGCGCAGGACGCCAAGATATTGATCCTCGACGAACCCACCTCGGCCTTGTCGGCGGTCGAAGTCGAGGTTCTGTTCCGCGTCATCGCCGAACTCAGGTCGCAAGGTGTCGGGATCGTCTACATCTCGCACCGCCTGGAAGAGCTGATCCGGATCGGCGACTACATCACCGTATTGCGCGACGGCGAAGTGACCGGAACCCGCAGCATGGACGGGGTTGATGTCCCCTGGATCGTCGAAGCGATGATCGGCGGCGAAGCCAAGGATTTCGCGGCCCCCATCGACCACCAGATCGGAAGTGAGGTGTTTCGCGCCGAAGACGTCGCCCTGGCCAAAATGGGCGGCGGGTACAGCGTCGATCATGTTTCGCTCAGCGCAAATGCCGGTGAAATCCTGGGGATTTACGGGCTGATGGGGGCGGGCCGGACCGAGCTTTTGGAATGTATCATCGGCCGTCATCCCGAAGCCCTGGGTCGCTATTTCATCAAGGGCGAGGAATTGCGCAGCACCAGCATCGCCGACCGCATTTCGCATGGCATTGCCCTGGTCCCCGAGGATCGCAAAGTTGACGGTCTGATCCAGATGATGGCCATTCGTGAAAACCTGACCCTTTCGTCGCTGAAAGAATTCACCCGGTTCATGCATCTGAGCCTGTCGCGCGAAGCGCAACGCGCAGCCGAATTCATTTCTCGCCTCACGATCAAGGTCGCAAGTGCCGAAAACCCGGTTTCGTCCTTGTCGGGGGGCAATCAGCAGAAAGTCGCAATTGGCAAAGCCTTGATGACCAAACCCAGCGTCCTGCTTCTGGATGAACCGTCCCGCGGGATAGACGTTGGCGCAAAGGCCGAGATCTACCGCGTGATGCGCGAATTGTCGGCACAAGGCATAGGCATCGTTTTTGCCACATCGGAAATCGAAGAGGCGATGGCCCTGAGCGATCGCATCATCGTTATGGCCGATGGCCGTATCACCGGAGTTTTTGATAAATCCACCCCGGTCGCGCAGGTCGTTGCTGCCGCGTCGCCGGGAACGTCTTCCGTAGAGGGATCCGCCGCATGACCACGACGACCGCCCACAGCCCAAGCGCGAATATCAACTGGTTACTGTTGCTGCTGAAAGCACGCACCTTTGTGGCGCTGATCCTTGTGTTTACATATTTTGCCTTCGCCGCACCAAATTTCTTAAGCGTCGCAAATGCGGTGCTTATTTCCAAACATGTGGCAATCAACGCGTTTTTGGCAATCGGCATGACGTTTGTGATCATCACCGGGGGAATTGACCTGTCGGTTGGCTCTGTGGTCGGGTTGACCAGCATGATCGCCGGTTACCTTGTGTTGAACGGAATCGATCCGGGTTTTGGCTGGTCCATTCAGTTCAACACCGTCGAAATCATGGTGATGGTCTGTTTTGTCGGCGTGTTCGTCGGGTGGATCAACGGGATACTGATCACGCGATTGAACGTAGCGCCCTTTATCGCAACCCTCGGGATGCTTTACATGGCCCGCGGCGCGGCGTTGCTGATGTCGGGCGGGCGTACCTTCCCCAACCTGAACGGCACCCCCGAATACGGGTCAGCCAGCTTTCCCCTGATCGGGGCGGGGTCTTTCCTGGGTATTCCGGTCATGATCTGGATGTTGATCATCGTCACGCTCGCCTCGGTCTACATCGCGCGGCGGACACCGCTGGGGCGGCATATCTATGCCACGGGCGGCAATGAAAGAGGCGCGGCGCTGTCCGGTGTTCGGGTGCGGCGGGTCAAGATGTTCGTCTATATGTTCTCGGGGCTGATGGCCGCTTTGGTCGGGCTGATCATCGCCTCTCAGCTGAAAGCCGCACATCCCGCAACTGGCGAGTTCTTTGAGCTGAACGCCATTGCAGCCGCAGTTCTGGGCGGCACCTCCATGTCCGGCGGGCGCGGCCGCATCATGGGCACGATCATCGGCGCATTTGTCATCGGCATCCTGTCGGACGGCCTGATCATGATGGGCGTGTCGTCATTCTGGCAAATGGTGATCAAAGGGCTTGTCATCGTCACCGCCGTGGTCATCGACCAGGCTCAAAGCCGCCTGCAGGCCCGCGTGGCGCTGACGCAAGAAGCCGGCTCCTAAGACATCCAGGGCCTGTTTGGCCGTTTTCGGGAAGCGGTGCCCGGCCCCCTGCCCCGCCGCGCGCAAGGCACCGGCTGGAACGGTTATGGTCACCGCGGAAAATCGACAAACGCGATCGAAAGCGGCGGCAGGTCCAGCGTTTTGGTTTGAACCCTGTCCGATGTGACCAGCCAATCCGCATTCCTGGTGGCCGCATCAAAGCTTTCGACGTCCAGACAAAGCACATGACCGGTGCCGGGCAGCCCAAGGTCAGAGGCTTTATCGCCGATATTGGCAATCATCATGCGCCTGCGCCCCTCGGTCTCGACACCATAGCCGATGACCCCGTCGGGCAGCCCTTGCAGGTCCAAACGCCTGCGTCCCGCCATCACTGATGCCGCTTGGGCAACATGATAGATGGGATAGACAGCGCGATCAGAACCATCATAGCCGACTTGCGGATACCCCATCGGATCGTAAACAAGACCAAACGGCCCAACCGGCGCACCCAGGCACATTGACCTGACCGGCGTCCCTTGTGTCGCGGCCAGCAACCCGACGGCGAAACAGGCCCCAAACACCCCGCGATGGCGAGGGTCGATCCGGGCCATCGTGCGCCTGACCTGGTCGGGGTTTGCTGCAACCGCAGCGCCGTAAGGGTTGGACCGCATCCCGATCGCGCACAGCCCCAGGCGATACGGCAACCCATCCGACAGTGCCGCGGCACTTGCAAAAATATGTGGCAAAGTCTCCAGCGTTTCCAATACCGACATGTCGTCGCCTGCATGAACAATCGCCGTAAGCCCGTGGGTGACATAGTCACAGCGCAACGGGTCGGGGCGGCATCGGTTCACCTCGGTAAAATTGGTCAGCATTCCGCCCCCCCCCGAAGATGCGGGGAAAACCTCGCGCACGCGGGCCAGGACATCGTTGGGCGTCGGACCATCCGGCCAGGGCCCAACCGGCTGATGGCTGCCAAGATAGCTTTCGGGCAGGGCAATAACGCGTGCGGGAACCAAACCCTGTTCGGACAGAAGCTCGGCCGTGGCGCGCAGGCCATCCTCGACCACACCGTCATCGGGCAGCCTGATTTCCAAATCGAACGACGGATAACGCGAAGCATGTTCCGCAAGCGCGGCGGCGTCCTCCGCACCCGGCGCCGTGCGCAAAACGCAATATGACCCCGGAATTTCTGGTGCTTCGCGACGGGGCAGCCACCCGGATTCAAGCGCGACCCCAATGTCTGGCGCCACGCCTGACGTCTTTTCAAACGCAAGACCCGTTCGGCGCGCGGCGGCGCCTTGTTGCATCGGTTTTCCGGTCAATCGGACCGTAATGGATTGCCGGGTCGTTTGCGCGATTTCGTAGGTGAAGGGATGCACAAGAGGGACGCAGTAGGTTTTGAAAGACGCATCCGACCAGTTTCTCTGATCCTCCATTTCAAAGGTCTCGCCTGCAAAGGCGATCTCGACGGATTGCCCATCGACACCATAGGAAAGGGACCGGATGTCCCTGGCGGGTTGATCCGGCCGGATCAGTTCGGGAAATGAGGACCGTTCGCTGCTGCCATCGGAATGCAGGATCGTCAGCGCCGACCCTGCAATCGGGTTGATCGGGTGCAGGACGGTGAAACCCGCCCGGTTTGTGGAAAACACCCCGTTCACAGGTGTCATATCAAGGTCGGCTTGCAAGACCCCGGTGGCATCGGCCCGAATTCCCAGGTCACACCGCAGGCGCCCGTCACCGACGGTAAAGGCAATATCAAGGGCAAAGCCGTCATCCCCGGCCACGCTTTCGCTTATGACCGAAACCGGATAGGTTCCCCAGTTTTCATCCCGGATGGGCCAGGCAATCGCACGCACAAGTTCCACGTTGTTCCAGGAAATCCGGCGCAACCCGTCCGAGGAATAAAGGAAGGAAAGCGCGCCGACCTCTGCCCGCCTGAGGCCGTCGACGGTTTCATCCGTCCCATATTTGCGTATCCGTGCGCTGGCCCGTTCCACCGACTGCCCCACTTCCAAAACTACTGATACATACTCATTATACCAGTGGACCAGGGCGATCAAACCCAATGATCAAAGGAAGCCGTGTCAGCCGCCGCGGCGCGGGGCAAACATATCGCGCGAACGATCCAGGTGGCGCTGCATTTCCTCAACGGCACCGTCTGCGTCATTTGCTTCTATCCGGTCGATGATCTTTGCGTGTTCATCCAGCGTCAATTGTTCATTGCCCGACCAGTGCAGGACATTGACGTGGTATTCCTGCAGCCACCTGAGCATGGCCCCGGATGCCGCGCTGATCACCGGGTTTTCCAGAATATCCGCAATTCCGGTGTGAAAGGCCATATCGGCTTCGATAAAGTGCCGAACATCCAATTGCCCGGTCAGAAACGCCTGTTGATCGGACAGCAACTGCCTGAGCTTTTTCACATCCTCCGACGTCGCCTTGGCTGCGGCAGATCGAACGATGCCCAGCTCAAACATGCGCCGCGCCTCTTTGAGATGCTCAAGATTGGCCGGAACCGCGTCCAAAAGGATGTTGGCCACCTTGTCGCTTTGTTGCAGAACAAGATTGGCCGACAGTTCGTTTACCCGGCTGCGTTCCCCGTGGCTGATCGTAATCAGCCCCTGGGTGTGCATCGCCTGCAACGCTTCGCGAACGGCCGGACGCCCAACGCTGAACCTTTCCATCAAAACACGTTCCGATGGCATGAAATCGCCGGGGCCCAATTCACCGTTGCGTATCATCTCTCGCAATCGATCCAGCACCTGGTCCGAAAGTTTGAGCCTGATGATCTTGTCCTGGGTCTTTGAAGGTGTGTCGCTGGGCATGGTTATCAAGATCCGTCCTTTTAAGCGAAATCCAAAATAGCAGACAAAATGTCAATGTACTTGACCGCCAAATGCGTTGACCCGGCAGGAAATCCGCTCTAAACCGAACTGGTATAATGAGGTGATATATACCATGGGCGGCCCGACTTCCAGCTTTTTTGAACACCCGCTTGTTGGCTGGCTCGGGGATGACTTCACCGGGGCCGCGGCGGTCATGGAAGTGCTGACGTTCAACGGCTTGCCATCAATCCTGTATCTCTCGCAACCTCAATCGCTGGATGAGGCCCAGGGTCTGGCGGGGATCGGCATTGCAACGCTTGCGCGGTCAAAACCGCCAGCTTGGATGGATGACACCCTGCCCGGTCTGTTCAGGTTCCTGGACCAGACAGGCGCCGCCCTCATTCACTATAAAACCTGTTCGACGCTGGATTCGGCCCCACATGTCGGGTCAATCGGCAAAGCCATCGACATCGGACGGGACATATTCGGCAAGGCATCCGTGCCCGTCGTGACCGCCGCACCCGAGATGCGCCGCTATCAGGCGTTTGGAACGCTGTTTTGTTCGGCCCCCGACGGCGTGCACCGATTGGATCGACATCCTGTGATGGCCCGACACCCGGTCACGCCCATGACCGAGGCCGATGTCGCGCGGCACCTGGCCCGACAGACCGAAACGCCCGTGGACTGCATCAACCTGGAAGACCTGGAAAACCGAACCGCGCAAAGCAAGCTTGACCAGGACCCGCATATCTGGACCATCGATCTGATTTCCAAGGACCAACAGGCAGAGGTCGGCAGATTATTGTGGCAAAGGCGCAAGGACAGCCGGCTGGTCGCCGGGTCGCAAGGCGTCGAATACGCGCTGGTGTCCCATCTGCGTGCGGCAAATCCTGTGGCCGATCCCCCCGCCATCGGCGGGTTGAGCCGCGATGATCGCTTCGCCGTTGTCTCTGGCTCTGTTTCGCCCACAAGCGCGGCCCAGATTGATTGGGCCAGGCACAACGGATTTGTCACGATCCGCCTTGATGCGGAACGCCTGTTGCAAGGGGACGACAACACCGCAGAAGCCGACGTGATCGATCAGGCAAGTCAAGCGCTTGGCAAAGATCGACCCGTTATCGTTTTTACGGCCGAAGGTCCCGGCGACCCCGCATTTGCCGCGGTCCAAAAGGCGGCCAAGGGCGATATGGATCAAGCCAATGACAGGATCGGGCGATCCCTTGGCCATATCTTGCGCACGCTTGTGGACCGCATGGGGCTGCGTCGCGTCGCGGTCTCGGGCGGCGACACTTCGGGACGCGTCTGCGAGGCGTTGGATATCTATGCGCTCAAGGCTGTATCACCGACAATTCCAGGCGCCGCGATTTGCAGGGCAAAAGCCAACGGGCCGATGGACGGCCTGGAAATTGCGCTGAAAGGCGGCCAGATGGGTTCGCCCGACTATTTTGGCTGGGTTCGCGACGGAGGAGGAGCACGCGCATGAATTCCGATCGGTTCCAGGCGACGTATGAAATCGAAAGCCCGGTCGGGCTGACCCGCGCCGCCGAGGTAATCGCGGGCGAGCAATCCACAGGCACATTTATTCGGCTCGCGACCGAAACAGACGACCTGAGAGCCCGAGCGGCCGCGCGGGTCGAAGCAATCGAAATCGTTTCAAGATCGACAACGCCTGCCCTGCCCTGCCGGTTGCACGGTGACACCTACGAGCGCGGCATCGTGCGGCTAAGCTGGCCGGTTGCCAATATTGGCCCGTCCCTGCCCAACCTGATGGCAACGATTGCGGGCAATCTGTTTGAACTGGCGGAAATTTCAGCCCTTCGCCTGATCGATCTGACCATACCAGAAAGTTTTGCAGCCGCTTTTCCCGGCCCCGCCCATGGCATCGCGGGGACGCGCGACATGATGGGCGTTCCAGGCGGTCCGATGATCGGAACCATCATCAAGCCAAGTATCGGCCTGAACGTAGACGATACCGTGAAACTGGTGGCAACACTGGCCGATGCGGGGGTCGATTTCATCAAGGATGACGAACTGCAATCCGATGGCCCCGGAAACCCTTTGGAAAAGCGCGCCAAAGGCGCGATGGACGTTCTGAACCGCCACGCGGACAAAGCCGGGCGAAAGGTCATGTACGCCTTCAACATCACCGGTGAGATCGACGAGATGGCGCGTCGCGCCGAAATGCTTGAGAGGTTAGGGGCAACCTGCGCGATGGTCTCACTCAACTGGATCGGGCTAAGCGGCCTTCGGTTCCTGCGCGACAGGACACGCCTGCCCATTCACGGTCACCGCAATGGCTGGGGGCTCATGTCGCGGTCACCGGATATCGGAATGACCTATGCGGTCCAACAGGTCATCTGGCGACTGGCAGGCGCAGACCATCTGCATGTCAACGGTCTGGCCAACAAGTTTACCGAACCCGATGAGGTCGTCATGGCATCGGCACGGGCCGTTCAGTCCGAACTGCCGGGAACCCGCCACAGGGCGCTTCCGGTTTTCTCGTCCGGGCAGACCATTCGGCAAATCGGGCAAAGCATGGCGTTTCTTGGAAATGCCGATTTTCTGTATTGCGCCGGTGGCGGCATCATGAGCCACCCGCAGGGGCCGGGCGCCGGCGTTACCTCATTGCGGCAAGCGGCCGATGCCGCGCAGGCCGGGCAGTCACTGGAACACTATGCGAAAGACCACGACGAATTGGCCGCGGCGTTGGAAACCTTTGGCTAAAGCCCGGGCCGGGTTGTTTCCCGGCCCGGTTTCCAAGACCTGACGTGCTATGCCGATTGGGTCGGCATCTGGACCGTCATTTCGATCTCGATCAGAAACTCCGGGGCCGCAAGGGCCGCAACCGCCACACCGGTCAGGGCAGGCAGCGCCCCGTCCAAAAACGCGGTGACCCGCCCCATGATAATCTCAAGCGCACCTTCATCAAGGTCCAGCACATAAATCCGCATTTGCAGGATATCGGACGGTGACGCGCCGAGGCTTTGCAACGCTGTTTCAAGGTTCGAGATGACCATCTCGGTTTGCCCGGCAAGTGTTGGTGGCGTTGCCTCTCCTTGGGCACTCAGCGCCACCTGACCAGAGACAAAGGCAACAGGCCCTGGTTTCGCGACGGTGATTTGGGCATATCCAAGTCCGCTTGCATCAGGCAAACCCGCTGGGTTCAGGCGTAAAATCGTATCAGCCATTCTTCTTTTCCTGCATTGTTTTGTCATTTTGTAACCGGCTATATTGACGATGTGCTTTCGCTTCTGTGGCGAACAAAAGGGCCAGAATGCAAAACTCCAAAGTGAACGACATATTGATCTTCATGTCTGTTGTTGATGCGGGCAGCTTTGTTGCCGGCGGCAAGGCCTTTGGGTTATCGCGCTCTACCGCCGGCAAGGCGATCGCGCGGCTGGAGGAAAGCTATGGCAAACGCCTTCTGAACCGCTCGACCAGAGCGATGAGTTTGACGCAAGAGGGTCACAAGCTTTACGAACAGGGTCAAAAGCTCAGGCAGGTTCTGGACGAAACCGAGGCCGAACTGTCCAGCGACGCAGGTATTCCCAGCGGGACATTACGGATCACGGCGCCGGATGCGCTGGGGCGGCGGCTTGTTCTAAAGGTCGTTCGGGCCTTTCAGGAACGTTGGCCCGGCGTGCATGTCATGATCAGCCTCTCTGACCGGGTCGACGACCTGCTGGACAGCGGGTTTGATCTGGCCATCCGGATTGGCGCCGAGCAACCAGACAGCGCCCTTATCTCGCGCAAAGTCTGGACGGACAGACCTGTTCTATGTGCCTCACCCTCGTATTTCGCGCAGCGCGATCGCCCCACCCGCATCGAGCATCTGACCACCCATTCCTTGTTGCATTTCATGAACAAAGGAAGGCGCGAAAACTGGCTGCTTCGCGAGCATGGAAGCGATTGGGTGCGCGCCGCCGGTCAGTCAAAACTCAGTCTCGACAATGGCGAGGCAATTCGGCAAGTGGCTCTGGATGGCGGCGGGATCGCGCTCCTCCCTCATATTCTGATCCGCGATGACCTCGCATCCGAGCGGTTGGAACAGGTCTTGCCAAACGTGGATTGCGGCACGCTCAACATCTATGCGCTGTATCCGCATAAACGCCTTCTGGAACCGCGGGTCCGGCACTTTATCAACATGCTTGCCGGTCAAATCGGAAACATCGGCAGCCAGCCGCAACCGGGACAGAGGCAAAGCTGAAGGCTGATGCCCCTTTCGTCTGCGAACGGCATCAGCACGGGCGCCGGGCTGCGGCTTTCAGGATCGCCGCCTGAACCCCTTCGGCCAGGATCAGGTCCAAAAGACCGGTAACAGCCTGCCGCCAGGGCGCGCTGTCGCGCAAGGGCGCCGGACAGAAGCCGGGCAACGCCAACAGGCGGGTTACGATGTCGCGCGCCGATTCCACCCCGTTCAGAGCCGTCAACTCGGCCTCTCTGGGATCGCGCAGCGCAAAGGCTTCGCCGGTGTCGGTCTTGCCAAGCGTGTACCGCATCCAGGCCGCTGTGGCGAAGGCGAAAGCCTCCAACGGCAGGTCCCGCTCCAACGCGTCCACGGCCGGCGCAAAGATGCGCTGCGGCATTTTCTCGGTCCCGTCCATGGCAATCTGATAGGTTTGGTGCCCCAGATGCGGGTTTCGGAAACGGTCCTCCAATTCGTGGGCATAATCGGCGAAATCGACGCCCGGCAACGGGTCAATCGTGGCCGCAGCCGCACCGAGATGACGCCGGACCAGCGTCGAAAGCGCCGGGTCAGCCATGACGTCGCGGACATATTCGTGCCCCGCCAGAAAGCCGGAATAGGCCAGCATGGAATGGCTGCCATTCAACATCCTGAGCTTCATGTCCTCATAGGGTTTGACGTCATTCACAAAAATTGCGCCCCCGGCCTCCCAGTTTGGGCGGCCTGTCGGGAAATGGTCTTCGATAACCCACTGGCGGAAGGCCTCGCACTCGATTGCGGCCTCGTCACGGTGGCCGATCAGGTCTTTGGCAAGCGAAAGCGTCCCGGCCCCCCGTGCGGGTGTGATGCGGTCGACCATGGTGGCGGGAAAGGCCACCTCGCCCGCAATCAAGTCCACCAGATCGGGCGCGGCGTGGCGGGCGAAATCCACCAGCAATCCGCGCATCAATGGGCCGTTCTCTGGCAGGTTGTCACAGGACAGTACCGTGAACGGCGGAACCCCGGCGGCGTGGCGCTGGCCCAGGGCCCAGACCAGCAGACCGGCAAGGCCCTGCGGGTTGTCCGGGTCGGCCAGATCGGCGGCGATCGCGGGATGGGCCCGGTCGATGCCGCCGGTGGCCCGGTCGATGCCGTACCCTTTTTCGGTGACGGTGATCGACACGATCCGCGTGGCGGGCGCAACCAGCGCCTCAAGCACTGCCTGCCGGTCGGATCTAAGGCCATAGGCCGCAGCCATTGCGCCAATCACCTGCGCGTTTGTGCCTTCGGCACTGCGTTCGATAACTGTGTAAAGCCCATCTTGCGGGGCAAGTTCTTCAGCCGGGGTCGTACTCCTGAGGCTGACACCTATGATCCGCCAGTCGCCGCCCGAGGCCGCCAGTGCATCGTCGGTATAGACGGCCTGGTGCGCCTTGTGGAACGCGCCAAGACCGATATGCACGATGCCGGGACCGTGTGCGTCACGGTCATAGGCCGGGCAAAGGGCCGTATCGTGCAGGTCGTCGGCCGAGGTCAGACGCTCGCTCATGCGGTCGCTCCGTGCTGCAAACCAGCGATCACACCGCGCAGCTCTGCCAGACCCTTCAAGCGCCCGATCGAGGGGTATCCCGGTTGCGCCTTGCGGCCCAGATCATCCAGAATGTCCTGCCCGTGATCAGGGCGGAAAGGGATTGACCAATCGGCGCGCCCGGCTTCCTTGCGGCGCGTTTCTTCGCGCAGGCAGGCGGCGATCAGCGCCACCATGTCGGTATTGCCGTCCAGATGCTCGTCTTCGAAGAACGAGCCGCGAATAGCGTCGGTTTCGCGCCGGACATTGCGCAGATGCAAGAAGTGAACGCGCGAGCCCCAGCGATCCATCATGCCGGGCAGGTCATTGTCAGGCCGCGCGCCCAGTGAACCGGAACAGAGCGTGATGCCATTGGCGGGCCTGTCGACGGCGTTCATGACGGCAGCGTAATGCGCCTCGGTCGACATGATCCGCGGCAATCCAAGCAGCGGCACGGGCGGATCGTCGGGATGGCAGCACAGGCGCAGGCCCAGTTCCTCAGCGGTGGGCACCACTTCGGACAGGAAGTCTACCAGATGCTGGCGCAGGGTATCTTCGCGGATCTGGGCATATTCGGCGATGTGCTGGCGCACATCTTCGAGCGAGAAGTTTTCCGCGGCACCGGGCAGGCCAAAGACGACGTTCTTGGCCAGTTCCGCGCGCCGCGCCTCGTTCATCGTGGCAAAGCGTTCGGCGGCGGCTGCGCGCAGGGCATCGTCGAAATCCTCTTTGGCGCCCGGACGGGCAAGGATATGCAGGTCAAAGGCGGCAAAGTCTGTCAGGTCAAAGCGCATGCACGTGGCCCCGGACGGGCGGCGCCAGGCCAGATCGGTGCGAGTCCAGTCGAGGACCGGCATGAAGTTGTAGCAGATCACTTCGATCCCGGCTTCGGCGAGGTGCTTCAGGCTTGCCTTGTAATTGTCGATATGCGCCCGCCAGTCGCCCTGCTGTTTCTTGATATCCTCTGACACCGGCAGGCTTTCCACCACGTCCCAGTTCAGGCCCGAGGCGTTGCCGTCCTTCATCGTGCCGATCTCGCGCTGGCGCTGCGCAATCTCTTCCGGGGTCCAGACCGCGCCGGTGGGCACATGGTGCAGGGCTGATACGATGCCTTCTACCCCGGCCTGCAATGTGTCGTCGATGGACACCAGGTCCTTTGGTCCGAACCACCGCCAAGTCTGCTTCATCTGTCGATCTCCTGAGTCGCTTGCCGCTTTCTAGCATCTTTCAGGATTGATTGCTAGTATGGCAGTATGGTACGAGACATGCGGAGGAGACGAATCGCGATGGCATACCGGCTTGCACCCAGTGAGACTGAATCGAAGGAAATCGACCCGATGTCGGCCATCGCGCCGCAGATCTATGCCCGTCTGCGCGACGCCATCATCCGCAATGCCTTCCCCCCCGGCGAACGCCTGTCCGAGGCCGAGATCGCCCGCAGCTACGGCGTCAGCCGTCAACCGGTGCGCGAGGCTTTCATCAAGCTGGCCAGCGAGGATTTGCTGGCAATCCTGCCGCAACGTGGCACCAGCGTGACCAAGATCGGCTATTCTGCGGTGCTTGACGCGCGCTTTCTGCGCGAAGCCATCGAAGCCGATATCGCAAAGATCCTGGCGCAATCCCCCGACCCCACGTTGATCCGGGAATTGCGCGACCAGTTGAAAGCCCAGTCAAAAGTGGCGCGGTCCGATCCGCTTGATTTCATCGGGCTGGACGAACGCTTTCACCGGACCCTGGCCGATGCCGCCGGAAAGCGCGGCACCTGGCGCCTGATCGAGGGGCTGAAATCGCAAATGGACCGGGTGCGCTTTCTGTCGCTCGGCCATTTCCCGGTCAAGAAGCTGATCGACCAGCACACCGCCGTTGTCGATTGCATCGCGGCAGGAGACATCGCAGGGGCCAACTCGGCCATGCGCGGCCATCTGCGCGAAGTGCTGAGCGACCTGCCGCAAATCAGTGCGGCCAACCCGGAATTTTTCGACCTGTCGGACGGGGATTATCCCGATCCGGTCAATGCACCTATCCAAGGAGGAGTGGACAAATGACAATCAAGTGGAAACTGACAGCGGCTGCGGCGGCTATGGTTGCGCTGGTGGGCGGCACGGTTCAGGCGCAGGACATGACGCTAAAGCTGGGCCACCTGGCCAACGAAGAAAACCCGTGGCACCTAGCCTCGGTCAAGTTTGGCGAGGAGCTTTCCGCATTGACCGACGGGCGCATCGCCGTCGAGGTCTTCCCCAACGAGTCGCTCGGCAAAGAGATTGACCTGATCAACGGCATGCAGCTGGGCACCGTCGACATGACGATCACCGGCGAAAGCCTGCAAAACTGGGCGCCCAAGGCTGCGCTTTTGGCGGTTCCCTATGCTTTCAAATCCATCGAGGACATGGACGCCTTTGCCTCGGGTGAGACCGGGGAAGAGATCAAGCAGCAGATCGTCGAAAAGGTGCAAATCCGCCCGATCGCCTATTTCGCCCGCGGTGCGCGCGACCTGACCTCGAACCGTCCGATTGCCCATCCCGATGATTTGCAAGGCCTGAAGATGCGCGTGCCGAACGTGCCGCTGTTTGTCGACGTCTGGTCGGCGCTTGGCGCAAGCCCCGGTCCGATGGCGTTCTCGGAAGTCTTCACCAGCTTGCAGAACGGCACAATCGAGTCACAGGAAAACCCGCTGGCGCTGATCCGTTCGGCCAGCTTCTACGAGGTGCAAAGCCACGTGAACCTGACCGACCACGTGCGGTCCTGGATTTACCTGACCATCGCCGAATCCACCTGGAACAAGCTGAGCGAAGACGACCAGGCCGCCGTAATGGAGGCCGCCGCCCGCGCCCAGGCCTATGAGCGCGAGCTGTTCGACCAGAGCCTCGCCGCCGACCGCGCCTTTCTGGAGGAAAAAGGCATGACCTTTGTCGAGGTCGACGCCGCCGCCTTCCAGGCCGCCGCGAAGGACGCGGTGCTGGCCAACGTCAACGACGAGATCAAACCGATCGTCGAAGACCTGTTCTCGAACTGAGACCGCACCGCTCTCCGGCGCTGCCGCTTCCCGGCGCCGGAGACCCCTTTTCCGATTTCAGGTCCCCGCCCGTGCCACGTGCCGACAGAATAATCCACTTGATCACCCGCGTTGCCCAATGGGGCACCGGGCTGTCCTTTGCGCTCTTGATCGGGGCCGTGCTGTTGCAGGTCATCGGCCGGTTGACCGGCTTCGCCCCGGTCTGGACCGAAGAGCTGACCCGCTATGCGCTGCTTTTTGCCGTGGCCTTCGGGGCCGGGCTGGCGTTCCGGTCCGGCGATCTGGTGAATGTCGACGTGGTCTGTGAATATCTGCCCGGTCGATTGCCTTGGCTTTTGCGGCTGTTCTCGGCCATCGCCACGGGCGCGCTGGCGGTTTACCTGCTGCCCCACGCCTGGCGCTATGTCGAAATCGGCAAGATGCAAACATCGCCCGCCCTGGGCGTGCGCATGGATATCATCCATTTTACCGTCTTCCTGATGCTGGTCTTTCTGGCGGTTTTCGCGGCCCTGCGCGTGCTGGGAATGGTGACCGGCGCCGAAGACGGCAAGCCCGTCAAACCCGAAGAGGATCTCTGAGCCATGGACGTTGTCGTTCTGTTTTCCGTCTTCGTCGGTGGGCTGACCCTGGGAATTCCGGTGGCGATCACGCTTGGCCTGTCGTCGCTGGCCTACCTGCTGTTGGCCGGGATTCCGCCCGTGGTCATGCCGCAGAAAATGTATGCGGGGATGGATGTCTTTGTCCTGCTTTCGATCCCCGGTTTCATCCTTGCCGGCAACCTGATGAACCAGGGTGGCATCACCGGGCGCATCATCCGCTTTGCCAACGCGCTGGTCGGCTGGATCAAGGGCGGGTTGGGTCTGACCAATATCGCGGCCTCGATGCTGTTTGGCGGGATTACCGGCACGGCGGTGGCTGATGCCGCTTCGATCGGCGGCGTGATGATCCCCGGCATGAAAAAGGCGGGCTACCCGGCGGATTTCTCGGCCGCTGTCACCGCCGCATCCTCGACCGTGGGGCCGATCATCCCGCCCTCGGTGCCGATGATCATCGTCGGCGCGCTGTCGGGCATTTCGGTGGGCCAGATGTTTCTGGCGGGCGCCATCCCCGGCATACTGATGGGGCTGGCGATGATGGGCACGGCCTATGTGATTTCGGCCCGGCGCAATTTTCCGCGTCAGGAATGGCAGGGCGTGAGCGAAGTCGGCCGGTCCTTTGCGGGGGCCTTCTGGGCGCTGGCGATGACCTTTCTGATCATATACGGGCTGCTTTCGGGCCTTGCCACGCCGACCGAAACCGCCGTCGTGGCCAGCGTCTATGCCCTTGTCGTCGGTGCCTTCATCTATCGCGAATTGCCGTTGCACAAGATCCCCGGCATCCTTGTCGAAAGCGCGACCTCTGCTGCTGGCATCCTGGCTTTGGTGGGCTTTGCCAATGTCTTTGGCTGGATCCTGGTCTCGGAACGCATCCCGCAGGCCATTGCCGACGGCGTGCTTGGCATCACTGACAACAAGTTCCTGGTGATCTTGCTGATCAATTTGCTTCTGCTGTTCGTTGGCATGTTCATGGAGACAATCGCCGCGCTGATCATCCTCTTCGTGCCTCTGCTGTCGCTGGCACAGGCAGTGGGCATCGAGCCGCTGCATTTTGCCACCTTCGCGGTGTTGAACCTGATGATCGGCCTGACCACTCCGCCGGTGGGCGTCTGCCTGTTTGTCTGCGCCGGCATCGCCCGGCTGCCCCTGATGCCGGTGGTGATCGCCATCTTGCCGTTCCTTCTGACCAATATCCTTGTGCTGCTGGCCGTCAGCTATTTCCCGCCGCTGGCGACCTGGCTGCCCTCGCTCCTGACCAACTGAGGCCCCGACATGAAAACCCGCGTCTGCCGTCTGTACGGCCAAAACGACCTTCGCATCGAAACCGAAGAGGTGGCGACACCCGGCGAGGGTCAGGTCCTACTGGCCATTGCCAGGGGCGGTATCTGCGGATCGGACATGCATTACCTGTCGGATGGCGGCATCGGCACGATCCGCGTGCGCGAGCCGATCATCCTTGGCCACGAGGCTTCGGGCCGGGTGGTCAAAGTCGGGCCGGGCGTAACCGCGCTTGCACCGGGTGACGGGGTGGCGATCAACCCCTCGCAGGCTTGCGGCACATGCAGCTATTGCACCGAAGGTTTGCCGATGCATTGCCTGAACATGCGCTTTAACGGCTCGGCCATGCGCCTGCCCCATGAACAGGGGCTGTTTCGCGACCGGATCGTGGTGAATGCCGCACAATGCATCAAGCTGCCCGAAGACGCCGACCTGGGCGCAGTGGCCTGCGCCGAACCCTTGGCCGTCTGTCTGCACGCCCTGCGCATGGCCGGAGATGTCACCGGCAAACGCGTTCTGGTCACCGGCGCCGGGCCCATCGGCATCCTTTGCGCAGCCGCTGCCGCCGAGGCAGGCGCGGCCGAAGTGGTGGTCACCGACCTGCAGGACGCGGTGCTTGAGGTGGCCCAGCAAATGGGCGCCACCCGCACCATCAACGTCGCACGCGACGGTGTCGAGATGGAACGTTATGCGGAAGAAAAGGGATATTTTCATATCGCCTTCGAATGTTCTGCCGCGGGTCCGGCCATCAAATCCGCCGTTGCCGCCTTGCGCCCCCGCGGCGTTCTTGTTCAGGTCGGCGTGACGGGCGACACGCCGATGCCCGTGAACATGCTGGTCGCCAAGGAAATCCACCTGCAAGGCACGCACCGCTTCCACGAGGAGTTTGCCGACGCGGTCGCGGCCATCACTTCTGGCCGCATCGACACGCGCCCGATCGTCACCGGGCAATACCAGCTGGAAGACGCCGCCGACGCATTTGAGGCGGCAGCGGACCGGTCGAAATCGGTCAAGGTTCACATCGCATTTTCGGATTGACCCGACCGCAGCTCAAACCACGCAGTGGCTTTGGCTGCTGAGGTCGCGACTGTGTTGAAACCCCCTCGGGGCGGTTCACGCGACCGGGTCGAAACCCATCAAAAATCCCCCGGGGCGCATTGCAGGCAAACCAACCCCTGTGCGCGCCAGAATTCAACGACAGAACTGCGGTCGTCGAACACGATCCAGGGGTCGAACCCGTCGTTGCGCATCCGGTCCAGCAACAATTTCTTGACCTCAGGGTCGCTCAGACCGTCGGCGTCCGAGGGGCGCAGGTAAATCCCCTCATATGGCAGATCGTTTTGATCCAGCCATGCCCTGGTGTAGTCCGCCCATCCCTCGGGGCGCCCCGAGCACAGCACAACCGCTTCGCCCCCTGCCACCAACTGCCGGTAGACACGCGCCACCGGCTCGATCACCGGGGCCGAGGCCATGGCTTCGTGAAAATGCTGCCAGTGCTTGTTCTGGCCATGGACGAGATGACCCAATCTGGCCGCATCGAATTCCGCAAGCGTTCCGTCGATGTCGAAAATCACGCAGCGGCGGCTGGTTGGGGGAATGTCACGCATCTATGTGCTCCTTGTGGTGGGTTCCGGTCCAGAGAAACGCATGTGGAACCGCATTTTCGGCGCGCGCGCCGACGCTTGCCTGTCCGGTCAGCAGGCGCGTGGCCCGGATCACACCCGAGTGACACACGATCACCGCCGGACGATCGCCAGCCAGCAGCAGGCAATCCCGTATCGCACGGTGAACCCGGCGGATCATGGCGGCCCAGTCTTCGCCGTGTTCGGGGTGGCTGTCCCTTGGGGGCAATTGGTCCAGGGGCAACCCTTCGTAGCGCCCCCAGTTACGCTCAACGAGGTCGGGGTGCGGATTGATCGGCAGGTTCGGAAATCCGATCTGCGCGGTCTCGGTCGCGCGGCGCATCGGGCTGGCGAACAGAGCGACATCATCGGGCCAGGCATATCGGGAAAGCCCTGCGGCCTGCGCACGCCCCGTTTCCGTCAGGTCGACGTCCAGACAGCCGGCGATGATGCCGTCGCGGTTGGCGGTTGTTTCGCCATGACGGATCACGGTGAAACTGCGCGCAGGCAATGGCGGTAGATCTGCCGGGGTCATAACGCGATCCTTTCATGCAGGAAAACTTCGGTGTCAAAGCCTGCTTCCAGGAAATACTCCTCTGGCAGGGTGCAAAAGGCCGGCGCAAACCGGCGCGCGCCCAGACGGCGCAGCATGCGGATCTGATCCGACAGCGGCGGATGCACGTTCCAGCGCCGAAAATACCCACCGTCGACCTTTTCGATGCCGCGGGCATGGGCCGTCATGTGGCCAGTGAAAACCACATGCGCATCACGGCCAAGACGTCCGCCTTCGCGCCAGGCCCGCACATAGCCCCAAGCCGCGCCGCCATCGGCGTTGGGGGTGTCGCAGACCAGAAACCGCGCCTCGTCCAGATCGCCACGGCTGAGCAATGGCGCAACTTCCTGTGCGTTCGCACTGACACCGTTGGTTGCCAATGCAGCCCGCAGCGCCGTGCGGCATTCGGGGTCAAGCATCACGCTGTCGGGTCCGTAGCGACGCAGCAAGTGCAAAGCCAGCTCGCCAGCCCGCCCGGACGGGGGCACCGGAAACAGGACCTGGCCGGGCAGGGAGTCAAGAAGCGCGTCCAGCGCCGTCAGCCGCATGGCCTGGGTCACATCATCCAGATGATAGCTGCAATCAAGGATCGCCGTGGCGGCGGGCGGCGGCGGGTCAAAGGCAAACCACTGGGATTCCTCGGACCAGTCACCGGAATAGAACAGCCCCTCGCCCAGATTGAAATGCAGCCAGCACCCACCCAGCGCGTGACCGTTGCGCCCGGTCGTCACCGCCACACCACCGATCAGGGTGGTGCCCTGTTCCGGCAGCGGGCGCAGGTCGGTCGAGGGCGGCAGCGCGTTCGCCGTGCGCCGGGTGGCATGGATGGGAAGCCCCGCCTCGACCGCGTGGGCAGCACCGCCGATATGGTCGATGTGGTCATGGGTGATAAAGACAGCATCGACCCCGTCCAGCCAGACGGGATCAAAATTCGCGTTGGCTTCGGGGCCAAAGCCGCAATCAAGCAGCCAGCGATGGCCGCCGGTTTCCAGCAGCATGCAGGCCGGACCTTTGTCGCCGATCCCGGACAGGACCGTTACATAATGCATGGTTTCCTCGTGACTTCAGGTTTCGGCAAAGGCCCAGGGGGTCGACAGGGTCAGACCCAGCTGCTCGCCCGGCGCGTGCCGTGCGGGTGATCGCGCCATCAGCTCTGCGCCACCCGCCGTGCGCAACCCAAGGCGGTACTGCCCACCCAGATAGGTGCAGCGTTCCACCCGTGCCCGCAGCACGCCCGCCTCGCCCAGCGTGATGTTTTCCGGCCGCAGACAGCTGAGCGTCGGGGCGGCGCAGTCGCTTTTGACGCGGATGCGCCGATCCAGCAAGGTGACCTCGGCGCCGTCCTCGGTGGGTTTCGGATCGCTGACGGGCACAACGCAGCCTTCGCCAATGAACCCCGCGACAAAGCGGTTTTGCGGACGGGCATAAAGCCGTTCGGGCGTGTCGAATTGCACGATGCGACCGGCCTCCATCACCGCGATGCGATCGGCCATCGCCATGGCCTCGGCCTGATCGTGGGTGACATAGACCATGGTGGCGCCGGTGCGCTGATGAAAATCCGAGAATACGGCCTGCATCGACGCGCGCAGGGCCACGTCCAGATTTGCAAGTGGTTCGTCCAGCAACACCGCCGTCGGGTCCGTGACCAGACAGCGGGCCAGGGCGACGCGCTGACGTTGACCGCCGGACAGGTCCGAGGGCATCCGATCCGCATAAGGCCCCAGCGCGGTCGCCTCTAGCGCGGCATCGATCCGGCGCGAACGCTCGGCCCTGGGCACGCCCCGCACCTCGAGCGGATAGCCTACATTGCGCCGCACGTTCATATGCGGCCAAAGCGCGTAGGACTGGAAGACGAACCCGATATTGCGCGCCTCGGGGGGCTGCATGTGGCCGGTATCGGCATTAGCAACCTCTTGCGGGCCAATGTGGATTTGCCCGGTGCTGGGATGTTCGAACCCGGCCAGCAGGCGCAGAAGGGTGGATTTGCCACAGCCCGACGGACCCAGCAGCGCGACGAATTCGCCATCGGCAATCTCGGCGGTGATGTCTGCAAGCGCGGGCGTGCCGTCAAAGCTTTTGCCGACAGTATCAAGCGTCAGTTTTGCCATGGAACAACTCCTTTGGGCAGGCGGCCAGAGGTCAGCTGGATCACACCCATCAAGGCGATCACCACCACGACAACGGCCATCGCGACGGCCGAGGCCATCACCGTTTCGCCGCTGTCGTCCAGGTTGAAGATCACGACGCCCAGCGTTTCAGTCCCCGAAGACCACAGCAGCGCCGAGACGGTCAGTTCGTTGAACGCCGTCAGAAACACCAAAATGGCCCCGGCAGCGGCGGATGGCGCGGTCAGCGGCAGGATGATGTCCCTCAGGCGGCGCGGCAGCGAGGCGCCGACCGATTGCGCCGCCTCGTTCATCGCTGGATCAAGCTGTTTCAGGCTGGATTGCACAGGCCGGAACATCACGGCGAAAAAGCGGGCCAGATAGGCCAGAAAGATGATCCAGATGGTGCCGTAGAATGTGAAATCCGTGAACGGCAGGTTGATCAGCAGCAGGATCATGGCGATGGCCAGAACCACGCCAGGCAGGGCATAAGGCAGGTCCAGAAGGTTGTCGAACAGGCGGCCCAGCCGGGTTGGATGCCGCTCCATCAGCCATGCCAGAGGCAGGCACAGGGCCATCAGCAGAACCGCCGCGCCGATCGACAGGCTGAACGAATTGACAAAGGCCCGCGTGGTGGCGGGCTGGCGGAACAGCGCCTCGTACCAGCCGGTCAGCGACAGCGTGTCCCAGCGCAGAGGCACGCCATAGGCAGGCACCAGCGAGGTGGCCAGCAAGCCCAACAGCGGAAGCACCAGAATGGCAAGGATAACGAACCACAGCGCGATCTCGATTGGCAGTCGGGCGCGGCCCAGCGGGATCGACAATGCCCGTGATGCACTGCCGACCAGATGCACCTTTTGGCGGCGCTGGATCAGCCGTTGCAGCAGGATGCCCGCGACGGCGACAGCGCCGATCAAGATCGCCAAGACGGCGACCTCGGCCAGAACGGTTGTGCCCAGTCCCGCAAGGCGCTGATAGATCAATGTGGGCAAGGTGGAATACCCCGCCGGTATCCCCAGCATGGCGGGAATGCCAAAGTTTCCAAGCGCCGTGACAAAGGTGATGGCGATACCGGCGGCAAGGCTGGGCAGGCTCAGTGGCAACACGATCTGCCACCAGACGCGCAACCCGTGCGCTCCGGAAATCCGCGCCGCCTCGACCACGTCCTGCGGGATCGAACGCAGACCTGCGCGCAGGGTCAGAAATATGATCGAGCTGTGTTGAATGCCCAGCAACAGGATGATGCCGCCGGGCGAATACAGCGGCTGGGGCGCGCCAAGCGGCGGTGCCAGACCCAGCGTTTTCAGCAGAACCGAGGATGGCCCCATAAGCTGTGTCCATGACAGGGCGGTAATCTGTGGCGGGATCATCATCGGGATCATCAGGCAGAAAACCAGCGCCGCCTTGCGCCGCAGATCGGTCAGCGCGACCAGAAAGGCGAAGATGCTGCCGATGATCACCGAGATCAGCGTGCCGAACCCTGCCGTTACCAGAGAATGACGCAGCGCGGATTGGGTCGCGTTACGCGTCAGAACGTCGTGCAGAAAGACAAGGTTCAGCCCGCCCCCGACAATAATGCCTTCGACGAACAATCGCGCTACGGGCGCGAGGGTCAGGAAAATCGCGACCAGCAGCACAAAGGACAGCAGCCGGCCCTCGGACCGGCTGCGTCCCGCATGTAGCGGCAGGTATGTCATTCAGCACCGAAAAGGTCAGCGAATTTCGCCTTGTTGGTTTCGGCATCCGACAGAGCCTGGGCCGGATCGAACGCCATCAGCTTGACCTCGTCACGGGCCGGAAAGCCTTCGGGCATGCCCATTCCGTTACGCGCCGGGATATAGCCCATCTCAAGCACCAGATCCTGACCTGGCTGCGACAATACGAAATCAACGAATTTCTGCGCGGTTTCGACGTTTTTGGCGCTGTCCAAAATCGCGACCGGCTCGGTCACGTAAGAAACGCCTTCTTTCGGGAACACGAACTCGACCGGCGAGCCGTCGGCCTTGTTTCGGATGGCCAGAAAATCAACAACGACGCCATAAGGTTTTTCACCCGACGCGACGGCCTTGAACGTGCCCCCGTTGCCGCCCTTGGCGCGCGCCTCGTTCGAAGCCAGTTGGCCGTAATAGTCCCAGCCCAGGTCCGCATCGCCGGTCAGGGTCGCCAGATGGATCAGCGCCGCACCGGAATACAGCGGCGAGGGCATCGCAATCTGACCTTTCAGGGCCGGGTCCGCCAGATCGGACCAGCTTTCGGGCTGCGCCGCCGCACCGGTGTTGTAGACGATGCCGCTGGTGATCAGCTTGGTCGAATGGTAATAGCCATCCGCGCTGTAAAGCGCGGGGTCATAAGCCTCGGCCTCGGGCGATTTGTAGGCTTTCAGAAGCCCCTCTTGCGCCATGCCTTCCAGTGTCACCGTATCGGCGATCAGCAATACGTCGGGTTGCGGATTGCCGGCCTCGATCTCGGCGCGCAGACGGGCCATCAGCTTGGTCGTGCCGTCGCGGACCCAGTCGACCTCGACGCCGGGATGGGCGGCGGTGAATGCATCGACGGTCTTTTGCGCGTCGGCATTGGGCTGCGAGGTGTAAAGGGTCAGGGTTTCCGCGTAAGACGCAGTTGCGGCAACAACAACGGCGGCGGCAGACAGAAGGGTTTTCATCCGAGCTCTCCAGATTGGCTTTCGTACGAAAGGTGAGTGGCGCCCTTATGGGATGGGTATGAAACTGTTTTGTGACGGTTTCGGCAAAGTTTTATTACCTTGCCAACTTCCACCCCCGGTTGTTATTCCGAATGCCAACGACACTTCCCTTTCGAAGGAAAGCGAATGAGGCGGCACGAGATGACCCGACGCAGAGACCAGATCATCGGTCTTTTGTGTGACCACCCTGAGATGTCCGCAGCAGAGCTGGCAGAGCGGCTGCAGGTCTCGGTTCAAACCATTCGTGCCGATTTGCGTGATTTGGACGAGGCGTTGCTGGTGCAGCGCCGAAACGGTCTGGTCCGGCTACGGCAGCAATCCGAGAATGTCGGCTATACCCCTCGGGTCAGTGTTGCCCGGAGTGAAAAGCGTCGCATTGCCCTTGCCGTCAAGGAATTGGTCCCGGATGGCGCGCGCATTGCCTTGGGCACCGGAACCACTGTTGAAAACTGCGCGCAATTTTTGGCAGTTCGAAAAAGGTTGTTTGTTGCGACAAACAACCTTCACGCGGTGATTGCGTTGCAACAGGCGCCAGAGGCGCAGGTAAGTCTGGCGGGGGGCGTCGTACGGTTGCGCGACCTTGACCTGATCGGCACTGCAAGCACCGGGTTCTTTGCCGGCTATCGGGTGGAACAGGCGATTTTCAGCTGCGGCGGCATTTCGGACAGCGGTGAGGTCTTGGACTACAACCTCGAAGAAGTAGCGGCCAGAACGGCAATCGCCGATTGCGCAAACCAAAAAGTCCTTGTCGTAGACAGCACGAAATTCGGACGTGATCTGCCATGTCGAAACCGTGTTATTTGGGATTATGACGTCATCGTAACCGGACAGGACCTGTCCGAGCCGCTTCGCGCCGCGTGCCAAGATGCAGGGTGCCAGGTGATCAAAGTGGCCGTCGACGGATAAGGTCATCGACCTGCCCAAAGGGTCAGGGGCAGCCGCCTTTTTCCGCTTTTGCCGCAGGATTCAACGCATGGTATTCTTGGGATTAAGGCGCAAGCTCATTCTGCGGACGTAAGGGAGCACCAGATGAAGCGACTATTCCCCTCGTTGCCGGACAACGCGACGCTCGGCAACGTATACCAGGCGTTCCCGGAAAAACTTGCGCCGCTATGCGCCTATGAAAGTCTGGTGATGAGGGGCGAAAGCGATCTTTCGGTGGCAGAACGGGAACTGATTGCGGCCTATGTATCGGGTTTGAACGCCTGTGCATATTGCCATGACGCCCATATCGTTTTCGCCAAGGCCTATGGAATTGACGTCGAAATCATTGAAGCCCTGATGGAAGACCGTGAAACCGCCCCGGTCCAGGAAAGCCTGAAACCGATACTTGCGTATATTGAAAAACTCACGGTCTCGCCATCGCGGATGACAGAAGCGGATGCGCGCGCGGTCTATGCGGCCGGCTGGTCGGAACGTGCCTTGTTCGATGCGATCCAGGTTTGCGCTGTGTTCAACCTGATAAATCGTTTCATCGAAGGAACCGGCGTCCAAAGCCCTGGGACCGACCCCAGAGAAGCCGACGAGGCGACTTTGGAAAGATGTCGAAAGGATACGTTCTATACGGACTTTGGCAGGCAGAACGGTGTGAACGTCTGACGTGTCTCAAATGCGTCGACACAAGGTCGGCCGACGGTTCTGTCGCGAAGTTTCAGTTAAAGGAAGAGACCGCGCCCATTTGTGTAATGTGCATTTTTACCGGCTTTTGCGCACCACCTAACGATCCGCATCAGGCACCCGTTTACGGGATGAAATCGGGCGCCTGCCCTTCTGGGTTTCGCGGCGAAACTACGTGACCAGCCTGGCAAGTTCCGCGACGATCCGCTCGGCTTGGTCCACGCTTATCGACCGTCCCTTTAGCCGAATACGAAGCTCTTCTTCGGTGACTTCCGCCCGCACTTCACCACCGCCATTCAGCGCAAGCGGACCAATCCGCATCACCTGCTTGGGGCGCCCGCCCTTGGACTTGTCCGTCGTTGGCGCCGGGGCTACAGCCAGCGCAGATTCCAACAAGGTCCATTCGGATTTCGGGTCCGTCACCTCACCTTGCGCCAACGCATCGCGCAATTTCGCCTGCGCCCCGTCGCGCAATGCTGCGGCCAGTTTCAAGCCCGCCTTTTCGGACAGGGCCACCGGAAATTGCAGCAAATCGCCCAATGCCTCGTGCACAACGGCAAAGCCGCGGACCTTGGATCGCTTGGCCTTTGAAGCGGCTGCGAACAAGGCATCAACCGCCTCTTCGGTCGACGCAAAGACCCCCTGCCCGGCTGCCAACGCGGCGATGCGTCCCCGCTCATAGGGGCTGAGATTGGCGCGAAGCTCGTTCTCTTCGACCATCGAGACATAAGCCCCCTGCCCCGTTTTGGCATCCCGCACAAAGGCCGGAATTTCAGCAAAACGAGGGTCAGTATCGGACAAACGCCTGAAGGCTTCGAGGCGCCGATAGCCGGATATCAGGCCAAACCCATCTTGCGTCCGCGTGATCTCGATCGGAGTGCGCAGACCGTTTACGCGCAAAGATTCAAGAAGTTCGGCCATGGCCTCTGCGTCTTCGACCATCCGGTCGCGGCGAATGTAATCAGCGTCGATCTCGCCCAGCGGCACCATCTCGGCCACAAGCCCTGCGTCCTGCGCGTCGCGCCACCGGGCGGCATCGCCCTGATCTTTGGCCAAAGCCACCCGATCCGTCACGCCGGCCATACCGTTCAGCGTTGCCGCCTCGGCCGCGACCTGGGCAATCGGTGGCGTTGCGGTCTTGGTGTCAAACGGGCCAAGCGCAGGTTTCGTGGCGAAACCGGCCTCGAGCTGTTCGATCTCTGCCGCGTCGGGTGCGGTCAACCTTCTGCGTTTAGCCATCTGCCATTCCTCCCATTTGCGCGTCGCGCCACCAGCAACCGATCAAAACCTCTTTGAACTCGGCATAGGTCCGGTCAAAGGTTTCGCGACCGCGCACATAGGTGTCGCGGTTGAAATCGCGGTAATCGGCCTCGTAGATCCCGTTCACCTGCTCGCCAGCCTGACCGACAAGCGCGGTATAATCCTGCCGGTAAGCATTCATGAAATCCCCAAAATACGCCTGAATCACGTTGGCCATGTCCGTCTGTTGACTGGCGTCAAATCGGGTGATGATTGCCCGCACTACATCCCATTCAAACTTAAGTTCTGGTAAACCAGCAGCCCGTTGCGCGGCATTCTCGCCATCTTCGATACTGGCGAATGTGGTGTAGAGCATGTCAAAAAACCGCCCCGTCGAATCGAATTCCAGGAAGGACGCCCCCAGCGGTACCAGCAGAATATCCGCAGCCGCCAGCGCATTGATGGTTAGGTACCCAAGTGCAGGAGGCGTATCCAGGAACACGATGTCATAATCATCCAGCACGCCGTCATCATGCAGGAAGTTGGTCAGACCATCCCAAAGCGGCCAGCTGCGCAACCCCATGCGCCAGACCGGTATTTGAAACTCGGCCCAATAGAGGTTCAGCTGCGCGCCAATCAGGTCAATATTGGGCCAGTGCGTCTTTTGAATGACATCGCGGGGCTGGGTCTTCAACGCCTCGCGCAGCGTTTCATCCAATGGGATTTCAGGCTGATCCGCAGCGGTACGGACCGTGTTTTCACGCTGAACCGAACGGGCATAATCCTTGGCAATCAGCGGAAACACCGTTTGCCATTCGTCAGCAATCTGGCCGCCCAGAATCGACGTCATTGACCCTTGGCTGTCCAGATCAATAACCAGAACCTTATACCCATCCAACGCCGCGGACATTGCCAGATGCGCCGCAGTTGACGTTTTGCCAACACCGCCCTTGAAATTGGCCACGGCCACCACCTTGGCAGGAAGCCCTTCGGGACGATAGGGCAGGTACTCTTTGGTGCTGACGCCTTCGGCTGCAAAGTGATGCCTGAGCGTCAGGACCTCTTCGAGGGTAAACCATTTTGACCCGGCACCGCCTTCGCCTTGCGGCAAGTCCGGGTTGGCCTTTAGAACGCGCCGCAGATGCGCTGGGGCAACCGGGATCAGGTATTTCGTGATCTCCCAGATCGAGAACCTGCGCAGTCGCTTTTCACCATCAGGGGCGTAACCACGGCGGGCGAGATCTTCGCGTCCTTTCGCACAGAATGCCGCCGCTTTTGCGAATCGCGCAGTGCCGATAGGATCAGGTAGCTTTCCAGCAGCTGCTGCCGGATCCAGATTCAAATAGGGCGGCAGAGGAGGTTGGTTTGTTTTGTTCACTGTCGATGCCTCGGATAATGTTCGCCTTACCGGCGTATATCCGGCAATGTAGCGAACATTTTCCACCAAGGCTATCGTTGATTACCGGGTTTTCCACAGAAGAAGGACCGGACCCCTGGTTTCGCGACGAAACTGTCAAAAAATGAAAGAACACAAGCCGACAAAGGGTTTATTATCTTTAGATAGTTTAGAATCTTTGCGGACTTATTCAGCAATATAAACAAGATGATACGTGCTTATGGGTGCCAGTTTCCAGTATCTAGGGCACCTGTTTACAGGTCAATAGGGACCCAAATACGGGTTCACAGGTGTCTGATTCCAGTATCCAGGGTGCCGATTCGCAGGACTGGGCATTTTCCACAAAATCAGGGTCTAAAATGATGGTTTTCGAAGCCCCCCACGGGGCGGTCCATGTCGAAACAGGGAAATTTCTCAGATGGTCTGGGGATAACTCAAGGTTCTGATTCAATAGGTACCTGTTTGCGGGATTCCCGTGATCCTGTATTTGGGGACCCAAAACAGATTGATCCTTGGGTACCTTTTGTGGCACAAACACGCAAAAGAGCAGCCAGGCAGAATCATGCCGGATACACAATTGGACATGGATACCCTGTCGGGGTCATTGCGCCGCGAGACGGTGAAAAAGAACGTTGCCGCGATTCACATCAGCGGCAAGCTGACCTTGTTGCAGCGCAAGTTGTCGAACGTATTGCTCCTCAATGCCTATGACGCGCTGACTTCGGCCGCGACGCACACGATTGATGCGCGCACCTTGGCGATGATGGTCGGTTACAACTCCAACGATTTTGACACATTGCGCGCCAGTTTGCGCGCCCTGGCAGAAACCGTCGCGGAATGGGACATGCTGGACGAGCAGGGGCGCCAGGAATGGGGTGTCTCGTCCTTGCTAAGCTTTGCCAAGCTCAAGAACGGGGTGTGCGAATACGCCTATTCGCCGGCCCTGGCGCAAAAACTGTATGACCCCAAGATATATGCGCTGATCAATGTTCATATTCAACGCAACTTCAGCTCGGGGCACGGGTTGGCCCTGTATGAAAACTGTTATCGGTTTGTGCGTACCGGGTCGACCGGATGGCTGGCAATTGACGTGTTTCGCAAATTGATGGGCGTGGACGGCAGCGATTATTACGCAAGCTTCAAGCATTTGAATGCCAAGATCATTAAACCTGCGGTGACCGAGGTGAACAAAAGCTCGGACATCATGATCGAGCCGGAGTTCCGGAAAAAGGGTCGGTCGGTCACGGATATTCGGTTTCGGATCAAGGCCAATCCGCAAATGGCTATGTTCGAGATCGACGACAGCGACGGCGTTCGCAACCTTGCGGTTTACAAAACCCTGCGCGAACAAGGCGTGTCTGACCGGCTGGCGCGTCAATGGATCGCCGAACATGGCGAGGATTATGTTCAGCAAAAGCTGGACTATGTGAAAGGGCAGGGGGGTGTGAAATCCACCGTCGGGTATCTGTCCGCAGCCTTGCGCGACGATTACGTTCAGCCGTCAGAACCCGCCCCGGCCGCGCCCAGCCCCGAGGCGCTGGCCGCCGCCAAAGACCGCGCCGCGGCAAAGGCCGCCGAGGATATGGCCTATGCCGAACGGGTGGCGGAACGCAGCGAGCGAAGCCGCAAACTTGCGGTCGTCGAAGAGCTGGTTTCGCGGCGAAACCCAACCCAGAGAGATGCCGACAAGCGCCTGTTCCTGGCCGGGTTGGAGGATGAGCTGGACCGCGAACATTTCCGCGCGCATGGATGGCGGTCCGGTCTGAACGCGGCTGCGATCTTTGCCTTTTGGCAAGAGCTGGAGCCAGACGCCTTTCAATGACGGCCGCTACGCGGCGAGGGTGGGCGCAAATCGTTCAATTCGTGATTGCTTAGGTTGTGCGCATTTTCGTCAAATAATGCGCATTGTGATATGTGCGCCTTGGGATCGTCGGTGCGGCCAAAGGACCGTGTTGCGCAGGTTTGCCAATGAAAACTTTGGTGCACGAGCGCCGGACCGAACCACGGTAACCGTGGCAAACAGACCATCCGCCGTTCCGCATCTTGGCCCCAGCGACGTTGGGCTTCAAATTCTGGACAGGACACCGTCCAGTAATTTGGCGGCGGCTCTGCCCAATTCCCGATGCGCGTTTTGGATAATGAAATACGGTGCCACAAGTATCGGTTTATCAAGCTTGAGCGAAACCAACCGCGCACCAATCTGGGCAGAGGTCAGCAGATTGGCGACTTCTTCGGTTTGCGGCGAAATAGTATCAGCCCCAGCCAATTGAGAGAGCGCGACCAACAGTGATGAACTGTTCAGAACGCGCGAGGGCACCTGTAGTTTCTGTCGCAGGAACGCGGTTTCAACGGCCTCTCGGATCGGGCTGCCTTCTTCTTGCATAGTCCAGAAGAACTGTGATGTTTCCGCCAAGTTCAGATGTTCTTTCCCCGCCAGCGGGTGGGTTTCATGAACAACCAAGGACACGATTTCGGATGGGGCCGGGTGAAATCTGTAGTCTCTTTTGTTGCTATGAGGAGAGGTGCGGCCAAGGATAAAGTCATACTTTGCCTCTTCCAATCCGCGGAACAAACTGGCCGAGGGGGCCACGTCTACTGAAATGCGTAGATCCGGGTTTTGCCTGAGCATCGCCTGCACCGCCGGCATGACATACCCGATCAACGGTCCGGTGACCGCGCCCACGCGCACGTTTCCCGAAGCGCCCTGCGTGATCTGTGCAAGCTCTTCGTCCATCGTTCCAAGCTCGGTAAAGACAATGCGGGCATGGCGAATAAAGACCTGACCCGACGGCGTCGGAACCATTCCGGTTGGATGGCGTTCGAATAGTGAACTGCCAATTGTGGTCTCTATATCCGCGAGTATGCGCGAGGCGGCGGGTTGCGATATTGCGATTGATTGCGCCGCCAATTGCAATTGCCCGGTCTCTGCAATCTTGAGGACAAGTTCCAGGTGTTTTGATTTCAGACGGCTTGCGATATTCATGGCGTATACCATTTTGGATATGTGAATGAGGTTTTTTTGAATTTTACAGTAATGTCACCAAGTCGCTAGTGTATTCTCAGGCCAAAGCCCAAGGAGGCTGGGCCGCGTTTTTGGGAGGACACGAAATGAAGCTGAAAGTCTTGTTGGCCAGCACGGCGCTGGCCCTGACCGGCTATGCCGCAATTGCCGAAACAGTTGGAATCGCAATGCCGACACAATCGTCGTCGCGTTGGATTTCGGACGGCAACTCGATGGTCGAACAGTTTGAAGCGGCAGGATACGAGACAATTCTTCAATATGCCGAGGACGACATTCCAAACCAGTTGGCGCAGATCGAGAACATGATCACAAACGGCGTTGATGTTCTGGTGATCGCAGCAATCGATGGGACAACATTGTCGAACGCGCTGGAGAATGCCCATTTCGCCGACATCAAGACCATCGCCTATGACCGCCTGATCCGAGACAGCGAATATGTCGATTACTATGCGACGTTTGACAACTTCAAGGTTGGTGTCCAGCAGGCCACAAGCCTGGTGGATGGCCTGAAAGCACGCTTTGGCGACGGCCCATACAATGTTGAACTGTTTGGTGGTTCGCCGGATGATAACAACGCCTATTTCTTTTATGATGGCGCGATGTCTGTCCTGCAGCCGTTGATTGATGACGGCACCGTTACCATCGTGTCCGGCCAGATGGGCATGGATACCGTCGGCACCCTGCGCTGGGACGGCGCCGTGGCGCAGGCGCGCATGGATAACCTGCTGTCCGCTCATTACACAGACGCAACGATTCACGGCGTGCTTTCGCCCTATGACGGTCTGTCGATCGGGATCATTTCTTCGCTGAAAGGCGTCGGGTATGGCTCTGGGGATCAGCAGATGCCGATTGTCAGCGGCCAGGATGCCGAGGTGCGCTCGGTCAAGTCGATGCTGGACGGCGAACAGTATTCCACCGTCTTCAAGGACACCCGTGAACTGGCGCGCGTCACTGTCGGGATGGTGGATGCGTTGCTTAAGGGTGGCGAGCCGGAAATCAACGACACCAGCACCTACGACAATGGGGTGAAAGTCGTGCCGTCCTACCTGCTGGAACCGGTCTCGGTTGATACGTCGAACTGGGAAGAGGTCCTGATCGGATCGGGCTATTACACGAAAGACCAGCTTCAATAGGTTTGGTTCCTCCCCGTGCGCGTCCGTCGGTTTCTGGCGGGCGCGCCGTGGCGATCTTTAATGTATGAGGGCGGGAAATGTCGGCGCTGTTGGAAATGCGCGGGATCACTAAGGAATTCCCCGGTGTGAAGGCGCTGGACCAAGTGAGCCTAACTGTCGAATCCGGTGAAATTCTGGCTCTTGTGGGTGAAAACGGCGCTGGCAAGTCCACGTTGATGAAGGTTCTGTCCGGGGTTTACCCCGCGGGCAGCTATGATGGCGAAATTCACTATGATGGCGGCCTGGCCGAATTCGCGGATACCTCGGACAGCGAAGAGCGCGGGATCATCATCATCCATCAGGAACTGGCGCTGGTTCCATTGCTGTCGATCGCAGAGAATATTTTTCTGGGAAACGAGCGCGCAACTGGCGGCGTGATCAACTGGCGGGAAACCGACAGGCGGACGGTCGCGCTTTTGCGCAAGGTCGGCCTGAGCGAAGCGCCAGGCACATTGGTCGACAAGCTGGGGGTCGGCAAGCAGCAACTGGTGGAAATAGCCAAGGCGCTGGCCAAGGAAGTCCGGCTGCTGATCCTTGACGAGCCAACCGCGGCCCTGTCCGAAGCAGACAGCCAGGCTTTGTTGGATCTGATGCTTGAACTGAAAGAGCAGGGCGTCACCCAGATCATAATCAGCCACAAACTGAACGAAGTGCGCCGGGTTGCCGACAAGATTACCGTAATTCGCGATGGGGCGTCTGTTTCGTCGATGGATGCGACAACCGAAGTTGTGACCGAAGATCGCATCGTTCGCGACATGGTCGGCCGGGATATGGAAGCGAGATACCCAGAACGCGCGCGGCGTTCCGGCGGCGAGCTGCTGCGCATTCGCGATTGGAACGCCTTTCATCCGCTGCACACGGACCGCCAGATCTTAAAGAATATCAATCTGTCCGTTAACGCAGGCGAGGTGGTCGGCATCGCTGGCCTGATGGGGGCAGGGCGCACTGAACTCGCGATGAGCCTGTTCGGGAAATCATACGGACAAAAGATATCCGGGCAGTTGGAAATCCGCGGCCAGCCCGTAGATGTGTCGACGGTCAGCAAGGCAATCAAGGCTGGCCTTGCATATGTCACCGAGGATCGCAAAGAACTGGGTCTTGTCCTTGATGAGACAATCCAGCGCAATATCACGCTGGCCAATCTCGAAGAAGTGGCCCGTGGGCAGGTGCTTCAGGACGCTGCCGAAACGCGGGTCGCTGAAAAATACAGGAAATCGTTGAACATTCGTTGTCCCGGCGTCTTTCAGCGGGTGGTTAACCTGTCCGGTGGCAACCAGCAGAAAGTCGTGTTGTCAAAATGGCTGTTTGCCGGGCCCGAAGTTCTGATCCTGGACGAGCCGACGCGCGGCATCGACGTCGGCGCCAAGTTCGAGATTTACGGGATCATCAATGAACTCAGCGCGCAGGGAAAAGGCGTATTGATGATTTCCTCTGAAATGCCCGAGCTTCTTGGCATGTGTGATCGGATCTACGTGATGAACGAGGGCGAATTCGTGGGGGAACTGTCGGCCGAAGAAGCCGACCAGGAAGCGATCATGTCCATGATTGTAACGGACGATGGGAGAGGATGATGGAAATTGCCAATCAGGATGGCACCGCGCCGCAAAAAGCTGGCATAGGCGCATACCTGGCTCAGCACATGCGCGAATTCGGTCTGCTGTTTGCGTTGATCGCCATTATGGTCTTTTTCCAGATTGTCACGAACGGCACGCTGCTGAAGCCGGTCAACGTCACTAACCTGCTGTTGCAAAACTCTTATATCGTGATCATGGCGCTTGGCATGTTGATCGTCATCGTGTCCGGGCATATCGACCTGTCCGTCGGATCGGTCATGGGCTTTGTCGGGGCGCTGGCCGCCGTAATGATGGTCGAGTTCGAACAATCCACCGGTGTGACGATGCTGGTCTGCATCGTCGCGGGCGGTCTGATTGGTGCGGCACAGGGTTACTGGATCGCTTATTGGAGCATCCCGTCCTTCATCGTGACACTGGCCGGGATGCTTGTGTTTCGGGGCGCGTCCCTGTGGCTGCTCGAGGGCCAGTCGCTGGGGCCGTTCCCGCGCGAGTTCCAGATGATCGCCAATGGGTTCGTCCCCGACATCTTTCCTGCGGGCCTGTCCGAAACCGTCGCCAATCTGCTGGACCAAAAGCGCGTCAACCTGCTGGCTTTGTCATGCGGAATTATCGCGGCAGGGTCGATTGTCTATCTTGAGCTGAAGAAACGGGCACAGAACCGCGCCTATGGCATGGATGTTGAACCCCCGGCATTCTTTTGGGCGCGCGTGGGTATCATCGCTTTTGCGCTGATCTTCATCCTGTTCAAATTGTCGACATTCCGGGGATTGCCCAACGTGTTGATCACCATGGGCGTCTTGACGATCCTCTATGCATTCTTCACCGAGCGGACAGTGACCGGTCGCCGTATCTATGCGCTGGGGGGAAACGAGAAAGCCGCGAAACTTTCCGGTGTGAAAACCGCGCGCCTTACGTTCCTGGCATTTGTGAACATGGGTATCCTGGCCGCCATCGCTGGAATGGTTTTTGCCGCGCGCCTGAATTCTGCAACGCCCAAAGCGGGTTTTGCGTTGGAACTGGACGTGATTGCGGCCGTGTTCATCGGCGGCGCGTCAATGTCCGGCGGTGTCGGCAAGATCGTGGGTGCGGTTGTTGGCGCGTTCCTGATGGGTGTTCTCAACAATGGCATGTCGATCCTGGGCATCGGTATCGACTATCAGCAGATGATCAAGGGTCTGGTCTTGCTGGCCGCAGTCATCTTTGACGTCTACAACAAATCCAAGCAGGCCTGATATGGAATTCAAACCAGCGAAATGGCCCAGACGTCTGCGCAGTCAGGAATGGTACGGTGGAACCTCGCGCGATACGATTTACCACCGCGGCTGGCTAAAGAACCAGGGATACCCGGATGATCTCTTTGACGGGCGT
Organism: Ruegeria sp. ABD4_443; assembly: GCF_056160865.1. Lineage (NCBI taxonomy): Bacteria > Pseudomonadati > Pseudomonadota > Alphaproteobacteria > Rhodobacterales > Roseobacteraceae > Ruegeria > Ruegeria sp. ABD4_443. The sequence continues at coordinate 136,201 of NZ_JBSWYA010000003.1, read as the reverse complement.
CCCGTGATTGGCATCATGAACACCTGGTCCGAGCTTACCCCCTGTAACGGGCACCTGCGTGAGCTTGCCGAAAAGGTGAAGGCCGGCATCTGGGAGGCCGGAGGTTTTCCCGTCGAAGTCCCGGTTTTCTCCGCTTCGGAGAATACGTTCAGGCCAACGGCCATGATGTTCCGCAATCTGGCCGCCATGAGCATAGAAGAGCAGATACGCGGGCAGCCCATCGACGGGTGCGTTCTGATGGTTGGCTGCGACAAGACCACGCCGTCCTTGCTGATGGCGGCGGCGTCTTGTGACATGCCCTCGATCGTCGTGACCGGCGGCCCGATGCTGAATGGCTATTTTCAGGGCGAACGGGTCGGGTCGGGAACCCATTTGTGGAAGTTCTCGGAAGCCGTCAAAGCAGGCGAGATGACGCAGGATGATTTCCTGGAGGCCGAGCAATCCATGTCCCGTTCGACGGGAACCTGCAACACGATGGGAACCGCGTCCTCGATGGCCTCGATGACCGAAGCGCTGGGGATGGCGCTGTCGGGCAATGCCGCAATCCCGGCCGTGGACAGCCGCCGCCGGGTCATGGCCCAGCTTTCGGGTCGCCGGATCGTTCAGATGGTCAAAGACGACCTAAAGCCATCGGACATTCTGACCCGGCAGGCGTTCGAGAATGCGGTGCGAACCAATGGTGCCATCGGCGGATCGACCAATGCGGTCGTGCATCTGCTTGCCATTGCAGGCCGGATGGAGGTGGACTTTACTTTGGAGGACTGGGATCGCTGCGGACGCGATGTTCCAACCATCGTCAACCTGATGCCATCCGGCGACTATCTGATGGAAGAGTTCTTTTATGCCGGCGGGCTGCCCGTGGTGCTGCGCCATCTTGGTGAGGCAGGGCTGCTGCACAAGGATGCCCTGACCGTGTCCGGCGGCCCGATCTGGGGTGAAGTCAAAGACGCCAGAAACTGGAACACGGATGTCATTCGCCCGGCGGAAAAAGCCCTGACCAAACAAGGAGGCATGGCGGTACTTCGGGGGAACTTGGCCCCCAACGGTGCGGTCCTCAAGCCATCTGCCGCGTCGCCTCATCTGATGCAGCATCGTGGACGCGCGGTCGTTTTTGAAGATATCGACGACTACAAGGCCCGGATTTCGGATGACAATCTGGATGTCGACGAAACCTGCATTCTTGTTCTCAAGAACTGTGGTCCCAAAGGCTATCCCGGCATGGCCGAGGTGGGGAATATGGGCCTGCCGCCGAAGGTTCTGAAAAAGGGGATAACGGATATGATCCGTATTTCCGATGCCAGAATGTCGGGTACGGCTTACGGTACCGTCATCCTGCATACCTCGCCCGAAGCGGCGGCGGGCGGGCCGCTGGCCGTGGTTCGCGACGGTGACATGATCCAAGTCGACATCCCCGCGCGCCGCCTCGAGCTTGAGATTTCGGACGAGGATCTTGCTGCAAGGCTGGCCCGGTGGTCTCCGGGTCATGAACGGGTTGCGTCGGGTTACGCCTGGTTGCACCAGCAGCATGTCGAAGGGGCGGATACCGGCGCCGATCTGGATTTCCTGAAAGGGTGCCGTGGCAGCGCGGTCGGAAAGGACAGCCATTGATGGATATTGCATTGGTGGGTATCGGCAAGATCGCCCTCGACCAACATGTGCCGGCCATCGCAAATTCGCCGGATTGGGAACTTGCGGCGACGGTTTCGCGGGCCGGGTCGGTTGACGGCGTTGAGGCGTTCACCGGCTTCCAAGAGTTCCTGGCCGCACGCGCTGATATACGGATCGTTTCGCTGTGCCTGCCGCCGGTGCCGCGGTATGAATACGCCGAGGCCGCAATCCGGTCCGGTCGACATGTGATGCTTGAAAAACCTCCGGGCGCGACTTTGGCCGAATGCAAGAAACTGGCGGCAATGGCGCAGGCTCAGCGGGTATCTTTGTTCGCCACGTGGCATTCCCGCGAGGCCGCGATGGTCGCCCCGGCCAAGGCTTGGTTGGCGGACAAGGAGCTTAAGCGGCTGGAGGTTGTCTGGAAAGAGGATGTACAGCTGTGGCATCCCGGGCAGGACTGGATTTGGGATGCCGGAGGTTTGGGTGTTTTTGATCCCGGCATCAATGCGCTTTCCATTGTAACCGAGATTCTGCCGGAACGGTTGCACGTGACCGGCGCGGTCCTGGAGATTCCTGAAAACAAGCAAGGTCCGATCGCCGCGCGTTTGGCATTTCATTATCCGGGCGGTGCCGATGTGCGGGCCACGTTTGATTGGCGACAAAAGGGCCCGCAGCTGTGGCAGATCACGGCAGAAACCGACGCAGGGACATTGGTGCTTGAGGATGGCGGCGCGCGGATGAGCGTGAACGGCGTACCTCATGGCCCCACCGAAGAGGCGCTGTCAGGCGAATACCCGCGGCTTTACGCCCGAATGGCGGGACTTTTGGCCGCGGGCGGCAGCGACGCAGATTTTGAGCCGCTACAACTCGTCGCGGATGCCTTTCTATTGGGCCACCGCAAAACGACAGCCGCATTTTTTGACGAACAGGACGTGACACATGCGTAACCCGCTTTCCGGTATTCTGCCGGTCGCCCCCACCCCGTTCCACGATGATGGCCGCATAGACCAAGAAGGCATGCGTCGCGTCCTTGATTGCATCATTGACCAGGGGGTTGATGCGATCTGCATCCTGGCCAATTACTCGGAACAGTTTGTTTTGTCCGATGATGAACGCGGGCAATTGATGCGTATCTGTCTTGAACATGTGTCAGGGCGCGTTCCTGTGATTGTCACCATCAGTCATTTCCACACCGGTCTTGTCGTAGAACGCGCGCGCGCGGCCCAGTCCATGGGGGCCGCAATGGTCATGATGATGCCGCCCTATCACGGCGTGGGCCTGGTGCCATCCGAAGCCGGGATTTTCGAACATTTCCAAGCGGTCTCAGAGGCAATCGATATTCCGATCATGGTTCAGGATGCGCCACTTTCGGGCTGCCAGCTGTCCGTTCCGCTTCTTGTACGGATGGCAAACGAGCTTGAGCAGGTCAGCTATTTCAAAATGGAGATGCCGTTTGCGGCGGATAAACTTGCCGCTTTGATCGAGGCTGGCGGTGACGCCATCAAGGGGCCATTTGATGGCGAAGAAGCCGTTACTCTGCTGGCTGATCTGGATGCGGGCTGCACGGGGACCATGACCTCGGGCCTGCAATGCGAACGGATCGGGCCAATTGTCCGGAACTTTCTGGCTGGAAACGAACAGGCAGCGCTTGACGGGTGGACGCGAAGTTTGCCGCTGATCAATCATGAAAACCGCCAGTGCGGGCTGCGTGCCTGCAAGACCGTAATGAAAGCTGGCGGCGTTATCGCCAGTGACCATGTGCGCCACCCATTGAAACCAATGAGTGAACGAACGCGCAAGCGGCTGCTTCAGCTTGCCAATGATCTGGATCTTGTCGCCGGAAAATGGGGGCTTTAGGCAAACAGGATGCGCAGGGGCCACCTTATCCCCGCCACATTCCCATCAGGCAGTGCGCATAGCTGACCGCGTGCGACACTGACGATCACAATGCGGCAACGGTGGGCGAATTGGCCGCCTGTTCCGGCGGCAGATTGCATCCACCCGGCCAGACAACGCTTTGCGGCGGGTCCCGCCATTGGCCTTTAACTGTGACTGTCAGCCGTAACGGCACTGCGCAGTTGGGCCCCGTCGCGGCCGGGTGGGGCGCCGAACATCCGGCGGTATTCGCGGCTGAACTGCGAGGGGCTTTCATACCCGATGGCGAACCCGACCTGGGCCACATCTACCCCTTCTGACAGCAGCATCCGGCGCGCTTCCTGAAGGCGCAGGCTTTTTTGGTACTGAACAGGTGTCATGGCCGTTGCCGCCTTGAACTGGCGGTGAAACGTCGCCGGGCTCATCCCGGCGAGCGTCGCCAAATGCGGCACGCTCAGAACTTCTGCAAAGTTCTCGCGGACCCAGGCAATGGATTTGCCAATGCGGGCGACGCGGCTGTCGGCCAAACCGACCTGGCACAGCATGCCGGCCTGCGGCCCATTCAGAAGATGCCAGATGATCTCGCGCTGTATCATTGGTGCCAACACGGGGATGTCACGGGGACGCCCCGCCAAATTCAAAAGCCGTTCGAGCGGGTCGATCAGTTCACGGGAAAGAGGTTGCACCGCAAGGGTTTCCGGCGTGCCCGCAAAATCCATTTCATGTGTCGGGTGTTCAAGCAGCAACTCGGCGACAATCACCGGATCGATATTGACGATCATGGCCGCATAGGGATGTGCTTTTGATGCGGTGACGATTTCCGCCCGTACCGGCACATCCAATGAGGCGATCAGGCATTTCCCGGCATCGTAGTGATACGTCCTGTGTCCGACCCGGCTTATCTTGGCCCCCTGAAGAACCACGCAGAGCGATGGTTGATAAACACCATGCAGGGGGCCTGTGGGTTCATCGGATACAGCCAGGAAAACGCCCGGAATCGGTGTTTCGCGCCCATGGCCATGCCAAAGGTCGAGCGCGCGGTCCGTCAAAGCTTCAAGATGCTGTTCAGCCATGTTGCCACTTTACCTGTTCGCCCCTTGGTGACCAGAACAATCCTGGCGGTTTGAGAGGATCGTGCAAGGTTTCGCGAGGATCGGCGTGGCACGGGGCGGTCGTCGGGTCGCATATCATAGCCAAGCCCCGGCCGCATTGGCCTAGGCAATCTCAGCGAAGGATAGAATTCATGCGTTACAATCGGCTCGGTCACAGCGGTCTCTTTGTCTCAGAGCTTTGCCTCGGGACCATGACGTTTGGTGGATCGGATGATATGTGGGGCCAGATCGGCAAACTTCAGCAGGACGAAGCGGACGGCCTGCTGAAAACGGCGTTGGATGCCGGCATCAACTTCATCGACACCGCCAATATCTATGCGACAGGCAAAAGCGAAGAGATCCTGGGCCAATCTCTCAAGAACCTTGGTGTCGCCCGCCAAGACGTGGTGATCGCAACCAAGGTGCATGGCCCCATGGGTGCGGGGCCGAATGCGCGCGGATCGTCCCGCGGCCACGTTCTGGATCAGGCCAAGGCCAGCCTGAAACGGTTGCAGCTTGATCACATTGACCTTTATCAGATTCATGGTTTTGACCCGGCCACGCCGATGGTCGAAACGCTTGAGGCGCTGGATACGCTGGTTCGGCAAGGCCATGTCCGGTATCTTGGCCTTTCGAACTGGGCGGCCTGGCAGGTTGTCAAGGCGGTCGGGATAACCGAGGCCAGACAACTGGCGCCGATCGTATCCTTGCAGGCCTATTACAGCGTCGGCGGCCGCGATCTGGAACGCGAACTGGCGCCCATGCTGCAAGCCGAGCAGATCGGCCTGATGGTCTGGAGCCCGCTGGCCGGTGGCTTCCTGACCGGCAAGTTTGACCGGGACGGAAAGACCGCCGAAGGGCGTCGGGTGAATTTCGATTTCCCGCCGATCGACAAAGACCGGGCCTATGACGCGATCGACGTGATGCGGACAATCGCAACGGAAAAGGGGTGTACGATACCGCAGGTTGCACTGGCCTGGCTGCTTCACCAGAAAGCCGTCACCAGCATCATTCTGGGGGCAAAGCGCCCGGACCAACTGGCTGACAATATCGGCGCCGCCGAGATTGCCCTGTCGCCCGAGGAACTTGCAGCGCTTAATGCCGTAACGCAACTGCCCGCGGAATACCCAGGCTGGATGATCGAGCGGCAAGGTGAGTATCGGTCGCATATGCTGCTGTCGAAATGACCATCAAGGCGGGCTGTCACGGCAGCCCGCCGCCACGTATCATGGCCCCATGGGGGTAACTTTGCCGCGGATGTTCAATGCGTGCCGCGTGGTACGAAGAATGGGTCGATCAGAAAGGTTTCGCTTTCGGCCGTCGGGTCGGCAAGCCGCCGTTCAAGCAACGTGATCACATGTTCGACCGACAGACCAATCGGGTTTCTGACGGTGCTGAGATTGAAGGTCGGCCAGGCGGCCATCTCGATATCATCGAAGCCAACCACCGACATCCGGTCCGGCACGTCGACGCCCAGGTCACGCGCCGCGGTCAGTGCGCCGATTGCGCTGGCGTCATTGGCGCAGACAAGCGCGTCCAGGTCATGCTCGGTCAGCAGTTTCCGGGCGGCTTCGTACCCTATGTCGACCGTGAAATTCCCCGCCGCTTCGGCGATCAGCGGCAGGCCGACCCCGGCCAGTGTTTCCACCAGACCCGCCCTTCGATCGGCAGAGGATGCGAAATGGGGCGGGCCCGCGACAAAACCGAACCGTTTGCGCCCACGATCCAGAAGAACTTGCGCCGCAATCCGTGTTCCATCTGCGTTCTTGCAACACACATTGTCCACACCCGGTGCCTTGACGATGCGACCGGACGAGATCATGGGGATTTTCAGCTTGCTGCACTGGGTTACCAGCGCTTCGGGCATGCTGCCGCCGCGCAGGATCAATGCATCCAGCGGATAGCGCAGAACCTGATCCATCGCGGCCTCGGCCTGTTTGTCGCCACCGTCAATCAGGATCGGCCATTTGTTCAGCGCGTTCAGCCGGCCCACCAAGCGGTTCATGAATTCGGTGTCATAGGTGCTGCGCATGTCGCCGACAAACACCGCCACAAGGTGCGAGCGCCCCCCCTTGAGACCTGCGGCCAGGGCATTTGGCTGATAGCCCATCCGCGCGGCCATTTCCTTGATTATCTTGCGCTTTCCGGCATCAAGATAGGCCCCTTGCGTAAACGCGCGCGATACGGCGGAACGTGACACACCGGCCGCGTCGGCGACGGCTTGCGCCGTGACACGGCGGGGCCTTTGGGGCGATTTTGTGCTGTTTTCAACCACGGCCCTGTGGTCCTCTGTTTCCGCGTAATTTGTCAATAATGCAATAAATCTTTCATCGAACTGTCACACGATCCCCGTAGCTGAGCACGTGTGCACACCCTGTGCAATGCGCTCGGGATTTTTCCCGTTTGCACCTGACTTTTCACGACGAGGGGCCGCCCCTCGGCACGGCGTACCCGCCAATACTCGGGATGATTCCCGAACCGGAGGATCGAAATGACCAACTTCAAGCTCAGCGTAACGGCTGCTGCTTTCGCCCTGACCGCGACCGCAGCTTTTGCCGAAACAGAAATCACCTGGTGGCACGCGATGGGCGGCCAACTGGGTGAGACCGTCAACAAGATCGCCGAGGATTTCAACGCCTCGCAAGACGAATACAAGATCACCCCGGTCTACAAGGGCAGCTACGAAGAGACCCTGACCGCCGGTATTGCGGCCTTCCGCGCGGGCGAGCAGCCCAATGTGATGCAGGTGTTTGACGCCGGGGCCGCCACCGTGATCGGCGCCAAGGGCGCAACCATCCCGGTTCAGGACCTGCTGGCCGACAATGGCGTTGATTTCGACATCAATGATTATATCGCCGGTGTGCGCTATTTCTATGCCGACAGCGACGGCAAGATGATCGGCATGCCCTTCAACTCGTCCACGCCGATCCTGTATTACAATGTCGACGCGTTGGAAGCGGCTGGCGTGACGCCGCCGAAAACCTGGGAAGAATTCCAGTCGACCACCGCTCCGGCACTTAAGGACGCGGGCTATATCGCGCTCAGCCAGTCGCACCTGCCGTGGATTTTCACCGAAAACTTCATGTCGCGCCACAACCTGCCATTTGCGACCAACAACAATGGCTATGACGGCACCGACACGAAGATTCTCGTGAACAACGACGCGATCAAGGCGCATTTCACCGCCGTGTCGGAATGGAAGAATGACGGTTTGTTCGAATGGTACGGCACCGGTTGGGGCGACAATGCCAAGCCGTTTGAGGAAGGCAAGGTTGCCATGTGGCTGGGGTCATCCGGTTCCTTCGGCGGGCTGCTGCAGAAAGACCTGGGTTTTGAATTCAGCGCGGTCGAGCTGCCCTATTGGGAAGCGGTGACGGCCGAGCCCACGCAAACCTTCATCGGTGGTGCCGCACTGTTTGCAATGTCCGGAAAATCGGCCGAAGAGAACAAGGCAACCGCCGAATTCTTCCGCTTTCTGACCGCGCCGGAAACCCAGTATTTCTGGCATCAGGAAACCGGGTACGTGCCGATCACCGAGGCCGCCTATGAAGCCGCCAAGACAGATGGCCACTATGACCGCTTTCCGGCTGCCGAAGTTGGTGTGAATCAGCTGCAAGCCAAGGCCGGAGACAACACCAAGGGCTATCGCATGGGGTTCTACGTCCAGATCCGCGACATCATGAACCGCGAATATGGCCGTATCCTGACCGGCGAGACCGACGTGGAAACCGCCTTTGAGACCATTGAAGCAGAAGCCAACGACCTGCTGGCCCGCTTCGCCAAGACCCAGGGTTAAACCCTGGGATCACCCCCGGGATGGTCGCGTCGTCACGGCGCGGCCATCGCTCTTTTCGCAACGGACACCTCATGAAACGCGCGGGCTTTGACTCTATCTGGCTTCCTGTGGCGCTGCTGCTGCCGCAATTGATGATTATCGCCATCTTCTTTTATTGGCCCGCGGGCTGGGCGCTGCAGTCGTCATTTTATTTGCAGGACCCGTTCGGGTTCGGTTCGACTTTTGTGGGCGGCGACAATTACACAACCCTGCTGGGCAATGCCCAATATATGCGCGTCGCCTGGTTCACGATCGTGTTCTCGGTTCTCGTCACCTTTTTCTCGCTGGCCATCGCCTTGTTGCTGGCGGTAAAGGCCGACAAGGTCATCCGGGGGGCCAAATCCTATCGCACACTGCTGATGTGGGTCTATGCGATTGCGCCCCCCGTGGCCGGGTTTCTGGGCATTTTGTTCTTTGATCAAAGCACCGGTCCGATGACCCGGTTTTTCCAGATGTTCGGCTGGGATTTCAAGCTGGGCGTCGATTATAACGCGACCGCCACGACGATGATCATCGTATCCGTCTGGAAACAGATCCCGGTGAACTTCATCTTTTTCCTGTCCGGTCTGCAATCCATTCCGCGTTCCGTGCGCGAGGCAGCGATGATCGACAATCGCTCGGCCACGGGGCGGTTCTGGCAGGTGACCTTTCCCTTGCTTGCACCGACGGCGTTTTTCCTGCTGATCATCAACATCACCTATGCCCTGTTCGACACGTTCGGCATCATCGATGCGTTGATGAAGGGCGAGCCGGGCAACAACCCAATGACGCTGGTCTACAAGGTCTATCTGGATGGGTTCCGCGGCAATGATCTGGGCGGTTCATCGGCACAATCCGTCGTGCTGATGGTGCTGGTCCTGATCCTGACCGTCTTTCAGTTCCGGCTGGTCGAACGCCGGATCCATTATACCTGAGGAGGCGCGCCATGGCTGATACAACTCTTGAAACACCCGCCGTCACGCGCCGCCCGCGCAAAATTCGATGGCAGGCGATTGGCGATCATCTTGTTCTGATCCTTGGGTCCTTGCTGATGATCCTGCCGCCGCTTCTGGCGCTGACAACGGCCAGCCATGATGCGGTGACGATCCATCGCGAAGGGCTGCAACTGACGCTGGGCGATGATCTGGGCAAGAATTTCCACGCCGCCATGTTCGAAAAGGGCGGTTTCACCCAGACCGTCGATGGCACGCTGATGCTGATGAATTCACTGATACTGGGCATCGGTTTTGCGGTGGGAAAAATCGTCATCTCGATGATGGCCGCCTATGCGATTGTCTATTTCCGCCTGCGGTTCGCCACGCTGGCCTTCTGGGTGATCTTCACCACCCTGTTGCTGCCGCTTGAGGTGCGCATCCTGCCGTCTTACGAGGCGATCCAGAAACTTGGGCTGACCAACACCTATACCGGCCTGATCGTACCGCTGATCGCGTCCGCCACAGGCACGTTCTTCTTTCGGCAGTTCTTTATGTCCGTCCCCGAGGAACTGGCCGAAGCCGCCCGGATCGACGGGGCAGGGCCGTGGAAATTCTTTGTCGATATCCTCGTGCCGCTCAGCCGAACGATGATCGCGGCGATTTTCATCATCATGTTCGTCTTTGGCTGGAACCAGTATCTGTGGCCGACGCTGATCACCACGGATGAGAGCTTTTTCACGCTGGTCCGGGGCATCAAGCAGATCGTGCTGTCCTATACCGACGGCCAGATCCCCGAACATGGGCAGGCCCTGGCGCTGGCCATCGTTGCGATGATCCCGCCCGTGGCCATCGTGATCTTTTTCCAGAACTGGTTCGTCAAGGGCCTTACAGAATCCGACAAATAAGGAATACGCGCATGGCTCAGGTTTCTTTGGAAGGCATCCGCAAGGTTTATCCCAACGGTTTTCAGGCTGTTGAGGCGACAGATTTCACCATTCGGGATGGCGAGTTCGTCGTTCTGGTCGGCCCGTCCGGCTGCGGGAAATCCACCTTGCTGCGGATGATCGCGGGGCTTGAGGACATCACCGAAGGCACGTTGAAAATCGGCGACCGCGTGGTCAATGACGTGGACCCTGCGGACCGGGACATCGCGATGGTGTTCCAGAACTATGCCTTGTATCCGCATATGACGGTGCGCAGGAATATCGGCTATGGCCTGAAAAACCGCGGCACCCCGGCGTCTGAGATTGCCGCCAAGGTGGAAGACGCTGCCAGGATGCTGAACCTGACGGATTACCTGGACCGAAAGCCGGCGCAATTGTCTGGCGGCCAGCGTCAGCGCGTCGCCATGGGCCGCGCGGTGGTCCGCGACCCGGCACTGTTTCTGTTTGACGAACCGCTGTCGAACCTGGATGCCAAGCTGCGCAACCAGATGCGGATCGAAATCAAGGCCCTGCAACGCCGCCTGGGCACGACGGCGGTCTATGTCACCCATGATCAGGTCGAAGCGATGACCATGGCCGATCGCATCATCGTTCTGAACGCAGGCCGGATTGAACAGATCGGGACCCCGTCGGAAATCTATCACAACCCGGCCTCGACCTTTGTGGCCTCGTTCATGGGGGCGCCACCGATGAACCTGATCGCGGCGCAGGTGGATCGGGGTCAGGTTCGGATCAACGGCTATGACGGGATCATGACCGCACCGACATCGGCCAACGGGCCGGTGACCTTGGGCATCCGACCCGAAGATATCGAACTGGATGGTCAGGGTTCGGTTCCGTTTCAGGTCGATATCCTGGAGGAACTGGGCGCGCACCGGCTGTTGCACGGCCAGCTTGCCGGTCAACCCTTTACCGTTCTGGTCAACAAGGATCACGCCGCGCAGATGGGTGAAAACCGGATCACGCTCAAGCCCGAGGCGCTGCGCCTGTTCGATACGGAAACGGGAAGAACGCTGTGATTACCGAAACGGTGAACGCGCTTGCGGCCGTAACGCCAGCCCAACGGCAGGACATCCTGTCCGCGCCGCGCACCGCGCAGGCCCATCGCGACCTGTTGTCGGGGCTTGCGGCCATGAACGCGCTGCAATTGGGGGGCGAGGCCGGTTCGGTTCAGTTGCCCGCGCGGTTCACGGTCGCGGCCTGGAACGTGGAACGCTGCCTGTTCCCACAGGACACGGCGGATCACCTGGGTCAGATCGGCCCGGATGTCGTCCTGCTGTCCGAGGTTGATCACGGCATGGCCCGCACCGCGCAACGCCACACAACCCAAGATATGGCCCGCGCCCTGGGTATGGTCTATGCCTTTGGGATCGAGTTTCACGAGCTGGACCTGGGCGGCCCGACCGAACGGGCGTTTTGTGTTGATGATTTCAACGCATTGGGGTGGCACGGCAACGCGATCCTGTCTTCGGTTCCTTTTCAGCGAACGGCCCTGATCCGCCTGGACGACCATGGACATTGGTTTGCATCGGATGGCGGCGCCGCAGATCCCCAGCAACCCAGGGTCGGGGGCCGCATGGCCATTGCTGCGGTCGTTCCCACCATCGCAGGTTCGGTCTGTGTGGTGTCTACGCATCTGGAAAGCAACGCGGGTGCCGACCATCGACACCAGCAATTCGCGCGCCTGCTGCAGGCTATCGACCGGTTCGCCCCCGGATTACCGGTGCTGATCGGCGGTGATTTGAATACCGGAAACCACATGTCCCCCGATTTCGACTGGCGGCGGGAAACGCTGTTCGGACTGGCCGAAAACCAAGGTTATTCCTGGGCGTTCACTGCCGCAGGCGACACGACGCGGCCCAGCCTGATCACGCCGCACCCGGATCGGCAGATGAAGCTGGACTGGCTGGCCGGGCGGGGCTTCGCGCCGGTAGAATCGGGGATTCTGACCTCGGTTTCGGCCGCCGGAACGCCCTTGTCCGATCATGACTGTGTCTGGAGCACGCTTGAGGTCAGCCCCGCACCGTCACCGGACACGCGCGCGTAATCCGCGGGTCCGGGTCGTGCGCCTTTAGGTGTCGAACCCAAACAGCCGGGCAGGCGTGTCCACAAGGGTCATCTCGCGCGTTTTCTCGTCAAGCCAGCCAAGCACGGTATCGGCCAGCGCCCCATCGTCGGGATATTCGTCCGCCGTCTTGGCAAGGTTATGCGGCCAGTTCGTGCCCCAGACCAACCGGTCCGGCGCATAGGCGGCAATTGCGCGGGTCGTCGCGGCAATATCGGCGAAATCCGGGGCGCCTGTCTGCGAGCTTTCGTAACAGCCCGCCAGTTTGTACCAGCACCGTCCGCCGTCGATCAGCCGTTTGACTGCGTTGATTTCCGGCCCGTCCGCCGTGGCGCCGCGAAAGAATTTTCCGTGGTGGTCCAGGATCCAGTTGCTTTTCAAGCCCGCAAGGCGGTCTTCGTGCTCCAGAATGTCCGAGCCGTCGAACTGTACCGCCATCACCCAGCCATGGTCGGCGGCTTTGGCGTCGACGGCTTCAAGCTCTGACAGGCCAACGGCGCCGCCCGGCAGATCCATGATCCGGGTTCCCACAATGCCCGCCGCGCTGAGCCGGTCCATCTCTTGGTCCGAGGTTTGGCCGTCGATAACCGCGACACCGCGCGCAATATCGCCAAGCTCTGCCAGGCTGGCCAGCAGACAGGAATTGTCACCTTGCTGGGCATTGCCCTGCGTGACCACGACGCGGGAAATTCCGATCCAATCGGCCATCTGTCGGTACATGTCAGGCGTCGGCAACGGGTCCGGCGGGTTTCCGGGGCCGCCGGGCAGGGCAGGGTAGCCCGGCATGTAGATGTGGCACTGGGTGTCGATCGCGCCCGCAGGCAGGCGAATCGAAGGCGGGGTTCCGGTAAGCTTGCGGTCCAGCATCATTGGTCCTTTGGCGCAAAATCTTTTAGCGTTTGGCGGTCAATCTCGATCCCAAGGCCGGGGCCATCGGGAATGGTGACAATGCCGTTTTCATGTTCGATGGGGCGGGTGATGACCGCTTGTCTGAACGGGTTTGCGGTGCGGTCGAATTCCAGGATCGGTTCCACCGGGTTCAACCGTATCGGGTTCGGCACCATCGCCGCCAGGAACTGAAGCGAGGCCGCGATTTGCACGGCGGTTCCCCAGACATGTGGAACCACGCGAATATTGTGCAAGGCCGCCAGATCCGCGATGCGCTTCATCTCGGTGAACCCGCCACAGCCACACAGGTCAGGCTGAAGGATATCCACGCAGCGGCTTTCAATGGGTTCACGCATCCCCCACCGTGCGTGCCAGGTCTCGCCTCCGGCAACGGGGATGGGCTGTTTCGCCCGAACCTCGCGATAGGCGGCAAGATGCTCGGGCGTTACGGGTTCTTCGAACCAGTCGACCCCGTAATCTGCCGCAGCGTTGCCAACACGGATCGCTTCGATCGTGTCATAGCCGTGGTTGCCGTCGATCATAAGCCGCATATCGGGGCCCATGGCCTGACGCACGGCGGCGATGACGGCCATGTCCTCGTCAAAGCCGAACCCGATCTTGATCTTCATCGCGTGGAACCCGGCCGCCGCGTGTATCTCGGCCTCGGCTGCGTTATCCGCCACGCGGTCAACACCGTCGCGCTTGAAGGCGCCGGTGGCATAGGCCTTGACAGTATCGCGGAACCGCCCGCCCAAAAGGGTGGATACCGGAACGCCGAAATGTTTGCCCTTGATGTCCCAGAGGGCGACATCAATCCCCGACAGCGCCGTGACCGCCAGCCCGCGCTGACCCTGGTCGCGCAGCGCGTTGTACAGCACCGCCCAGATCTTTTCGGTCTCAAGCGGGTCCATCCCCACCAGCCAGTTGGCATAGGTTTCCACCACGGCGCGATTTGCCCTGGCCGGACCCAGACATTCGCCCCAACCGGTGGTCCCGTCATCGCAAATGACCTCGACCAAAAGATGCTGGCGCCGGTCAAAGCGCATGGATGCGCTTTCAAACGCCGTATCCAGACGATGTTCCAGAAGGTGGGTATGAACCGCCGTGATCTTCATCGTTTGTAAGGGGCAATCAGGTCGGCCATCATCCCCATCTCTTCCTCGGTAAGATCCGTGAGTGGCGGGCGAACCGGCCCGGTATCAAAGCCCTGAAGGCGCACACCGGCCTTGATGGCCGACACGGCATAGCCCTTGGACCGGTCGCGGATGGCCATGAAGGGATAGAAGAACCCGTTCAGGATTTCTTCGCACCGGGCCCGGTTGTCGCTGCGCAGGGCATCGTAAAATTCGATGGCAAGGCCGGGTACGAAATTGAACACCGCCGATGAATAGGTGGTGAACCCTGCGCCCAGATAGGCCTCGGCGAACAATTCTGCCGTGGGCATACCGCCCAGGTACATCAGCCGGTCGCCCATCTTGGCGGTGATCTGCCGGACCAGGCCGATATCGCCCGAGCCATCCTTGAACCCCACAAGGTTGGGGCAAACATCGCACAGGCGGGCCAATGTGTCGGGCTGAAGGATCGAGTTGTCCCGGTTGTAGACCATCACACCGATCCCAACGGAATCGCAGACCCGCTTAATATGGGCGAACAATCCGTCCTGTGGCGCGTCGATCAGATAATGCGGGATCAGCAAGATGCCATCTGCGCCCGCCTTTTCCGCAGATTGGGCAATTTCAACCGCGATTTCGGTGCCGTAACCGCAGCCCGAAACAATGGGGACGTCCCCGGCCGCAGCTTTGGCCGCTTCGACGATGGCAGGGATTTCCGAAGGCTTCAGCGAAAAGAACTCGCCCGTCCCGCCAGCCGCAAACAGCGTCGCCGCGGGATAGCTTGAAAGCCATCCGACATGGTCTTCATACGCGGACCGGTTGAACTGGCCATCTTCCCCGAAAGGGGTGACGGGAAAGGAAAGAAGCCCTGAGCCCAGGGATGTCTTTAGGTGTTGGGGGTCCATAGCGTGCTCCGGTGTTCCGATTGAGGGCAGGCCTACCGTATCTGACAGCTATGTGTCAAGAATTTGTATGATAAATTCTCACGAGCCGCGCAACATGTTGCGATATCTTTGCTGACTGCCCTGAAGGTGCAGGCGCATTGCGTCGCGGGCCGCGTCGGGGTCGCCGGCTGCAATTGCGTCGGCAATGGCCCGGTGTTCCTCTGAAATCAGCGCGATATATGCCTCGGGGCTGCGCGGCCCGTTGCCGGATTGAAGGGCCGATCGCGGAATGACCGGTTGTCCGAGAACATCCAGAAACTCGACAAACCGGGGGTTGTTCGCCGCATTGGCGATGGATTTATGAAACCGGAAATCGGCCTCGGTGGTTGGCAGCCCCTTTTGCGCAAGCGCCCTGATTTCCGATTCGGCTTCGTAAATCTCTTCTTCCTGCGCCGGGGACCGGCGTGTTGCCGCAAGGGCTGCGGCCTCCATCTCGACCGCTGAACGCAGCTCAAGCATTTCGATAATCGAGGATATCTTGTCGACATCCACGATTTGAAACGGCCGTTGCGCAACCTCTTTTGGTTCCAGCACAAAGACACCGGCGCCCTGTCTGGCCTCGACCAGCCCGTCGGCGCGCAATGCGGCAATCGCCTCGCGAATCACGGTGCGGGACACGGAATAGGCCTCGGTCAGTTGTGCCTCGGATGGCAGCCGGTCGCCGGTTTTCACCTCGCCATTCACGATTCGGGCACGCAACTGGGCCACCACTTCGGCCACCAGGTTGCGCCTGGCGTTCGGGGACTTCTTGTTTTTCAGGGATTCAGCCATGTCACATCCTTCCGTTCCGAAACATAAGCTGAATGGGGGCGGGCTTGTCAAATATTCTCGGTAAGTATCATACCTATTGACAATTTGTATGATGAATGGCCATACATCCGGCATCGGCGGTCAAATCCGCCATACCAATTGGGAGGAAAATCAGATGACATTTACCCGGATTGCACTGACAGGCGCCCTGGCGGCGCTGGTTGCGGTTCCCGCGATGGCCAATGAATGGCGCGGTTGGAACATCCACCCCGAGGATTACCCGAACTCTGTCGCGCTCGAAAGCTTTGCGACCGAAGTGACCGAGAATACCGAAGGCCGCGTTGCGCCTCAGGTGTACCACAACGCGGTACTGGGCGATCAGCCGGACGCGATCGAACAGGTACGCAACGGTGGCCTGGACTTTGCGAATTTCAATATGGGCCCCATGGGGCAAATCGTTCCGGCGACCAATGTTCTGTCGCTGCCTTTCATCTTCAAGGATGTTGACCAGATGCATGTGGTCATGGACGGCGAGATTGGTCAGCGCTTTTCGGACGCCCTGGCCGAAGAGGGCCTGGTTGCCCTGTCCTGGTTCGACAGCGGTTCGCGGTCATTCTACAACACCAAGCAGGCGATCGAGACCCCGGACGATGTCAAGGGCATGAAGTTTCGCGTCATGAACAATGACCTGTATGTTCAGATGGTCGATCAGCTGGGCGGCAACGCCACACCCATGGCTTATGGCGAGGTGTATCAATCGCTGAAGACCGGTGTCATTGACGGGGCCGAGAACAACTATCCGTCCTATGACAGCTCGAACCATTTCGAGGTGGCGCAATACTATTCGATCACCAACCACCTGATCATTCCGGAATGCCTGTGCGTGTCCACGGCGACGTGGGATGCGCTGTCGGATGACGACAAGGCCATCGTAAAGGCCGCCGCGGTCAATGCCGCGAATATTCAGCGCGAGCTGTGGGCGAAACGCGAATTGCAGAGCCGCGAAAAAGTCGAAGCGGCTGGCGTTCAGATCAACGAGGTGAAAGACCCCAAGGCGTTCCAGGATGCGATGACACCCGTTTACGAGGGCTTCATCAAGGCCAATCCCGATCTGGAAAGCCTGATCAAGGACATCCAGGCCAGCAGCTGATCGTCTAGAAACTCGGTGCCCCGGCCAGACGATGGCTGGGGTATCTTCGCGCCGGAGAACCAGATGACCTCTGACCAATCCACCGGGACCCGTGGCCCGATTTACAGGGTGCTGGACCTGACTGCCAAGATCTGCATGACCATCGCCGGTATCCAGCTTGTGACCCTGATCGCAATTTTCGGATGGCTGGTTTTTGGCCGCTACGTTCTGAATGACACGCCGACCTGGGTCGAGCAGGCCGCCCTGATGCTGGTCGTCTGGATCACCTTCCTGGGGGCTGCTGCCGGTGTCTGGAACAAGGCCCATCTGTCGATCGAATTTGTCCGTGAAATGATGCCGCCATTCTTGCGCATCCCGCTGCGTTGGATTGCGATTCTGGGGGTCCTTGTCTTTGCCGCGTACCTGGCCTGGTACGGGTGGGAATTGGCAGAGAAAACCTGGAAACGCCGTATCCCGATGCTGGCAATTGCCGAAGGATGGCGCGCCGTGCCGATGGCGGTTTGCGGCATCCTGAGCGTTCTGTTTTCACTTTATCACCTCGCCATGCTTGTGCGTGGCCAAGACCCGGCGGAATACTGAATGGGACTGTATATTCTTTTTGGCCTGTTTGCCCTTGGCCTGCTTTCGGGCATGCCGGTCGCCTTTGCGCTGGGTCTCGCCACGGTTGGCGGTTTCCTCTACGAAGGTCTGCCGATGTTCATCGGTTTCCAGCGTATCATGTCGGGGATTTCCGTCTTTTCGCTTTTGGCCATTCCCTTTTTCATCTTCGCGGGTGAACTGATGATGCAGGGCGGCATCGCCGGTCGGCTGGTCCGGCTGGCGGCATCCGCGGTCGGCAAGTCGCGCGGCGGGCTTGGCGTTGTCAATGTCGCGTCGTCGATGCTGTTTGGCGGCATTTCCGGGTCGGCCGTTGCCGACACCTCGGCGCTTGGATCAATTCTGATGCCGGTGATGAAAGAAAAGGGCTATGACGCCGATTACGCGGTCAATGTAACGGTGACGTCTTCGGTCGCGGGGGTCGTGATCCCTCCGTCGCACAACATGATCCTGTATGCGGTTGCGGCGGGTGGCGTTTCGGTATCGCAGCTTTTTCTGGCGGGAATCATACCCGGTTTGCTGATGTGCCTGTGCCTTGGTTTCGTTGCCTGGTACATCGCCGTGAAACGCAACTATCCCTCGGAAGAGTTTCCGGGCTGGCATGCCCTGCTGATCAGCTTTGCGGCGGCGGTGCCCGGTTTGCTGACGGCGGTCATCATCGTTGGCGGTGTCCTGTCCGGTGTCATGACGGTGACCGAATCCGGTGCCTTTGGCGCGATCTGGGCGCTGGTCGTCACGATCTTTGTCTACCGTGAGCTTTCATGGTCGGGGTTCAAGACGGCGGTTCTGTCTGCCGTTCGCACGACGGCATTGGTGATGATCCTGGTGGCGACGGCCTCGTCCTTTGCCTATCTGCTGGCGCTGTACCGCGTGCCAGACAACCTTGCCACCTTTGTCACGTCTATTTCGTCAAACCCGCTGGTCATCCTGCTGTTGCTGAACCTGACGCTGCTGGTATTGGGGATGGTCATGGATATGGCCGCGCTGATCCTGATCTGCACCCCGATTTTCCTGCCGGTCGTCGTCGGGCTGGGTATGGATCCGGTGCAGTTTGGTGTCATCATGATGATGAACCTTGGCCTGGGGCTGTGCACGCCGCCTGTGGGTGCCTGTCTGTTCGTCGGCTGTGTGGTGGGCGGTATTCGTATCGACCGGGCCGTTCGAACGATCTGGCCTTTTTATCTGGCAATTCTCGTCGCGCTGATGCTTGTTACCTATGTCCCGGCGTTTTCGATGACTCTACCCAATCTGT
The DNA here is from genome assembly GCF_056160865.1 of Ruegeria sp. ABD4_443. Lineage (NCBI taxonomy): Bacteria > Pseudomonadati > Pseudomonadota > Alphaproteobacteria > Rhodobacterales > Roseobacteraceae > Ruegeria > Ruegeria sp. ABD4_443. The sequence goes on along the minus strand of NZ_JBSWYA010000003.1, from coordinate 117,176 downwards.
TGCAATAAGGAGCTGACGCTTTGAAACGACTGCTCATCACCGGCGCTGCCGGAAACCTTGGAAAACTGGCGCGGGCGCGCTTGGGGCATATGGCAGAAGTCCTGCGCCTGTCGGATATTTCCGACATGGATCCGGCAGGGCCGAATGAAGAGGTCGTGAAATGTGACCTTGGCGACGAGGCGGCGGTTTTCGACCTGGTCAAGGATTGCGACGGTATCCTGCACCTGGGCGGAGTGTCGGTGGAGCGGCCCTGGGACGCGATCCAACGAGGCAATATCACCGGGGTCTACAACTTGTTCGAAGCCGCCCGTGCCCACGGCATGCCGCGCATCTTTTTTGCGTCATCCAACCATACCATCGGGTATTACCGCCAGGACGAGGTGATTGACACGTCGGCGCCGCACAAGCCCGACGGCCTGTACGGGGTATCCAAGTGTTTCGGCGAAGCGATTGCCGCGCTATATCATTCCAAATTCGGGCAAGAGACCGCGCTGATCCGGATCGGATCGTGTTTCGACAAGCCGCGCGACCGAAGGATGCTGGGCACCTGGATGTCGCCGGACGATTTCATAAGCCTTGTCGAATGCGTGTTTCGCGTTCCGATGTTGGGCTGCCCGGTGATCTGGGGCGTGTCCGACAATGACGAAGGATGGTGGAACACGGAAACGGCCCGGTTGATCGGCTGGCGCCCCAAGGATAATTCCGAAGCCTACCGGGCCGAGGTCGAGGCCGCGGCGCCCAGACCGGCGAAGGATGCGCCGGAAAGCATCTATCAGGGTGGCAAGTTCACCGCAGAACCGATTTACAGGACATAAACGATGACTTTGAAGCTTCACGGAAAACACCTGATTGCGGGCGAATGGGTCGCGGGCGACGAGACTTTTCGCTCGTCACCTTTTGCGGGCGAAGGGTTCGATGTGTCACGCGGAACCGTCGCAGATGTGGACCGCGCGGTTCGCGCGGCCGAGGACGCTTTCTGGACCTACGGCCATTCCTCGCGCGAAGACCGCGCCGCCTTTCTTGAGGCGATCGCGGACGAGATCGAGGCCCGCGCCGAGGATATCACGGCGGTCGGGTCCGCTGAAACCGGGCTGCCTGCTGCAAGGCTGCAAGGGGAACGTGGCCGGACGACGGGACAGCTGCGGTTGTTTGCAGACTATATCCGCGATGACGCCTATCTTGATCTGCGCCACGATCCGGCTCTGCCTGACCGGCAGCCCTTGCCGCGCCCTGATCTCAGCATGGTGCAACGCCCGATTGGGCCGGTCGCGGTTTTCGGGGCATCGAACTTTCCCCTGGCATTTTCGACCGCAGGGGGCGACACGGCCGCCGCATTGGCCGCAGGGTGCCCGGTTGTGGTCAAAGGTCACCCGGCGCATCCCGGAACCGGCGAAATCGTGGCCGAGGCGGTCCACGCGGCCATTGCGCGGTGCAAGCTTGACCCCGGTGTCTTTTCCCTGGTTCAGGGGGATCAGGTCGAATATGCGCAGGCGCTGGTTCAGCATCCGCTGATCACGGCGGTTGGGTTCACCGGTTCGCTGGGCGCGGGCCGGGCGCTTTTTGATCTTTGTGCTTCGCGCCCGGAACCCATTCCGTTTTTCGGTGAACTGGGGTCGGTAAACCCGATGTTCATCCTGCCGGCCGCCGCTGCCGCCCGTGGCGCCGAAATTGGCGCGGGCTGGGCCGCGTCGCTGACCATGGGGGCGGGGCAGTTCTGCACCAATCCGGGGATAGCCATCATTCCCGCCGGACCGGACGGAGATGCGGTGATTAAGGCCGCCGCCGAAGGGCTGGCAAACGTAGACGCGCAACCGATGCTGAGCGACGGGATCGCCGCGGCCTATCGGCGGGGCAAAGCCCGTTTTGATGAACAAAACACAGTGCGCCCGGTTTTCACGACCACGGATTCGGGGCGGCAGGCCTTGCCAAACCTGTATGAAACCGATGCCGACAGCTTTTTGGCCGATCACAGCCTGCGGGATGAGGTATTCGGCCCCGTGGGCCTTGCGATTCGCGTGCGCGATGCCGGGCAGATGGTTGAGCTTGCAAAAGGTTTTGAAGGGCAGCTGACCGCGACGCTGCATATGGATGACGGTGACATGGCGGCGGCGCGCGGCCTGGTCCCCGTGCTTGAACGCAAGGCTGGTCGCATCCTGGTCAATGGCTTTCCAACCGGGGTCGAAGTGGCCGACAGCATGGTCCATGGCGGGCCTTACCCTGCGTCGACCAACTTTGGCGCCACATCGGTCGGCACGTTGTCGATCCGCCGGTTCCTGCGCCCGGTTTGCTATCAGAACTTTCCGCAGGATCTGACCCCGCCCGCCTGAGGTCTGTGAAACCAAAGCGGCCGGGTCAAAAGCGCCTGCGGATTGCATCGCAGGCCCGATCCGGTCGCCGCGGGGGGCTTGCGCGGTCAAAGACCTGGAACCTGGGCGCGCCAGGCGCAGCCCATGGGTCCGGGTCGTTTACGAGGCGAACATCTCTTTGTACTGATCCCGCAGGATGTTCTTTTGCACCTTGCCCATCGTGTTGCGCGGCAATGCATCAACCACGACCAGTTTGCGCGGGTGTTTGAACCGGGCCAGCGACTTTTGTATCGCCTCCATCATCGCGCCGGTATCGGGCGAGGCTCCTTTTTCCGGCACGATCACGCCCAGCACGGTTTCCCCGAAATCCGGGTGCGGAACGCCGATGACCGCGCTTTCAAGCACGGCTGGCTGGTCGTCCAGCACCAGTTCGATTTCCTTGGGATAGATGTTGTAGCCGCCAGAGATGATCAGGTCTTTGTTGCGGCCAACGATGTGGACATAGCCATCGGCATCGACCCGCCCCAGATCGCCGGTGATGAAGAACCCGTTGTCGCGCAGCTCGGCGGCGGTTTTTTCGGGCATCTGCCAATAGCCCTGAAAGACATTCGGGCCGCGTATCTCGATCTGGCCAATGTCGCCCTGCGGCAGTTCCGTGCCGTCCTCGGGGTTGGTGATCCTCAGCTCGACCCCGGGCAGGGGAAAGCCCACCGTCCCGGCGCGGCGCTCGCCATCATAGGGGTTGGACGTGTTCATGTTGGTTTCTGTCATGCCATAGCGCTCAAGGATCCGGTGCCCGGTGCGGGTTTCGAACTGGATATGGGTTTCCGCCAACAGCGGCGCAGAGCCGGACACGAACAGCCGCATATGCGCCACCAGGTCCTGGGTGAAACGGGGGTCATCCAACAGCCGCGTATAAAAGGTTGGCACGCCCATCATCGTGGTGGCGGCAGGCATCCGCGCAATGATCTGGTCAAGGTCAAACTTCGGCAGGAAAATCATGCTGCACCCGGCGGTCAGCGCAATATTGGTTGCCACAAACAGACCATGGGTGTGAAAAATCGGCAGCGCATGCAGCAGAACGTCCTGATCGGTAAACCGCCATTCCTGCACCAATGTGCGTGCATTGGACAAAAGATTGTCCTGGGTCAACATGGCGCCCTTGGAGCGCCCCGTTGTCCCCGAGGTATAAAGGAATGCCGCCAGATCGTCGCCCCTGCGCGGGACGGTCGCGAAACTGTCGGGCTGGGTCGCGGCCTTGGCCAACAGGCTGCCGCCGCCATCGGCATCCAACGTTTCCACGTTTGCGCCCAGATCCTTGGCCATCGCGGACAGGCTTTTTTCGTTGCGCCCATCGCAGACGATCAGCGCCGCACCGCTGTTTTCGATGAAATAGCGCAGCTCATCCGCCGTATAGGCGGTGTTCAGGGGCAAGAATACCAACCCCGACTGGGCACAGGCGGCATAGATCGCAAGCGCCTGGGGTGATTTTTCGACCTGCACGGCGACGCGGTCGCCCGGTTTCAGCCCCGCCTGCGCCATGACATTGGCGATCTGAGCGCTGGTGGCCAGAAACTCTGCATGGGTGACGATCTGGTCATCAGGCAGGGTCAGAAAGGGTGTGGTTTTCCCGGCATGGATACCAAAAAGGCTGTCGAATAGGGGGTTCGCCATGGGTTTACCTTTCTTCGGTCGGGCAAAGTTCGGCTGCCTGCGCCAGCGATTTGACTTGCGCTGTGGCGGCAACCTCGCGGGTGGTGGCAAAGGTTTCGTGGTTTTGCGCAACGCGCGCCAGTTCGTAAAGGTAATTCACCATCGTTCCGCCGGATTGGTCGCGGCCTTTTTCCGATGTGTCGGCCTCAGCATGGACCGCGTGTATGATGGCGCCGTTGCCCAGGTGGAAGCGGGCCACCGGGTCAAAGGGCAGGGTTCCGCGTGACTTTGCATTCAGCAGGTAATGCGCGGCCAGTGCCTTTATCCCGTCGGCATCGTCGGGGTTCCAGCGCAACCCTTCCTGTTCCAGCCAACGTGTCAGACCCGGGATCGGGGACAGCGTGACAAAGGTCTTGAGTGCGGGCAATTCGGCGGCCAGGTCGGCGGCGACCTGCTTGATTAGGGAATTCCCGAACGAGATGCTGGCCAGACCATCCTGACAGTTCGAAATCGAGTAGAACACCGCCGTATCGGCATCTTCGGCGGGCATGGCCGCGCGGTCCTGCGCCAAAAGCGCCTGGACCGAGCCGGGAATGCCCTTGGTCAGCGCCACTTCGACAAAGATCAGCGGCTCATCCGGCATCGAAGGGTGGAAGAAGGCAAAGCAGCGGCGATCTGCGGGTTCCAGCCGCCTGCGCAGGTCGGACCAGCTGTCGATGGCATGCACCGCCTCATAGGCGATGATCTTTTCAAGGATATGCGCGGGGCTTTCCCAACTGATTGGGCGCAAGACCAGGAACCCGCGATTGAACCACGAGGCAAAGAGGTGCCGGAAATCCAGATCCAGCGCGGCCAGTTCGGGGTCGCGGCCGCCTAGGCGCAGCAGGTCGGCCCGCATGTCCACCAATGCGCCGGTTGCGCCCGGCACGCGGTTCAGACGCCGGATCAGCTCTTGCCTGCGCGGCTCGGCAGCTTCGGCAAAGGCGCGATAGCTGGTTTTGGAGGGGCTGCGCTCGTATTCATCAAGGGTCGTGCGCACCGTTTCGGGGTCGATATCCATCGCGCTGGCGACAAAGTGAAAGAACGCAAGCTTGCCCGCATCGTCCAGCGCCTCGAACCGGGCCAGGATATCCTTGGCCAGGGCCAGCCCCGAGGTTTCGCCCGCCGATCCGACAAGCGCGGTGGCAAGTTCGCTCAGCGGTCGGCCATCGGGCGCGCCCTTGTGCGGGTCGCGGCGATAGCGCCGTTCGAACACCGTCGACAGCAGATCGGCCAGCAGGGTCATATCGCCGTTCCCATGACGAGATTGGGCAACCAGGTGGCAAGGCCGGGAAACAGGCACAGCAGGACAATCGCCAGAACCATGCAGGCCACGAAAGGCAACGACCCGGTCAGGATTGTCCTCAGCGAAATGTCCGGCGCGATACCGTTGATGACGTACAGGTTCAGGCCGACCGGGGGTGAGATCAGGCCGATTTCCATGTTGATGGTCAGTACGACTGCGAACCAGATGGGGTCGAACCCGGCCGTGGTGATGATCGGCAGCAGGATGGGCGCGGCCATCAGGATCACGGCAACAGGGGGCAGAAAGAACCCCGCAATCAGAAGGAACACGTTGACCGCGCCCATCAAGACCCAGCGGTTCACATCCAGCGTGCCGATCCATTCGGCAATCGACTGGGTGATGAACAGCGATGACAGCATATAGGAAAACACCCCGGCGGCGGCGATGATGAACAGGATCATCACGCTTTCCTTGGTGCTGTCGCGCAGAACCATCCAGATCGCCCGCGGGTGCCAGAGCTTGTAGATGACGACGGCAATCAACAGGCACAACAGAGCGCCGACCGCCGCGGTCTCCGAAGGCGTCGCGATGCCGCCATACATGGCGTAGAGCACACCCAGGATGATGGCGAGGAACGGCAGCACACGGGGCAGGATCTCGAACCGTTCCGCCCAGGTATAGCTGCCCGATCCCAGCCGCGTCGCGTCGCCGGACCGCCAGGTCGAATACAGCGACCAGGCCATGAACAGCCCGACCAGCAGCAGGCCCGGAATGACACCGGCCAGGAAAAGCCGACCGATCGAGGTTTCGGTGGCGATGCCATAGACGATCATGGTGACCGATGGCGGGATAAGGATACCCAGGGTGCCGCCCGCGGCAATCGACCCGGCGGCGACGCCATCGGGATAGCCGCGTTTGCGCATTTCGGGGATACCCATTTTGCCGATGGCCGCGCAGGTCGCCGGGGACGACCCCGACATCGCCGCAAACAGGGCGCAGGCCCCAAGGTTGGACACCACAAGCCCGCCCGGAACGCGGGTCAACCACCGTTCGAGCGCCTCGTAAAGGTCCGCCCCGGCCCGGGTCGAGGCGATCGAGGCCCCCATGATAATGAACATCGGAATGGACAGAAGGGCGAAATTATCCAGCTTTCCGAACAGGATCTCGGGCATCAGTTCCAGCGAACGCGCGCCATCGAAGATTGTCAGGAACCCGGCCGAAACGATCAGCAGTCCGATGGCGACGGAAACCCCGGAAAACAGGACCAGGATGGTGGCGATGGCGACGAGGCCACCCAGAAGAAGCGGATCCATCGCGGTTACTCCAGTCCAAAGGGTTTGTCGACGCCGAGCAGCACGGCCACCAGATCGGCGACAAGCTGCAGCAACAGAAGGGCAAACCCGACCGGGATCGCCAGATAGGGTATCCACAGCCGGACGCCCCAGACCGTGTCGGATTTCCAGCCGCGTTCCCAGGCGAAATGCCAGTATTCATAGCCGTGAAACAGCATGACCGAAACGATCGCGATTGACAGGACCGAGGTCAGCAGAGCCAGACAGAACCGCGCCCTTGGGGCCAGCGCCAGCGGTATCAGGTCGACATTCACATGCCCGCGCAAGCGTTGGACATAGGGCAGGCCAATCAGGGTGGCCGCAATGACCAGATAGATGACCGCTTCGGTCTGCCAGATGGTCGAACCGTTCAGCACGAACCGGATGAAAATCATCTGGCAGGTTATGGCGACGGCGGCGACGATCATGGCGGCAGAGCACCAGCCCGCCAGTGTCGACAGGGCCGCAACGGCGCGCAGAAAAGGATTGTTCCCGGTATGGGAAGCGATGGCGGAGCTATGGCCGGCCATGTGCGACTCCAATAGTGTTCAGCAAGGGGCGTTGGGGGCAGTGAGGTCAGTGGGGGCGGCCATCGCGGCCGCCCCTGTCAGGTCATTCGACGGCAAGCGCCTTGTCCAGCAGGTCCTGCCCGTCGGGCACTTCGTCGACAAAGGCCTTCAACGAGGTTTCCTTGGCCAGTGCCAGCCAGGCGTCGAAATCCTCGGGGCTCATCTGGGCGATTTCCACACCGGCGTCACGGAACACCTGTTCGGACGCGGCGTCCTGTTTCTTGGCTTCTTCCAGATAATAGGCCTCGGCCTTTTCCGACGCGGCCAAGAGGGCGGCCTGCTGTTCTTCGGTCAGGCCATCAAAGGTGGATTTGTTCATCAGCAGAGGCTGGTACATGAACCACAGCGCCACGTCCCCGGCGGGGGTATAGCAGGCGACCTGTTCATAGATGCGATAGGACACGAAAGACGACGACGAGGTATTGGCCGCCTGAAGCACGCCGGTCTGCATCGCGTTATAGATCTCGGACGAAGCCATGGATGCGATCGAGGCCCCGGCCCCTGCAAGCATCTGTTCAAAGGACTTGCCCGCCGCGCGGGTTTGCAGGCCCTGCACGTCTTCGGGTTTGGTGATGCACTTGTCCTTGCCGGCGAAGCCGCCCGCCAGGTAACCATGCACCAGGACCATCACGTCATCTTCGGCCATCTTTTCTTCCAGCGCGTCCATGAACGGCGAATTGGCCAGACGCGCGGCATGGTCGTGGTTTTTAACCAGGCCCGGCATCAATGTCAGGTTATAGGCGGGCTGCTGCCCCCCGGCATAAGACAGAGGCAGAACCGTCATATCCAACTGGCCCCGGCTGAGCGGCTTGTATTGTTCGCGCGGTTTGAACAGAGATTTCGAGCCGAAGATCTTGATTTCCAGATCCACATCCGCCGCGGCGACTTCGTCAGCCACGATTTGTGCAACCTGGTGCCGGATGTCCTTGTTCGACCATTGATGCGACAGGCGCAGTTCCGTTGCAGACGCAACCGAACCGGCAGCGGTCAGCGCAAGGGCTGCAACCGCGGTTTTTAGAATGGCGTTCATGTATTCCTCCCAAAGAATCCAGCCCGGCGCACCCAGGCTGTTGCGTGAGCCAATCACAGCTTGTTTTCCGAGTCAATTATTTTGTATACAAGAATTGACTTCTTGAGTTCCCGTTCACGGCAAGGCTATACAATAATCATGGAGCAGCGACGCGCCGATACCATTGCCGAAGCCCTTGAAGAGCGGATCTTTGACGGCACGTTTTCCGACGGGGACCGTCTGGATGAAGTGCGGCTGGCCGAGCAGTTCGGCGTATCGCGCACGCCTTTTCGCGAAGCCCTGCAACGTCTGGCCCGGTCCGGTCTGGTTGAATTGATCCCGCGTCGCGGTGCCTTTGTCCGGCAACCCGGCCCGGTGGAACTGCTTGAACTTTTCGAAGCCATGGCCGAGATCGAGGCCGTGTGCGGGCGTCTGGCGGCAAGCCGCATATCCGACGCGGCCCTGGCCGAGCTGCATGACGCGAACCGGAAATGCCAGGCGGCGGTCACCGCCAATGACCCGGACGCCTATTACCGTGAAAACGAAAGGTTTCACGGCGTGATCTATCAGCAGTCCGGCAACGGGTTTCTGGCGGCACAGGCGCAGGCGCTGCACCGTCGTCTGCAACCGTTCAGGCGGCAGCAATTGCGCCTGCGCGGACGTATGGCGCAATCCATGGCCGAGCATGAGGCCATCGTCACAGCGCTTGAGCAAGGCGCGCCCGATGCCGCCGCGGACGAGCTGCGCGGGCATGTGGCCATTCAGGGCGAGAAATTTCATCGCCTTATGGCCAACCTCAAGGACGCGGCCGAATAGACCCGCCATCCGGTCAAAGGGGGTGAGTGCGGATTTTCGCCCGTTTCGGCAGGGCACCAGGCCCTGCGCCCGAGTTTTTTTGCATCGACCATTGGGCGGCAATTCGCCTGCACCTATATGCACAACGCCGTGTGAAGCTCTTTCACCGCGATTGCCGGTGGGATAGAAGAAGCGCAAGCCATGAAACCGAGCGGGGGTCGTGTTCTTTTACGCTTGTCCGCGCACATGAAATTCTGGACGTTACCGATGATCATACGCCTTTTCGCCCTTGCCGCCGTTCTGGCCGGTGCCGTCCCGGTTGCGGGGGCTGCGCAGTCGGATGCGCAGGCTGCGCCGGTGCTTTCGCTTGAGCTGAACGCGCTTCAGGATGTCGGCGGTGCCTGCCGGTTGACCTTTCTGGCGCGCAACGGCACCGGGGCAGACATCGAAAAGGCGGTGTTCGAGACAGTGATATTTGACGCCTCGGGGGGTGTTGTCACCCTGTCGCTTTTCGATTTCCGCGATCTGCCGGCTGACCGGCCGCGGGTGCGTCAGTTCGATTTGCAGGGTCTGGCGTGCAGCGACGTGGGGCAGGCATTGATCAACGGGTCCAACACCTGCCTGGTCGACGGGGCCGAAAGCAAGGTTTGTAATGACACGCTGTCGCTTGGCAGCCGAATAGAAGTGGAGTTGCTGGGATGAGCCCCTTGGGTAGTTTGCGCGAGATTCTCGCCCTTGGCGGGCCGGTTGTTGCGGTTTTGCTGGTCATGTCGGTGCTGACCGTGGCCGTCACGCTCTATAAGCTATGGCAGTTCTCGGCCTCGGGCGTCGGGCGGCACAAGATCCTGTCCCAGGCGCTGCTGGCCTGGGATATGGGCGATCACGCGGGTGCGCGGACGCGGCTGAACGACAGCCGCAGCTATCTGGCCCCCCTGGTCGCTGCGGCAATGAACACACCCGGTGCGCAAGGCATGAGCAACCGGCTGGACGCCGAAGCGGGTCTGGCGCTGGCGGGGCTGGAACGCGGGTTCCGGCTGCTGGACACGATTGCACAGCTGGCGCCGCTTTTGGGTCTGTTCGGGACAGTCCTGGGCATGATCGAAGCGTTCCAGAGCCTTCAGACAGCGGGGTCATCGGTTGACCCAGCGTTGCTGGCGGGAGGGATCTGGGTTGCCCTGATGACCACTGCGGTGGGCCTAGCGGTGGCGATGCCGACCTCGATGATCCTGGCCTGGCTTGAAAGCCGGACCGCGCGCGAGCGTGTGTTCGCCGACAAGGCGTTGCGCACGGTGCTGATGCCCGATCAGGCGCTGTCGTCGGCTACAGGGGCAGCGGTCGTCACCGCAGAGCCCCGGCATGCATAACCCGGCCCCTTTCCGGCGCCGGCCGATGTCGATGACACCGCTCATCGACGTCATATTCCTGTTGTTGCTGTTCTTCATGCTGTCTTCGACCTTTTCGACCTTTGGCGAAATCGAGCTGAGCCAGGCCCGGTCGGGGTCGTCGGCACCCGACACGCCGTCAGATCGGATGTTCGTGCAATTGGGGCCGGATCGTCTGACCCTGAACGGTGACTCTGTCACGCTGGACGCGTTGCTGGCGCAGCTTGAGGCCGGGCAGGTTCTGGTCAGCCTTGACCCGGACACAACCGCGCAACGGCTGGTGGACCTGCTGGTGCAGTTGCGCCTCAAGGACGGTTTGTCCGTCCTTGTGCTGGAGTGACCCGATGATCCGCGCTCCGTCCCCCCGCAGGTTGCGGGACTCGACCATACCGTTGATCAACGTCGTTTTCCTGATGCTGATCTTCTTTTTGATTGCCGGGACGGTGGCACCGCCGATGGACCCAGATCTTGAGCTTGTGGACACAGCCGGGCTGGAAGGCCGCGAACCCCCGAACGCGCTGGTGTTGCATCGGGATGGATCGCTCAGCTTTCAGGGGCAGGGCATTGATCCTGAGACCTATATGGTCGGCCACGACGCGGGGCCGGTGCGTATCGTGCCCGACCGCAACGCCTTGGGCTCGCGCCTGATCGCGGTTTCGGGCCAATTGCGGGCGCTGGGGGCACCCTCGGTGATCGTGGTGACCGAACGGGCGTTCGAATGATCCGGCGGTCAACGACCATTGCGGCCATCGCGATCCTGGTGTCGCTGGTCGTGCATCTTTTGGGCCTGGGGTTCAGCGCCGACATCCAGCCGGAACAGACCGCGGGTGCGACGCAAAGCGAAACCCTGGCCGTTGGCAATGCCTTTGAGGACATCGCCGACACGGTGACCCCCCCGGTCGAACCGGAACAGGCCCCGCCGCCCGAAACGCCGGTCGAAGAAACCCCGCCGCCTGACCCTGCCGATCTGCCGACCAGCCACGCGCTGGTGGCCTCGGTCGATCCGCAGGCGGTGGCAGCCCCCGACACCGGTTCGGCGAATTTCGTGCAATCCGATCCGGCGGGCCAGCCCGAGACCCAGGACACCACCGCCGCGCAACCCGACCAGACGGCCACCCCGGTCGAGCCGGACGCTGTGGTTCAGACCCCGCTGGGCGCGCCTGTTGCCCCGGCCCAGTCATCGCCGACCACCGAGGAAGACCCCGAGCCCGCCCCGGCCGATGCGCCCGACACGTCACCGGACACGCCGCAGGTCTTTGCCGCCGTGCCGACGCCCCCCGTCACGGCCCCAACCGATACGGCAGAGGTCGACCTGACCCCATCCGAGACCAAAGCCCAAGAGGCCGAAGGCTCTGACACCGCCGTGACCGCCTCGTTGCGCCCACGGCTGCCTGATAGCCCCGTATCGGCCGACCGCAGCGGCACGCAGGACGGATCGGATGAATTCAGCGTCCTGCGCTTTCCCTCGCAAACGATCGAGTCGCCCCTGACCGCGTACAGGCGGGATGGCGTGGACAGGATATCCAGCGGCAACAACGGCACGCAGTCGGCCTCGCGCGGGCCGGGAAATTCTGATGTCACCAATTATGCGGGCCGGGTTCTGGTGCACCTGAACCGAACACCGCCGGTCTATGTCGCGGCCCACGGATTTGCCCGCGTGTTTTTCGAGATTAACCCCGATGGCAGCCTGGCCTGGGTTGATGTGACCGACAGTTCAGGCTCGCGCGAGGTGGACCGCGCTGCCAAGCAGCAGGTGCGCAACGCCGCGCCGTTTCCGCGCCCGCCCAGCGGCAAAAGCCGCAAACTCTCGTTTCTGTATCAGATCAACTGACCGGCTTTCCTGCCTGTGTTGCAGGTGCGAAAACCGGCCCAAACCGGTGCGGTTTCGGCGGAACACCGCGTGTCCGCGGAATGGTGTTGGTCTGTTTTCCTTAGGGGATTTAGCCTTGTCCTGACGAATCGTTCCTTTGGCAAAGGGTCCGCAGGGTATGAAAACCAAATGCGTCAGAGCGTGTTTTTCTGCATCTGCACTGGTGGGGCTCTTGTCTTGGCCAATTGGCGCGCTGTGCCAGCAGGGGGCTGCCTTTTTCGACGATTTCGAAGTGCTGGACCGGGACCGGTGGTATGTCTCTGGCGGTTGGGCCAACGGTGATCACCAAAGCTGTTTGTGGCATAGCGACCGGGTCAGCGTCGACCGAAGCGTGTTGCTCCTGTCGCTGACGGCTGACGCCCAAGGCGACCGCGACCTGAGCTGCGCCGAGGTTCAGACCCGCGACAGGCTGGGATACGGCACATTCGAGGCCCGTATGAAAGTACCCTATGCGCGGGGCATGAATGCCAACATGTTCACCTTTATCGGGGCGCCACAGGATCGGCCGCATAACGAGATTGATTTCGAATTCATCGCCCCCCAGGGGCCGGTTCTGCAAACCAATTACCATTTCGGAGGCAACAGCGCGCATACCGAATTGCACCCCCGCCCGGATGACGGGGCGTTTCACGACTATGCCTTTATCTGGGAGCCGGGGCGCCTGCGGTGGTATATCGACGGCACGCTGATCAGGGACCAGCAGGGCGGGGCGCTGCCGGACGAGGCGCAGAAACTGTACCTTAGCCTGTGGTCGACCGACAGTCTGGTTGCATGGATGGGGCGGTTCGATCCCGCCTCTGCCCCACAGGTTCTGGCGGTCGACTGGGTTGGCTTTACGCCCGCCGGATCGGGCTGTGCCTTTGAACAATCCGTGCTTTGCCGGGATGGGATTGACGCACCATGACAGGGCCGGGGAAAACCGGCGGGCCTGTCCCTGGTCTGCCCAAAAATTCATCACCTTGCCTGCGGCAGGTGCATCGCGGGTCAGAGCCTTTTGTTTTGGACACGCAACACCCATCCGCGCACCCCCTATTGGCGCGACCGGATAGGATGAACCAGCCGCAACACTCGGCAGGGCAAGACGGTGGGTTTTGACCGGATGAATATCAAGCTGTCCTCGATCATCGACCCCGAGCGCAATGCGGGTTTTGCGGTTCCGGCCATCGCGTTTTCGATGGTCGTTTTCGCCTATTCGGTGCGGTTTGGCCCGCTGTCGGTGCTTGCGTTTTATCTGATCTGGATGGTGCCTGTCGCGCTGGCGCCGCGCATCGTTCTGGCGCGTCCGGGGCCGGTGGCCCTGTTGCTGGTGGTTCCGGCCTTTTTTGCCCTGTCCACCTTATGGAGCGATGCGCCTTTCGTCACGCTGCGCGCCTCTGTTCAATACGGTATCACGGTCTTTGCCGGGTTGGTTGCTGCCCGGATCGTTTCGGTTGCCAACCTGGTGACGGGTGGGGTCATCGGTGGCCTTGTCGTGCTGGTTTTTTCGGCGGTGAACGGGGGCTATTCCTATGACTATATCGACGGGTCCTATGCCTTTAACGGTGCGTTTTCATCCAAGAACCAGCTTGGATATTTCGCGACCCTTGCCATCCTGTTTTCCTTTTCGCTGGGCTGGATTTTCCGGTCGCGCGGCGCTTGGGTCGCGCTGGCGGCAGGCACCGGGATACTGGGCCTGGTCATGCTGTGGATGTCGGATTCCGCGACCTCGCTGCTGTCCGGGATTGCGGCCTTTGCGGCGATCGTCTTTGTCGGATTCGTGATGTTGCTTGCGCCATGGTTGCGACGCGCGACGGTGTTCTTGGCCGCGACCGCATGTGGTGCTGTCGTGTTGCTGGCCTATCAGCTCAGCACATTTGACCGGCTGTTGGGGGTCTTTGGCAAGGATTCGACCCTGACCGGGCGGACCTATCTGTGGAACCGAGCGTTCGAGATCGGGTCGCAGCAACCGACGCTGGGCCTGGGTTACAACGCGTTCTGGGTTCATGGTCGGCCCGACGCAGAAATCCTGTGGGACCAGTTCTATATCACCGCACGATCGGGGTTTCATTTTCACAACCTTCTGATCGAAACCTATGTGGGCACCGGGATGCTGGGTCTGGCGCTGGTGCTGGCCTTGTCGTTGCTTTTGATCGTCATGCCGGTTGGTGCGGCGCTGGGTCGGGGCAGTGTCGGGTCGCTGATGCTGTTTTCCGGGCTGGGGGTCTTGTTTGTCGTGCGCTCCGTGGCCGAGGTCGACTTTGTCACGCCGCACACCGTGGGGTCTTTTCTGGTTGCCTATGTCCTGCTGCGCCTGTTCGACCATAACCGCAGCGTCCGTCACGCCATGCGGCTGTCGCTGCCGGACCGTGTGTTGCCGCCCCCGTCCCCGACCAGAACAGCAGAGAGTTTCAGATGAGTGAACCGGTGAAAGACAGGCGCATCCACTGGACCCGGGACAATGCCCACCCGCTGGCCGGGTATCGTGATGAACCGCGTGTCGACATGGGGGCCATGATGCGGGCCATCCGGCGGCAGGTGCCGCTGGCCATGGCGTTTGCCGGGCTTGGCGCGGCCTGTGCCATTCTGATGATCCTTGGATCGGTGCCGCGTTATACGGCGGTCGAAACCGTCTTGCTGGACGAAGAGCGTGGCGAGTTGCTGGACCAGGTATCGCCTCTGCCCAATGCGGTGCGTTCGGACACCGCCGTGCAAAGCGAGATCGAGATCATCAAGTCGCGGGCCCTGGCCTATCAGGTGGTGGACCTTCTGCGGCTGGATCAGGATGCCGATTTCCTGTCTCCGCCTTTGGGTGCGACGGACAAAGCCGCCCGCGCGGTGTCCGCCCTGACCCGTCCGCTGGCCGCGGTCCTGACACCAGCGCCACCCGACAGGCAGAACCCGGACCCGGTGACCGAAACCGGAGGGACTTTGCCCGCGGATCTGGGCTTTGACCTGGCCGTGACGGAACGTGACCGCGCAGCAGGGATTCTGCGCGACCGCCTTACGGTGTCGCGGTCGGGGCGCAGCCTGGTGATCGAGATCGGGTTCGCGGATTTCGATCCGACCCGCGCCGCGATGATCGCGCGCGGTTATGGTGCCGCATACGAAGGGTTTCAGCTGGTGACGACAAACGAGGTTGCCGCCAAGGCCGAGCAATGGTTGCGCGAGCGCCTTGTCGTTCTTGAACAGAAAAGCATCGAGGCCGCCGCCGCGTTGCAGGAATTCCGAACTGAAAATGACCTGGTGCAGGTGCGGGGCGATCTGTTGACGGAACAGCAGCAATCGGAACTGGCCAGCGAACTTGTCACCGCCTCGGCGGCCACGGCCGAGGCCGAAGCCTATCTGGCCAGCATCGAGTCGCTGTTGCAGCGGGCCGAAAGCGACCCCGAGATTGTTGCCGTGCCCTTTGTCGAAGGACTGGTCGAAGGCGACAGCCAGGACTTGCGTCGCACCTATCTGAAGGCCAGCCAGAATTATGCCCGGATCGTCAGCAGGCACGGCGCCGACCACCCGCAGGCCCTGCAACTGGACGAAAGCATTCAGTCCATGAAAAGCGCCCTGATGCGCGAATTGCAGCAAGCGACCGAAGCCGCCCGCGTGGCCTATAACATCGCCCTGGGGCGCGAACAGTCGCTGCGCGCGGGGCTTGCTGCGACAACCGATACATCCGACTGGAATGTCGCCCTGCGCGGGCGGCTGCAACAGCTTGAAGCGATTTCAGAGACCTATGCCCAGGTTTACCGCGATTACCTGGCCCGGCTTGAGGTTGCGATGCAGCAGCAGAATTTCCCGATTGCATCGGTCAAGGTCATCTCTCCGGCGGAAATCCCCAAAAGCCCGTCCAGCCCGCGGAAAAAGGCCATCTTGCTGGGCGGGTTGTTCCTGGGCGGCCTGTTGGGGGCATTGCTGGGCACATTGCGGGAACTGGCGCCGAAACCGGTGCGCACCGTGACCGAGTTGCGGCAGGAAGTCGGGCTGAATTGCGCCGGTATGCTGCCGGGGCGCAAAAGCCAGCGCGATGAGGGTGCCAACCGCACCCGCGCCCGCACATTTGCGCGCCTTGCACAGGCGTGCGAGGCCGCCCGCAACCCATCGCAAGGGGCTCTGGTCGGCATCGCGCCGGTATCGCCGGGGGCAACCGCATCCCACGAGGTGCTGGTCGGGTTGGCCAGTCAGCTGATTGCCAACGGGGCAGGCGAAGTCCTGATCGTGCATGAAGACGGGCAGGCGGGGTCCTGGCCGCATACCCTGCCAAACGGGATCGAAACGGTCAGCCTGCACCACGCGGTCGATACGATGGCCAGCGCCGACAGCCCGGATCCGGGGCAGGGCGATCTGTCCCGTTTGGCGCAGGACTTGCGGGGCCGCTACAGCTTTGTTCTGGTGGATTTGCCGCCCTTGGGGCAGTCGGATCAATCCGATCCCAATCCCTGGGCTTATGATGTGACGGTGTTGCGTATCGCCTGGGGCCGGGTCCTGCCTGAATTCGTTGCCGATGTGCTGCGCGATCACCCGCGGTTCAGCGCGGCCCTTGCGACGACGGTCCTGGAAGAGGCCGATCTTGCCAGGGCCCGGCGCTATGTCAGCCGCGGCAGTTATGAAGAGGTCCGCATCAATGCCTGACACCATGCGATCCGGGCCCCTGATGGCCGTTTTGTGCCGTGTTTTCGGCGCTTTAGCGCTGGCACTGTCCTTGTCGGCGGGTGATGCGGTGCGGGCGCAGCAACAGGCGGGGCCCGCAGCGCGCGACGTTCAGGCGCTTGGCCCGCAACAGACCGTCGATATACGTATTGGCCGCTGGGACCCCGTGGCCGAGGCATTCGTGCCCTGGGATACGATCGGAGGGGCCTATAAGATCAGCGCCACGGGAACCATCGCGCTGCCGCTTGTCGGCTCGGTTCAGGCAGCAGGGCTGACCCCGGACAAGCTGGGCCGCGAATTGGCACAACGTTTTCAGAACCGGCTGGGCCTGAGCAGCGACATTCAGGCCGTTGTCACCATTTCCGAGTTTGCACCGATCTATGTTCTGGGCGACGTGCGCGCGCCCGGTGCCTATCCACATGTGCCGGGGATGACCGTCTTGCAGGCGCTCAGCCTTGCGGGTGGGTTGGAACAGCCTGCGACGGCCTTGCTGCGGGGCGAACGCAATGCGCTTGGGGCGATGGGCAATTACCGGGTATTCGAACTGGAACGGATGCGGCGACTGGCGCGGCTTGCCCGGCTTGAGGCCGAGGAAACCGGAAACCCGATCGTGGTGCCGCCCGATCTGGCGGCCTCGCCGCTGGCGGCCGAGCTGATCGAACAGGAACGCCTGATCATGGTGGCCCAGACATCCGCCTTTGAGTCGAGCATGGCCCAGATAGAAGAGCTGGAAGCCCTGTTGCAGGAACAGATCGCACGGCTGGAACAGCAGGCCGGGTTGCGTCAACGACAGTTGGCGCTGCTGAACGAAGAGCTGGAAAACGCTGCCAGCCTTGTGGAACGGGGCCTGTCCACAGTTGCGCGCGAAAGCAACCTGCAACGGGCCGTGACGGATCAACAGGTGCGCCTGCTTGAGGTTGAAACGGCCCGGCTGACAGCACAACAACAGCTGAATGAAACCCGCCGCGACCGCTTGGACCTGACCAATGAACGCGACCGCGAGCGTGTGCAGGGGGTGCAGGACCAGCGTGCCGCGATTGCCGAACTGTCTGTCCGCATGGAGACCGAGGCCGCATTGTTTGCCGAATCCACCCAGATCGGCAACGGGCTGGTCGCGCTGTCCGAAGCGATGACCCCGGTCCTGCAGATCACCAGAACCAGCCCACAGGGAACCGAGACCTTTGCCGTCAACCGCGACGACCCGGTTCAAGGCGGCGATGTGGTTGAGGTGGTATTGTCGCGACCAGCGCCGGGCGATGCGATCCCTGTGCACAGGTTGACACCTGACGGTGCCGCGCTGCCTGCGCCGGACGCGAATGCAGCGCAGGCATCCCGCCCCGTGCAGGATTGATCAGGGTTCCACGGGGCCGCCCAATATTTCAACCAAGCGGTCGATCTGTTTGTCGGGGGACATCTCGGGACGGGCCGCATGGGCCAGCGCCGCGCGCGACAGGTCAGCATGGGCCTGATCGTCCGACCAGAGCTTTGTGATGGCATTGGCCCAGTCATCTGTCGGCGCATCGCGATCCAGCAGGATGCCGCCGGGGCCGACCGCCTCGGGCAATCCGCCCACCCGCGAGGCCACGACGGGTATACCGCTGACCTGCGCTTCGGCGGCGATGCGGCCAAAGGCTTCCTCCCATTGGCTGGGGGCCAGAACGATGCGCGCATCCCGGTAAACGGTGCGCATGTCGTCGGTCGACGGGCGCAATGACACGTTGGGCAGCCGCGACAGGCTGTCTTGCAGATGCGCCTCTTGCTGGGGGCTCAATCCCCAACCCCGGACAAAGACAAAGGGAATGTCGGGGCAGGCCGCCGCGGCCTTCAGCGCAATTTCAACGCCCTTGTTGGGATGCGGGTTGATGAAGGTCACGTTTCGCCCCACCGGGTCCACCCGATAGGTTTCCGGCTCGATCATCGGATAGATCACATCGGCCCGCAGGCCATGGGTGTCGGCAAACCGCTCTGCCGTAAACTGCGAATTGGCGATATAGCCGCAATTCGACAGCCCCGCCGGAGAACCGCCCAGGTCTTCGGTTTCGACATTGCGCAGATAGATGAACGTGCGCGTGGCGTCGCGGTCGATGGCATGGGCCAGCGGCACCGGTTGCATGGATTGAAAAACCGCGACATCGGCCCCGAAATCGCTGACGACCCGGCGCGCCGCCTGCGGCGCAAACCAGGTGCGAAACACCGGATAGCCAAGCCCGTCGTCCCGTACATATCCGCGCCTGCCCACCTTTAGCATGACCCGGCCGCGCAGCCCGAGCCAGCCCTTGCCCGTCAACCCGGACAGGACCCCGACATGGTGGCCGCGGGCCCTAAGGCGCTGCACAAGCTCATGCGTGCTGGCCTGTGCGCCGCCATACATCTGCGGCAAGTGGGGGTGGGCGCTTCCGAACAGGATTCGCATCGGTTCATTCACCTTTCTTCGGCCCAATGGGGCATGTATTTGCCCAATGCGGCAGGGATGTGCGGAACACTCATAGCTTGCAAGGATGACACGGGAACGTTGCGCGAAATCACCCTGTTTCGGCCGCAGGAAAACCCCGTAATCATGCCGGTGCAATACGGCAAACGCGATCGGGGCGCGGCCGGGCAGGGCCCGCCCGAACGGCCTGAACCGACCTTTGCGCCTGTGGATGAATTGGCCATCATGCGTCCTCTGGGGCCTTGTGGCATGTGATCTGCCGCTGATTCTCTGGGTTTCAGGTGCTGAAACTGTTCACGAAATCTGCCTGTGATTCGGGCACTTGGGGCGGGCAAAGTCAAAATATCATGGGTGTTACGGGCGCGATGCGCGGAAATCTGGCAAAAAGTGTCAAAAAATAGGCGGCGCTTCGCTTGGTTTCATTTTGAAGTTTGCAATCGCAGCATTTGTCATACCCTTCTTAAGTCGAAGTGAAAGAATTGAAGTCGTAGCGATGACAATCGGTATCTGGTCAGTTTCGCCGGTGCATGGTGGTGCATCCCGGCGAGCGTCTTTGCAACCATAGGCGGCACGCGCACCGGGCGTCGGTGTTCGCCGCCCGAGACAGAAGGATGGACTGCGATGAAACCACTAGGGACAGAAACCGCCCCTGCCGAGGGTTTGATGGCGTCCGCCGGACGCGCACGCCATGTGATCTGGGTGCGTCCCGCGCCGCGCAGGGTTCCGGTTGGCGGCGCTGCAAAGCGCGGCTTTGACGTGGCGGTCGCGGTGGTTCTGCTGGTCATCCTGTCGCCATTGATGGCAGGGCTGGCCGTGTTGATCTGGTCGACATCGACCGGGCCGGTTTTCTATCGGCACAATCGGGTCGGATACGGCAAACGGTCCTTTGCCTGTCTCAAGTTCCGAACCATGGCGGTCAACGGCGACGAGCTGCTTCAGCGGCACCTGCAGCAATGCCCCGATGCGCGCCGCGAATGGGAGCAGAACCAGAAACTGCGGGAAGATCCCCGTGTCACATCTGTCGGTCATGTCCTGCGCAAGTTCAGCCTGGATGAGCTGCCGCAGCTTTACAACGTTTTGCGCGGCGAGATGAGCCTGGTCGGACCGCGCCCGGTGCTGAGCGACGAATTGCGCCGGTACGGGGCGTCCAGCCGGTACTATCTGCGGGCGCGTCCGGGTATCACCGGCCTGTGGCAGGTCAATGGACGCAACAGCACGACCTATCGGCGCCGGGTGGCCTGTGACCGCGCCTATGTGTCCCGCGTCAACCCGGTTGTCGATATCGCCATTCTGGCCCAGACCCTGCCGGCGGCGATGCGGTCTGATGAAACCTCGTGACGGTGCCAGCCGGATTGCCCAAAGCCGCAAACCGGCGCTGACTGCGGGGGCGGCGGCGTGACCTTGCGGCCCGGACCGGGCGCATCGCCTGACCAGAGGCGGGCAGACGCGCCGCTGGTGTCTGTGATCATGTCAAATTTCAACGGCGCGGCCTGTCTTGAACCCGCAATCCGCTCGGTGCTGGGGCAGAGCCATTCCCGGCTGGAGCTGATCGTGATCGATGACGCCTCAAAGGATGGCAGCCGTGATATTCTCGGGCGGTTGGCTGCGGCCGATCACAGGCTGCGGCCGATTCTTCTGGATGCCAACAAAGGCCCGGCCGCTGCGCGCAATGCGGGTCTGGAAGCCGCGCAGGGCGATTGGGTCGCGATCGTCGACGCTGATGACCTGCTGCATCCGCACCGCTTGGCCCGGCTGCTGTCCGCAGCCGACAGGGCGCAGGCCACGGCAGTTGCCGATGATCTTTTGAGTTTCGGCAACGCAGGAACCGCCGGGCAGATGCTGTTGCAGGGCAGCAGGCTGGAACAGGGGTCGGGCTTTCTTGGGCTTGCCGACCTGATCCGCAGCGACAGCGTATCCTCTGGCCTGTCCTCGCTGGGCTATCTCAAGCCGATGATCCGCAGGGATGTTCTGGGGACGCTGCGCTATGACGAAACGCTGCGTGTCGGAGAGGATTTTGATCTGTATTGCCGCCTGATGATGCGCGGGATGCGCATGCTGGTGGTCCCCGACCCGACCTATCTGTACCGGCGTCACAGCGCGTCGGTATCGCACCGGTTGTCGCCTGTGATACTGGCCAATCTTGCGGCAGCGCATGACAAACTGGCGAAACAGGCCCAGGCCGCATGTCCCGACGACGGGGACCTTGCGGCCGAGCTGACCCGGCGCGGGATGCGGCTGAAGCGGGCGTTGAGGTATCAACATCTTGTCGCCGACATCACCGCAGGCAGGCTGTGGCCGGGTTTGCGGAAAATCTGCCGATCCCCGGCGCTGATGACCGATCTGGCCCACAGCGTGACGGACCGGTGGCGTCGTCGCATTGGCGCGGCGCAAGGTGGCCCATCGGCGCAACCCCGAACCGTCGTAATCGCGGCGGCGGATCGGGTGGGTTCGGTTTCGGCCCCGGCGGGCGCCGCCCGCGTCCCGGTTGGTCCGGCCCCGGATGCAGGGGCGCAGAACTGGCGATTCCGGCGTGCCATGGCGTGGCAGCTGGCCGCGCTGGCCGGTAAGGGCCCGGTTGACGTGATCGCCGCTGGCGACGCCGGGCTGGATGGGCTGGGCTATCTTCCCGCGTGGCGGTCGCTGCGACAGGTGCCGGACAAGGACAGCGCCGATGGCGCAACCGCAAGGGATGGCGCGCTTGGCGCGCTGTCAGGCGCCGGGGCCTGACGCTGCGGGCTGCGGCGGCAGCAACAGCCGGGCCCCCTGATCCGGGGCGGCATCCGCAGCCGAGGCCGCAAGCCCAAGCTTGTCGCGTACGATCTGGCAGGCCACCGGCCAGGCCCGGTCACGCGCGCCGAACAGAAATCCAAGCGCAGGCCAGGCGCCCCGTGCGCGGCGCATGTCCAGAAACTGCCGATGGTCGTGTTTGTGCCGAGTATCGGCCAGATGGGCCTGCAAGGCATCCGACAGCTCGTCAGCCATCTGTCCGTCTTTCTCGGCCAGCGTCAGATGCGATTGGAGAACGGATTGCAATTGGGCCAGCGCGTCGGTGCCATGCCGCGCGCTGAGCGAATCGGGGCGAACAACCGCCGCATAGCCGGGCTGACGGGTCAGGTACATGCGGGCCCCGGCCAGCAGCATCCTGACATAAAGGTCATAATCTTCGCCCAAACGCAGCACCGGGTCATAGCGCAGCGCATGACGGTCAAGAAACTTGCGCGACAGGACCGGTTTGAGAAACCCAAGCTCGCCGCGCGAAACGCCTTTTTGACGCAGATTGCCCTGCACGAATTCAGCCGCCCCGATCCGGGTAAATCCGGGCGCAATGCCGGACCAGTTGCGCGCGCGGACCTCTGCCAGGTTTTGCGGCAGGGCAAAGGCGATATTGTCTGCAATCAACTCGGCGGGCGGACCGTCCAGCAGACGCCCAAGCCGCCCCGGCAGGAACACGTCATCGGAATCCAGCACCGCGACAAAGTCCGAGGTGGCCATGTCCAGCGCCCTGTTGCGCGCCGCGGCGGGGCCCTGGTTGACCGCTTGCCGGATCAGGTGGACGCGCGGGTCTTGGTCTGCGGCCACTTGGGCGACGTTGCAGGTGGCGTCGTCCGAGGCATCGTCAACGACGATCACCCGCTCGGTTTCCGGTTGGACAAGCGCCGACCGGATGGCGCGCGACAGGGTGTCGGCGGCATTATAGGCGGCAATGATGACGGTGACACAGGCGGACATCTGCGGGCTCTGGCTGGGATGCGTCAGGCAGGCGGTGCGCGCCCGCGCTGGGGTGCCCAAGGCCTAACCCATCCGGGCGGTCGGACCAAGGGATGCGTTTGCCCGGGGTTTCCGACCGGCGCACCTTTGCCGGCCTTGCCAAAACTTTGGGCGGTTGCCGGGCTATTCGAAAGGCGGGGTGCGCGTCAGGCGTCGGTCTTGCCGGTTGCGTGGGGCGCGGGGGGGTCAGCTGCCTCGGCGTCGCGGCTTGGTCGGGTCTTGCGGCTGCGTTCAGCGGCCAGCAGGGCGACAACCAGAACATAGGCAAGCTGCAGCACCACGGCGACCGCGACGCAGAACAGGATCAGCTTGAGCGGGCCAAAGCCCGCAGCATAGCCAATCGCCGCCGCCACGGCGACAGACAGGAATAACCCAACGATAAAGACCGGCAGTCGCATTTCATCCCCAGTGGGCGCGAACCTCGAACGAAGCCTCAAATCGTCCCACAATTTGATGAACCCTACAGCAAAACCGATGCGTGCCACCACTCAAAATTGGTTACATTTGTGGCAATCGGGCTGACAGAGTGATCGGGTCTGCGAAACAGTCGCCGCAATCAGCGCCGTGGCAGCTGCGTGTTTCAGGGCGCGGCCCGTGTTTTTTCGCCCGCCGTTCCATAGATTTCGACAGTACGGAGGCCGATCAGCGCGGCCAGGGTTCCGACATGGAGCGCGCCGCGCAGCAGATGCGCATTTCGGGGGCCGGGAAAGGGGGCGCAAAGCACCGCAGCACCCAGGCAAAAGGCGACCTTGGCGCTGGCTGGAAACACCGCGCGCAATCGGCTGCCGGGGCCGCCATGGCTGCGCAGCAGGCCGCCATGGGTCTGCCCCATGCGGAACCTGCGTTTCAGCAGCCACGTAAGGGTTGCGCGGGCCGCCGGGACCGGCTCGGTCAGAACCGCCGACGGGGCAAAGCCAAGCTGCGCGCCCTGCGCCATGGCGGCGTGAAAAAACGCAGTGTCTTCACCGCCGGAAACGCCGCGCGCCAGATCAAAGCGACGTCCGGCAAGGGCGTCATGGGACAGGTCCATGATGACATTGCAGCTGTGCCCGGCGATCGGTTGGCCATTTTCCAGCAATTCGGGATTGGTGTCATGCGGGCGGGCGTGCAGCATCCAGCGCGGCGCATCCGGGGCATAGACGGCCCGGACCGGGCCGACAACCGCCGCCGCGCCGGTTTCGACCAGTCGCGACACAAGCGATGCCAGCCAGCTGGCGGGCGCTATTTCGTCATCGTCGATGAAGGCAAAGGTGCGAAATCCGCGCTGCTCGGCCTCGGCCAGGGCCGCGTTCCGGGCGATCGAGATATTGCCCTGCGGGGCAAACCGATAGATCACCTGATGGCGCGATTGGGCCGCAAAACGATCGACGACAGGTTGGGCGCTGGGGGTGTCGTCATTGTCGACCACAATGATCGACAGGCGCGTGCCGTCGGGCAGGTCCTGCTGGTCCAGACTCCGCAACGTGTCGCCTAGCGAGGCGCGTTGATACGTGCAGATGCCCACCGCCACATGGTCCGGCGCGGGCTTGTCGGGTTTGCCCGTGACAGGCATTGGGGCCGGATGGCGTGCGGGTGTGCCGGGCCAGAGCATGTGCCGCCAGAACCCGGCGGACCACGCAAGATGCATGGTCGCGGCGATCGGCCCCGATGCCAGCGCGGCCAAGTCGCGCCGCCCGATTGCCAGGGTCGCTCCCGCGCCCAGGCAGGCGGCAAGCCAGGTGGCGGCGGGCAGGGCAAACAGCCATGCCACAGGGGCCAGCAGCGCAAGGGCGCATATCGGCGCGACCGCGATCATGGCAAGCTGCCGAAGCCGGGGTTTCAACCGGTGCTTCAGCGTTGTGCGCGCACGCCCGCGCCCAAAGTTGAAATACTGCCGGGCCAGCGCCGGAACGGATCCGCGCGGCAGGTACTCCAGCCCGGTGCGCGCGGTCAGCCAGATGTGATGCCCGGCCTGCGCCAGGCGATAATCCAGCTCCGCATCCTCGTTATGCGAAAAGCTGTCATCATAACCGCCCACGGATTGAAAGGCGTCCAGCCGCATCACCGCATGATGCCCATGATCGACATAGCGGCCAGACCCTCCGGTCCGGTGCGCCGCCCCGCCATTGCCCAACCGGGAATTCTGGGTCGTCGCAATCGCCTGTTGCAGGGGCGTGGTGCCGATGGCGTGCATCGCGACCACGATGCTGGCGGCGTCGGTGCGGGTGGCCTCGGCCAGCAGGATACCCACGAAATCGGTGGGATAGATTGAATGGGCATCCAGCCGCGCCAGCCAGCCCATGCCCGCGCCATGCTCCGCGCATGCCGCGTTGATCCCCGCGCTTTGGATGCGGGCGGGATTGTGCATCAACCTGATGTCGTACTGGGGCAGATCGGCAATTTTGCGCGCCACGATGGCTTGTGTGCCATCTGTCGACCCGCCGTCCGCGACCACAAGGCGGGCCGGGGCTTGCGCATCCCGGCGGCGTTGCAGAAACGGGGCCAATCCGTCGATCACAGCGCCGATATGATCGGCCTCGTTCAATGTGGGCACCACGATCAGCACCCCGTCCCGTGACGTGTCACGGTGCGGTGCGGGTTGGGTCGCGGGACGTGCCGGGCCAAGCGTGTCGACAAGGGCGCGGGCCTCCTGCGGGGTTGCGGCCCATACGTCCTGCGGGATCGCGTCCTGGGCCTGGCGCAACTGTTCCAGCTTGCTGGCCGACACCTGGTCCAGCGCCTTTTGCACATGGGCCTCGTCCGCCGCATCCAGGATCAGCCCGATCCCAAGCGCGTGCAGCCGCCGGGCAGTTTCCGTTCCCGCCAGCGCGACCGGGGGTACCCGGTTCAGCCCGCTTTCGTACAATCGGTTGGGCAGCAGCCAGGTCGAGTTGCGGCCCGTGTCATACTGATCCACCAGCCAGGCCAGATCAACGCCGCCATAGAGGTCCGGCAGATCGTCCGGATAGGTATAGGGCCCGCCGAACGTCATGTCGGGATTGACCTCGACGATCCGGTGAAAATCCGGCATTTCGTCAAGCGCCGGTCGCCCGCGCAGATCAACCAGGTAGCGCCCCGGCCGTGCCCGTGTCAGCCTGTCCAGGCACCGCAGCGAAAAGCGGCACCTGAGAATTCCGAACCAGCCGATGCGCAAGGGGAAATGGGCCGCAACCTGCCGGGACGGGCCGCCCGCGCCCGGCTGTTCCGCATCAGGGATGACAACCTTGTTTTCCAGCAACAGAACCGGCGCGTCGCATTGCCCATAAGCGTCGAAATATTCCGTTTGAAACGCGGGTGAGGACAGGACAAGCCGGTCGACATTCCGGCACAACCGGCGTTCTAATCCACGCAAGGCCCGCGATATGGGCGAGGGTCCGACCATCAGGCGATGAATGTCCAGAACCTCGTAAACAAGCGAGACCGGACGGTCCCGTGACAGCGTACGGTAAAGCGGGACGGCAAGGGCCAGCATCTCAAGGTTGCGGCACAGGATCACATCCGGGGCAGGCGCGTCAAAGGCGGCGGGGCGCAGGCGAAACCTCTGTTTCAGAACCGAAAGCGCGCGTTGCGTCATCTGTGCGTTATGGGTCTGCCCAAGCACCCGTGCCGGTCCCGGCAGCGGGCCGGAGCGGCGCCGGAACCCCGCGACAGAAACCGTCGCTTTGCCGGTTTGCAACATGGTGACCCGCCGCCAGATGGCGCTGTCGTCCAGATCATGGGCAAGGTACAGGATATGCGTCATCGCCCTGAACCGCAGTTCTGGGTGCGTCCGTTTGGCCCTTCGGCTCGCGTCGCATATGTGGTCATATCCCGGACATCCCGTTGCAGAGGCGCCTGTCGTCAGCAGCTAGGACGCGACACCACCGGTTGTCAAAATGCGCGCGGCACAACCGGCGGAACCAAGCCGTACCGAAATGGCAAATGAGCAAAAATCCGTCGATCCGGGGAAAATCGCGGCGGTTTCAAAACTCTGTCATGCGCGGCGTTCACGATCAGGTTTTGCATCATTTACGTGCAACGAGAGGATTTTTGCCGCTTGGACCCATACACGTGTGGCGGGAAGTTGCTGAAATGGATGCTGCAACTGCTAAGCGCGGGTGGATGGCTGTACTCTATGTATTCTTCACTTTGTCGAATGACCTGGAATCCGGACATCATGACAATGCGCGACTCTCAAGAACTGGTCGAAAGCGTGGCCCGCGCAAGCTATGGCGGCAGCGCCATGCGCGGCAGCCTTTATGCGGGGCTTGGCCAGGCCGTTGCGGTGGCCTGCCAGATCGGCTCGGTCCTGATCCTGTCGCGCCTGCTTGTTCCGGCCGATTTCGGCATGGTTGCCATGATCGGCCCGGTTATCGCCTTTCTGACGATTTTCCAGGAAATGGGGCTGTTGCAGGCGGTTATCCAGCGAAAGACGCTGACATATGGACAGCTTAACACCCTGTTCTGGATCAACCTGGGACTTGCCGCCGCCCTGACGCTTGTCCTGTTTCTGGCGGCGCCGCTGATTGCCCTGTTCTACCATCAGCCAAGCCTGACCTGGCTGGTCAGGGCATTGGCCCTGAACATGATCCTGACGGCCCTCGGGGCGCAGCATTTTGCGCTGCTCAACCGCCGGATGGCGTTTGGCAAAATCGCCATCTATGCGGGGGCCGTTGCCGTTTGCACGCTGGGCGGGTCGATCCTGTGGGCGCTGATCTCGCCTACGCCGTGGGCGCTGGTCGCCGGAACGCTGGTGGGCGCAGGTGTGGGTACCGTGATGGTCTGGACATGGATCGACTGGAGACCCGCGCGCCCCGAAATCGCAGTCGGTACCGGCGATCTGCTGGGGTTTGGCGCCGGGGTGACCGGGTTCAAGCTGGCCAATTTCCTGTCGCGCAACCTGGACAACATCCTGATCGGCCGGTTCTGGGGCGGTGCGGCGTTGGGGTTTTATGACCGCGCCTATAAGCTGATCCTGTTTCCGCTGAACCGGGTGGCGCAGCCCTTGTCGCAGGTCATGGTGCCGGTGCTGTCCCGATTGCAGGATGAACCGCACCGCTATGCGCATGCGTTTTTCCGCGTCTTCGGCCTGATGCAACTGGCGATCCTGCCCGGTGTGGCCGCGATGACGGGGCTGGCGGATACGGCGGTTCCGTTTCTGCTGGGCCAGCAATGGGCCGACAGCGCGCCGATATTTGCCGCGCTGGGACTTGCGGCGCTGGCGCAGCCGCTGGCCAATCCGACCGGGTGGCTGTTCGTCAGCCAGGGACGTACGACCGAAATGGCGTGGTGGGGGTTGGCTTCCGCCATCGTGACCTGCGCGGCCTTTGTCTGGGGCGTTCGGTTCGGGGTCCGCGAGCTGGCCCTGACCTATGCCGGTGTCACGATGCTCAAACTGTTTCCCCTGTGGTTTCTCGTCAGCCGAAAAGGGCCGGTCGGGCCGGGGACCGTTCGCAGCCGTATCCTGCCGCTGTTCTGTGCGGGTCTTGTCGCCTATGGGGCGGTGGTGATCCTGCGGCCGATCCTGTCTGGCCCCGCGGCAGTGCAACTGCTGGGCGGTCTCAGCCTCAGCTATGCGGTTTTCGCCGGGGTTCTGGCGCTTTGCCCCTTTGGGCGCGCGGTCCTGGCGACCGCATGGCAGCTTTGTGTGCAGGGGGTCGAAACCCTGCGCCGGGGCAGAACGAAGGGGGCGGCATGATCGAACGCGGTTGCCTTTCCCGCCTCGCCCATCCCCTCGGCCGTTGCGCCGAGGCCCAACCCCCCGAGGAGTCGCCATGCGCCAGGTAAGACAGATCGGCACTTCGGTCGGCTGGTGGCTTGCGCCGGACCTGATGATCGCGCGGTCCGGCCCGCGGACCGATCCGGGTCTTGAACAGGTGTACCTGCGGCGGGGCCTCGTGCTGGTGCATATTCCCAAGAACGCGGGCACCTCGGTCGAAGATGCGCTGTTTGGCTACCGTGTTCGGCATCGGACCTGGCACGAGATCAGCACAGCCTGCCCGCAGGCCTGGCAAAAGCTTCCCAAAATCGCGATCCTGCGTGACCCGGTGGACCGCTTCCTGTCGGCCTTCGACTATCTGAAGGCCGGGGGGCGTAATGAAACCGACCGCAGGTTCGCCGCCCGGATGATCGGGGTTCAGCCGATTGACGCCTTCGTCGGGCGGATGGGCGCCGATGACGCCTATCGGCATACGGTGATGCGGTTTTTCCACTTTCGCCGCCAGTCGGACTATATCTGCGACCGCGACAAGGTGATGGTCGACACGCTTATCCCGTTTCAACGCATGGCTGAAGGGCTGACCCGGGTGGCGGGCCTTGCACCCGGTGCCCTGGTGCACGCAAACCGGACCACGGGGCCGCGCACAAGGCGGTCCGACCTGACGCAGGCGCAGCAGGACCAGATCCGCGGACTATATGCCTCTGATACGGTTCTGTTCGACCAGGTCTGCAAAAGCTGGGACCCGGCACCTGCCCGCAAGGCCGTGCAAACGCCCCATGTGGTAAGGGGGTGAAGATGCGTATCCTGTTTGCCGGCGGAAATGGCTGGCTGCCCGAGGCGAGCGGCGGCACCCAGAACAGCACCGACCATCTGATACGGCAGAGCATCCGTCAGGGGCATGAGTGCGCGGTCTATTGCGGGCTGTCGGGCCGTGGTGTCTTTGGCCTGCGCATGAGGGCGCAGCGTAAGCTGACGGGCAGGCCGTTCAGTGTGGACCGCAGCCAGGGCTACGAAGTCATGCGCAGCTGGGACCCGGCCGACCCGGACCGGGTGGCCGCCGCCGCCGCGCGGTTTCGCCCCGATGTTGTCGTCATCCAGACCCGCAAGTCCGCCGCTTTGGGGCAGGCGTTTTCCCGGTTGGGCTATCCGGTGGTCCTGTATCTGCGCAATGTCGAGTTCGAGGAAAACGAAGGCGATGTCAGCGCCATTCCGGGCGCCAGTTTCATCGCCAATTCCGACTTTACCGCCGAAACCTATCGCGCGGCCTATGGTATCGACTGCGCCGTGATCACCCCAACAATCCAATTCGACGCCTACAGCTTTCAGTCCACCCGCGAATACGCCACGCTGATCAACATCCATCCCGTCAAGGGATACGAAATCGCCCGCGAGATGGCGCGGGCCTGCCCGGATATTCCGTTTCTTTTTGTCGAGGCCTGGACGCTGCCGGACGATCTTTTGGCCCGCACCACGGACGAGATCAAGGCGCTGCCCAATGTCACGTTCATGCGCCGCACGACCGATATGTCATTGGTCTATGGGCGGACCAAGGTGTTGCTGGCCCCCAGCCAGTGGCAAGAGGCCTGGGGCCGCGTCGCATCCGAGGCGCATTGCAGCGGCATCCCGGTGATCGGGTCCGACCGCGGTGGTCTGCCACAGGCAATCGGGCCGGGCGGGATTGTGCTGGCCCATGATGCGCCCATCGGTGATTGGGTCGCGGCGCTGCGGGGCTTGTGGTCGGATGCCATGGCCTATGACACGCTCAGCAGGCAGGCGCTGGAATATGCCCGGCGGCCCGCGCTGGATTTCGGGCGCCAGCACGCGGACTTCCTCGCAGTGCTTGATCGGGCGCGGGCCCGGTTCAATGGCCAGCCTTCGGCCTGACGCAGACCTATTGAGGAGCCCCTACCCGTGAAGATCTGCTTTTGTGTATCCACCTTTCCGACCCTGTCCCAGACCTTTGTGACCACTCAGGTGGTCCATGCCATTGGGCAAGGTCACGAGGTAACAGTGGCCTGCAAAACCTTTGACCGCGATGTGCCCCTGTCGGCGCGCCAGGCTGAGGCACTGAAGGACCTGCGCGTCGTGACCTGGCCACCGCCCCGGCCGCCAATTCTGAATACTCTGCCATACCGCCTGTCGCATCGCCTTGGGTCTCGGCTGGACCGCCGGTCATGGCGCCGCCAGATTGATGCCGATGTGGTTGTCACCCATTTCGGGTATCGTGCGGTCGAGGTGGCACGGGCCAAGACGGGCTGGGCCCGGCGTCAGCCGCTGGTGACTGTGTTCCATGGTCGCGATGTCAGTGTAGAGTATCAGAATAACGCGATGGCCTTGTATCGCGACCTGTTTGCCGAGGGCGATCTGCATGTCACCGTCAATGCCCAATTCGCGCGGCAGCTTGTCGAATGTGGCGCACCGGCGGCCCGTGTCGAAACGCGCCACCTGGGGATTCCGGTTGCCGACTATCCGTTTTCACCGTCCCCTGTCGGCGCGCCGGTACAGATGTTCAGCGTGTGCCGACTGGTCGAGAAAAAGGGGCTGGATTGCGCGCTTGCGGCCCTGGCCCTGTTGCGCGACCGTGCGCCCGAGGTCGATTGGCGGTATGACATCGGCGGTGATGGCCCGCTTGCAGATGACCTGAGGGACAAAGTGCGCCGGTCAGGGTTGCAGGACCGGGTGCAGTTTCTGGGCGCCTTGCCGCATCATGATGCGCTGGCCCGGATGCAGCAGGCAGATGTGGTTCTTGCGCCCAGCCAGACCGCGCAGGATGGGGATCAGGAAGGCATTCCCGTGACCCTGATGGAGGCGATGGCGCTTGGCACTCCGGTCTGCACCACGCGGCATTCGGGGATACCCGAGCTTGTGACCCACGCAAAGACCGGAATGCTGAGCGACGAGCGGGATGCCGAAGGGCTGTATCACAATTTGCGCACCTTGCTGCAGGACCCGGACCGGACCGCGCGGCTGGTGCGGGCGGCGCGCGAAAAGGTCGAGCAAGAGTTCAACGAGGACACACAGAACGTGGCCTTTTTGGCGCGCTGTGCTGAGATCGCAGCCCAGCCTGACACCCGGTCAGCGGGCTGATCCACGACGGCGGGGCCCGGTTCGGGGCCGCAGCGCCCCTATGCAGGACAAAGGAGCATTCAACGGATGAAGGTGCCCGATTTCATCATCGGCGGAGCCCCCAAATGCGGGACGACATCGCTGCACCAGGTTCTGGACCAGCATCCCCAGGTCTGGATGGCCAGGAACGAGGTCTATTTCTTTGACGCCGATGATCCGGTGGCGCATGCCGATTTCCTGACGATGAATGACGCGGACCTGGTCTGGCGTGATCCGGCGGACCCGGCGTTTCAGGCGTGGTATGGCGACCGGTTTGCAGAGGCGCCGCCGGGCTGTCTGGTCGGCGAGGATACGACCACCTACCTGATGTCGGATGTGGCTGCGTTCCGCATCCGGGCCCTGGCGCCCGAGGCCAGGATGATCTTTGTTCTGCGCGACCCGGTCGAAAGAGCCTTTTCGCAATATTGGCACCTGGTGCGCAGCGGGCGCACCTGCGTGCCGTTCGAACAGGCGCTGAGTTCTGAGCCGTCGATCATGCTGGGATCGACCTATGCGCCGCCGCTGCGGCAATACCTGTCCGCGCTTGGGCCCGACCGGGTGCATGTGGTTCTGTTCGAAGAGTTCCGGTCGCGTCAGCAACAGACGGTGGACCACGTCACCGCCTTTCTCGGGGTGCCGCCATTGCCGTTGGAAACGGTCGAAACCTGGCATAACCGGACGACCTATCCATCCCGCGAAAAGACGTTGCTTGCCTTGAACCGGGTCGGGCGGGTGCTGGCGCGGCATCGGTATTCATACCATTTCGGCGGTCAGGCCGGGCGGTGGGCCAGGGCAGCCAACGCGGCCTATGAACGCTGGTACCGGCTTGTCCAGAACCGTGTTCTGACGCAGGACCGGCCACCTTCGGACATGCGCGCGGGCACGCGGGAATTTCTCAACCGGCACCTTTCCGACCGCAATGCGGGCCTGTCTGACCTGCTTGGCAAGGACCTTGCCCGGATCTGGCCGGGGTTTACCCAATAACGGCCCTGCCGGGCGGTTTTCGCCCTTGTTCTGAACGGGGTCAGCAGATCGGCAACGATCCTGAATTCGAACACCGGGCCGCGTTCCCTTGGCGCATGGAATCTGTATATGTGAAGGCCAAGCAGACGGCAGTGCCGTCACGGATTGCAACGGAATGGGAATTGTCGGATGACCTTCAAACTGGTGTCCTGCGATGGGGGCGGGATCAGGGGATATCTCACGTGTCTGATCCTTCAGCACCTTCATCAGGAAACCGGGATGCTGGACAAGGCCGATGGTTTCGCCGGCACATCCACCGGTGGGCTGATTGCGGTTGCCATGGCCGATGGGCGGTCTCAGGGCAAGGATATGGGCGCCTTGATCGATGGTCTGGTCGCCAATTACCGCGATGATGCCGACCGGATTTTCCGCGAAAACGAGCGGACGGTCGTCGACCGAGCCCTTGACGGGGTGCTGCGCAAATTCAAGCTGGGCGGCGGTCCGGGCATTACCGCGTCGCAATATAATGCCTCGGGTCTGGCCGAGATCGGCCATTCCATCGTCGGTGACCGCAGGGTCGGGTCGTTGTCACCTGATCTGGTTCTGGCGGTGAACACCGTCTGCCTGCATCGCAATGACGGGCAGGGCTGGGCCCCCTTTACCATTACGAACCAGGACCTGGGCCACGAGGCGTGGCTGGACATGAGCGCGGTTAAACTGCTGGACGTGGCCATGGCAAGCTCGGCCGCACCGACCTATTTCCCGCCGCATCTCGTTGTCGCGGACGGTGTCGATTACGGGTATTTTGCCGATGGCGGTACCTTTGCCAACAACCCGGTCCTGAACGGGATCAATGTGGCGATTGCCTCGAAACGGGCGGCGGGGCTGGATCAGGTCGAAGCGATTTCCATCGGCACCGGCCAGCAGCCGACCGATATTTCCGAAGAAATGATCCGCGATCCCGATGACTGGGGGCTGCTGAAATGGTTTGGCATCACGTCGGCGGCCACCAAGGGCGCGCTGATCGAGCTGTTGCTGACCACATCGGCGGAGAACCAGTATTGGATGGCGCGTCTGGTCCTCAAGGACAGGCTGGTGCGCCTGAACCCGCCCCTGCCCAAGGTCGTGGGCCTTGCGACGCATAAACCGGCCTCATACGACCTGATGGACGAGGCGTTCGTGACCACCCGTGACAGTGGCGAATGGGCGCGCGCAATCGACTTGCTGACCAAATGGTAACCATGGCGGCAGGCGCCGGGAAAAATCACGACCAACCCGACCCCATGTAAGGTCTTTGTTGCCTTTGTTGCCCAAGTGCTTAAGGTTGTTTTAAAAGTTATTAACAAACTGTTAACGCAGACGAGGGGGTGGCATGGGTAAGCCCGGCATGGCCGAGAAGCTGGTGGATGTGCTGCGCCGCCCGGACGGCGACATAAACCGACGTCCCGTACATACCATAGGGATCAGTGCGACCGGCTATTTCGAGCCGTCGCCGATTGCCGCGAATTTCTGCGTGGCCGAACATTTCAGCGCCGCGCGCACCGATGTCATTGTCCGGTTCTCGAACGGGTCGGGCTGTGCGGCGGTGCATGACGGGTGGTCTGACGTGCGCGGGCTGGCGGTACGGTTTCACCTGTCCCCGGACCGTGACACCGACCTGATCGCCATGACCCTGCCCGAGTTCTTTGCCCCGACGCCCGAGGCCTTTCTGGACTTTGCCCATGCGGCCAAGCCCAAGCTTTATACCGGTGAAACGCCCTGGCAAAAGATCGTGAACCTGTTGCAGTTGATCCTGCCCAAGCGCGACCCCTATCCCAATGAAACCATCAGCCCCGATGACGGGGCCATCGAATTCGCGGATCGCAATCCCTTTGCCCAGCTGGGCGTGTTGCAGGCGGCCACGATCGGGGCTCCGGTCAGCTATGTGCGGGCGGCCTATCATGCGGTGCATACGTTCATCGTGACCGACCCGGACGGCATGCGCCGCTGGGTGCGGTTCAGCTGGCAGCCCATTGCCGGGGTTCTGCGCACCGACCCTGCGGCCCCGCCCGAGGATGACTTTTTGCAGGACGAGTTGAAGACCCGCCTGGCATCCGAGCCCGCGCGCTTTTCGCTGATGATGATGATTGGCGAGGTGGGCGACGACTTCAACGATTCAACCCGCCCCTGGCCACCGCATCGCAAGCGCATCATGATGGGCACCCTGACGCTGGATGCCGTGCCCGCAGACCAGGACGCCCAGTCCGAAAAGCTGAGCTTCAACCCCGGGCTGCTGACCGACGGGATCGAGGCGTCAGACGATCCGGTGCTGCAGATCCGCACCGATGTGTACAAGGTTTCAAGTACTTGGCGGGGCGGTACGCCGTGCCCGTTCTCGCAGGAATGAGAAGATGACAAACAGGGACAGTTGGCTCAACCGCTATGTGAACAGCCTGCAGGAACGAGGCTGGTTCATTTTCTTGTCGCGTTACATCGTCGTGCCCTACTGGATATGGCGCGACCCGAAACCGAAACTGCCCGGCGGGCCGCGGCCGTCACCGCAGCCCAGCGAGAACGTTCAGCGCATGATGAACCTGATCATGCCTCTCAAGGATCCGTCGCCGGCGGGGCGCGCGCGGGCGACGCTGGCAATCGCCCAGAATGTCGACGAGATCTTTGCGGGGCTCGACAATGTCGGCACCGTGCATTTCGCGCGGTTTTTGCTGATCGACAACAATATCTGCATGATTTCGGTCTATGATGGGGATTTCAGCAATTATATCAGGGACTTCATCACCACCATCGGCAGCGTTTTCAACGATGTGATCTCGCTGGTGGACGACGCGGAACATCTGATTCCGACGGAACAAAACGTCGAGGAATTCATCGACTGGGTGCATGCGCATGACCTGTTTCAGGCGCCTGATTTCCCGACCGATCTGTTTGGGTTGCAGGATGCCGCCAAGGGGCGCGCGCCGAACGATCCGCCACATATGCTGGGGTCGTTGCCGCGCGAGTTCATCCTGCAGCTGCATGCCAATCGCAATATTTCATTGGGTGGGGGTTATCGCGCCTATCCGGGGGTCTCGGCCGCGCAGGTGCGCCGCAAATTCGGGCAGGGCTGGTGAGTACAGAATTCAATCTTTCCGACATTCAGGGGAATATCCTGCGGGGGTATCGCCGCAACTTTGTCCGGCACCTGGTGCTTGAGGTCAGCGACCGGACCGCCGCGCGCGCGTTCCTGGCCGCTGCGGTCGACGGCACCGGCGCGGATGTCCCGGCCATCACGCGGGATGTGACATGGTCGATCCGGCCCGAGGTCTGTTTCAACATAGGCATCACGTTTCAGGGTCTGCGCGCCCTTGGGACGCCAGCCGAACATCTTGCGACCTTTCCGACGGAATTCGTGCAGGGCATGACGGCCCGCGCGATGAAGATCGGGGATTTCGGCGACAGCGCCCCTGAAACATGGCCCGCCCCCTTTGACCGCCCCGAGCGCGTGCACCTGATCGCCTCGGTCCATTCCGATACCGAGGCGCCGCTGGACCGGGCCCAGGAGCAGGTGGCGCGGGCCTTTACCGTTCTGGGCGTGCGCAACGGGCGCAACCTGCCGGATGGCAAGGTGTTTTTCGGCTATGTTGACGGGATTTCCCAGCCCCGGTTCAAACATATCATCGACCCGGACCAGGCCGGTGTCGACGAACCGATGGACCCGCTGGGCACCGCTTTGCTGGGCTATCCGACCCGGCAAGAAGGGGTGACGTTTCGTGTGCCGTCGCCGCATGACCTGGGGTTCAACGGATCGTTCAATGCGTTTCGTGTGCTGGCGCAGGACGCGGCGGGTTTCGAGGCGTACCTGGACCGGTCTGCCGACCTGTTGCTGGGGCATCCCGACCGGGACTTGCTGGCTGACCCGGCAAGGCTGGACCGCATCGGCCCGGGGCTGGACATGCGCGGTGCCCTGCGTGAAGTGGTGGCCGCGCAGATGTGCGGGCGTTGGCGCAACGGCGTGCCATACGAGCTGTCGCCGGATGCGCAATTTCCCGACGAACCGGTTTCGCTGACCAATTTCGATTACACCCACAGTTCCCGCTGTCCGGCGGGGTCTCATCTGCGGCGGGGAAACCCGCGTGGCGGGCCGATTGTGCAGCGGATCGCGAATTATACCCGCAGGCTGGTGCGGCGGGGGATGTCCTATGGGCCGGATTTCGACCCGGCAAACCCCGATGATCAGGAACGCGGATTGCTGGGAAGCTTTATCGGCGCCAATATCGGGGCGCAGTTCGAAGCGGTGATGTGCGACTGGATCAACCTCGGCCTGCATGATCCGCGGATCACCGGATCGAACGATCCGCTTTTGGGGGCGAATACGCCGGAAACCAGCTGGTTCGAGTTGAACCTGCCCGACGGGCGTGAAATCCGGCTGGATGGTTTGCCGCGGCTGATACGGGCGCGGGGCGGGGCGTATACGTTCCTGCCCAGTATCGCCGCGATCAGGTACCTGTCCGGGCTGACCACCTGACCCGCGCGGCGGGACCGGGTTCAGCGCAGTTCGGACAACGCGGAATCGATCCGCGCCAGCATCGGCGAATGGCCAGCCATTTCGACAACCGTGCGCGCCTTGGTCAGGTATTCGACCGCCTGGTCATTGCGTTTGCGGGCTTTGCACAGCAGGCCCATGATCATGTCGCAGCGCGCGTTGTAATGCCCGTCCGAGTCGAATTGCGGGTTTTCCCGCACCTGCTCCAGCATCGCCACCAGCTCTTTTTCACCAGAGATCATGATCCGCAGGATGGAACGTAAATTGCGCAGCAGCACAGCGACCGAGCCGCCGCCCTCGCCCGAGAGAATGGCAAGATGCATCTCGCACAGGAACAGCCGGCCCCAATCCGCAGACACCTGCGTGCCTTCGGCGTCACGTCGTTCGATCACGGTGCGGATCTGCTGCAATCCTTCGGCGATCTGCCCGTTCATGGCATAGGCCACGCCCAGCATCGTTTCCGGCCCGATGGTGAACAGGGTCCAGCCCTTTGCATCGCAGCTTTGCACATGCCGTTTCACGGTCTCAAGCGCGCCGGGCTTGCCCAGCGGCACAAGCGACCCGACACGGGCGGCTTCGGCGATGGCCAGCTCGAACTCGACCCGCGACGCGCGCTGTGCCTCCTGGGCCATCTTCAGCGCAAGTTCGTGGTCGTCGGTCACCATCGCGATAAGCGCCTTCATCGCGGTGCCATAGCCCAGCGAACGGGCATCATTATTGGTGGTGCCGATGGCAATCATGCGGTCCGAGGCTTTGTGCGCATTGGCCACCCGGCCGCGCGTCAGTTCGTTCCAGCCGACGGTGGCGTGATAGAAATTCTGGATATAGGCGTCGTCGATCTTGCTCAGGGCGGCCTCGATCTTGATCTTCTTGGCTTCGAAGGCTTCGTTGGTGATCGGGGAATAATAGATCGACACCGACAGTTCATTGATCATGGCATAGGCCAGCGCCTCGGGGTCGCCAAGCCGTTCGGCCATCTCGGTCAGCCGGGTCTGCACCCGGTCGGCCTCGCGGTATTTGCCGTTGCACACTAGGCAGGACACATAGTGATGCAGGTACAGCGCATGGTGGCGGCTGTCGCCGACCTCGTCCAGAATGGGGCGAACCGTATCGGCAAGCGCGATCAGCTTCAGCACGCGCAGCGACAGGTTCGAACACAGCGCATAGTTGGACAGAAACGCCGTGAATTGCGTGTTTGTCGCGCAGTCGGGTGCGCCTTGGTACAGGTCAAGCGCGGTTTCGAAATACCTGTTGGCCTCGTCCAGGGAATAGATGCCCAGGCTGCGTTCACCGGCCATCGTGTTATAGGCAAACGCCTTGTCGGTGCGATCGGTGTGCCCATAGTGATAGGCCAGCGTTTCCGCGGCTTCCTGCAGGCGGTTTGCGTTTCGGTTCTCAAGGGTCTCGGCAATGTCCAGGTGCAGCTTTTCCCGTTGCGAGGACACAAGGCTTTGATAGACCGAATCGCGCAGCAGAACATGCTTGAACAGATAGTCCGACGTGTTGGGCTCGCGGTAGATGACATCCTGCGATTGCAACCGGTCCAGCGCTGCGCCGGTCTGATCGGCGTCTTCGACCAGATGGGACAGCAGGCCCGGATCAAACCGACGCCCGATCACGGCGGCGGCCTGCAGGATGCGGCGGTCTTCGGGCAGCAGCCGTTCCAGTCTTGAGGCCAGCAAACCCTGCATGCTGACGGGCAATTCGCGGCCCGCAATTTCCGCGTCGTATGCGACCTGGCCCGCATCGACCCGCAGGGCGCCCTGATCCAGCAGGAAACTCAGGATTTCCTCGCCAAAAAGCGGGTTGCCCCCGGCCCGTTCGGTCAACTGGTCCAACAGCGCGTCGGGCAGGGCATCGACCCCCAGCCGCGTCTGCGCAAGATAGCCGATGTCATCCGGCCCCAGCGGGTTAAGCGCAATCGTCGTCACGCACGGGGCGTCCAGCCAGGCCGGAACGTATTCGGGGCGGCGGGTCTGGATGATCAGCAGGTTCGCGTGTTCACCGCTTTCGATGATGCTGCGCAACAGATCTTCCGAGGCGCGGTCCAGCCAATGGGCGTCTTCGATCAGCAGGATCACCTTGTCCTGGCTGCACTTGGCCTTTAGCAGGGCGGGCAGCAATTCGCGCGTGTGCAGGCCGATCAGAACACCGTCCATACCGTCCAGCGCGCCGTCGGGTGGTGCCAGCCCCAGAAGGTTGTGCAACAGGCCAAGGTTTTCGACCGATCCCAGCCCCGCGCCATGCAGGCCCTTGCCCAGTTTGCGCGAGATTTCCGCCGGATCGTCATCCTCGCGGATGCGAAACGCGGCGCGGACGATTTCGAGGAATGGCAAAAAGGGCACCTGTTGCCTGTCGGCGAAACAATAGCCCGACAGGACGTCGGCATCCTCGGGCGTCACCCTTTGCAGGAACTCGAACACCAGGCGCGTCTTGCCCAGCCCCGGCTCTGCCACCAGGTCGATGACCGACAGGTCCCGCGGCTGGTGCAGCGTGTCGGACATCAGCCTGAGTTCCGGCACCCGGCCCACATAGCTGCTCAGCCCACGGGCAAGCGAGGCGTCGAACCGGGTGGCGGCATTGCGGATGGATTGCAATTGCCACAGCTTGTGTGGCTTGGTCAGGCCCTTGATCTGGTGTTCGCCGAAAAAGCGCAGGTCGGTCACCCATTCGACAAGCCGCCGGGTGGTGTCGCAGATCAACGTGCTGCCCGCCTGCGCCAGGCTTTCGATCCGCGAGGCCAGGTTCACCGTGCTGCCCACGGCGGTGGCGGGGCTGCCTTCGCCCTGAACGGCGGCCATCAGAACCGTGCCCGAACTTATCCCGATCCGCACTTGCGGGCGGACGCCGAACCGGGCGTCGATCTCGTCTGCGGCCTCGGCAAAGGCGGCGTGAATTGCCAGCGCGGCGCGACAGGCCCGCAGGGCCGGGTCCTCCAGCGCTTCGGGGATGCCGAACAGGGCCATGATGCTGTCACCGGCAAAGTCACGCACCGTGCCGCCATGGGCCTCGACCGTTCGGGTCAGCGTGTCATAGACCATTCGGATGAAGTCGAGAGATTTTTCCTCGCCAAGCTCGGAAACGATCGCGGTGTAATCGACCATATCCGCAAACAGAACCGCCACCTGGCGCCGTTGCCCCAGATGTGACGGTTGGTGCGTGGTGATATCCCGATTTTCCCCCATTTTCAGCAGTTTTACATGACCGAGATTTGCCCCGCCACCTCTGGCAGGCAAGGGGCTGCAATAGTTTGATCAAAAGGCAACCAAAATGTCACGCCATTTTCCCGCATGGGTTGAACCCGCGCCCGGTCAGGCGGTGAATTCCAGTTTCAGGCCGGGCCGGGGCCACCGGGTCTTGTAGATTTTGCCGGTGCTGGATGCCGTGATCCACAGGTCGCGCATATCATCGCCGCCAAAGCACATGTTGGTGGTAAACAGGTCCGGGACCTCGACATGTTCGACGGTTCCGTCCGGGCTGAATACCGTGATCCCGCCGTTAAAGATCGTGCCCACGCAGATGCGCCCGTCCTGTTCGACCTTCAGGCTGTCCAGCCATTGATAGCCGGGCAGGGTTTGCACCACGTTTCCGGGCATGCCGGGGATCGGGCCGGGCTTGACCTCGCCGGGGGCCGTGATCTCCATCGCCCACAGACGGCCATAGACGGTGTCGGACACATAGACGGTCTTGCCATCCGGCGACAGGCCGACACCGTTCGGCATCGGGATCGTGGCCGCCTTTTTCAGCGTCTGCCCGTCGATCGTGGCATAGTAGAGACCGCCATAGCGCGTGGATTCCTCGTCTTCGATGCCGGTATCGGTAAACCAGAACCCGCCATCCGCATCGAAAACGATATCGTCGGGCGCAATCAGCCGCTTGCCGTCATAGCTGTCGAAAAGCTGCGTGACCGCGCCGGTCGACAGGTCGACACGGTGCACGGAACCGCCCTTGTAATTGGGCCTGATCGGCGCGGGGACGATGATGCCGTCCGGCCCATAGGGAACAAAGCTGTAGACACCGCCATTGTTGCAGACATAGGCCGCCCCGTCCGGTCCGATGGCCACGCCGTTCGGCCCACCGGGGATATGCGCCACAACCGCGACCTGGCCGTCCGTGCCCAGCCGTGCAAGGGTCTGTTCCTTGATGTCGACAAACAGGACCGATCCGTCATCCATTGCCACCGGACCTTCGGGGAACCCCAGGCCGTTACAGACTTCGTTAAGCTCCAATGACATTTCGGTGTCCCCCTGCGTGATGAAAATTTCTTGGTTTCAGTATCGAAACGTGTGACCCGGCCTCTCGACATGCGGGCCGAGCCTGCGCGCGAAACTAGTTCCTATCGCGCCATCGGGCAACACTCGTCTGTGTGCGGGCCATGGGCAAACATGCTGTCTTGCCCCCACGGCAATGGTCGGGCGGGATTAACGTTAAACGATTTGATTTCTGCCGGTTGAAGTGTTTTTGTGTTCACAGGTTTTTAGCGAACGGGTTGCAAATTTCGACCCCAGCCAGAGGCGCGTCACATCAGTGTCGTCTGCCACGAAGAAGCTGACAGCGGTACTTGGCCACGAACCCGGCGCATAGACGCCTGCCGCCGCCACACCAGAATATTTGAAGAAAGCAACTAGGAGGGAATGATAATGTCCAAATACCGAACGCTTGGTGATCTGGGGCGCAATTTGCGCCGCATCGCCACGGTGTCCGCCGTCGTCGCGCTGGCCGCACCGGCCGTTGCACAGACCGACGGGGATGGCGCTGACAAGCCGAACATCCTTGTGATCTGGGGCGATGATATCGGCCAGTCCAACATCTCGGCCTATACGATGGGTCTGATGGGGTATGAAACGCCCAATATCGACCGGATCGCCGATGAAGGCATGATTTTCACCGATTATTACGGCGAACAATCCTGTACCGCGGGACGGTCGTCCTTTATCACCGGCCAATCGGTGTTCCGGACCGGCCTCAGCAAGGTGGGACTGCCCGGAGCCGAAGAAGGCATGCAGGTCGAGGACCCGACCATTGCGGGCATGCTCAAGGCGCAGGGCTATGCAACCGGTCAGTTCGGCAAGAACCACCTGGGCGACCGGGATGAACACCTGCCGACCAATCACGGTTTCGATGAATTCTTTGGCAATCTCTACCACCTGAACGCCGAGGAAGAGCCCGAGAATGAGGATTATCCGGCCAGCCCGGAATTTCGCGAGAACTTTGGACCGCGCGGCGTGATCAAGTCTTTTGCCGGTGGCGAGATCGAAGATACCGGCCCCCTGACCAAGAAGCGCATGGAAACCGTCGATGACGAAACGGTTGCCGCGGCGATTGATTTCATCAAGCGCCAGGAAGAGGAGGGCAATCCGTGGTTTGTCTGGTGGTCCGGGACCCGGATGCATTTCCGCACCCACGTCAAGGATGAAATGCGGACCCAGGCGGACGAAATCGCGGGCCGTCACCTGGACGAATATTCTGCCGGTATGGTCGAACATGACCTGCATATCGGCGAATTCCTTGCCGTGCTTGACGAACTGGGGATCGCCGACAACACGCTGGTCTTCTACTCGACCGATAATGGCCCGCATATGAACACCTGGCCAGATGCCGCCATGACCCCGTTCTGGGGTGAAAAGAACACCCAATGGGAAGGCGCGTGGCGTGTTCCGGCCATGGTCCGCTGGCCCGGCAAGATCGCGGAAGATACCGTGTCGAACGAGATCGTGCACCATATGGACTGGTTCCCGACCTTCCTGGCGGTTGCCGGGAACGACACGGTCAAAGAAGACCTGCTGACCGGTGTTTCCGTTGCCGAGGTTGGCGGCGGCCGTGATTACAAGGTGCATCTGGACGGCTACAACATTCTGCCGATGCTGACCGGCGAAACGGCGGAAAGCCCCCGCAACGAAATCTTCTATTTCACCGATGACGGGGACCTTGCCGCGCTTCGGTTCAACGACTGGAAAATCACGTTCCTGGAACAGAAAGCCTGGGGTACGTTCCGCGCGTGGATGGAGCCGCTGACACCGTTGCGCGTGCCGCTGATCTTTAACCTGCGTCGCGATCCTTATGAGCGCGCGTATCGCACGTCGAACACCTATTACGACTGGCTGCTGGACCGGGCCTATATGCTGGTTCCTGCCCAGCAATATGTGGGTCAGTTCCTGCAAACCTTCCAGGAATACCCGCCCCGGCAAGAGGCGGCCTCGTTCAGCCTGGACAAGGTGATGGAGAAGCTGACGGCGACGCCGGGCAATCCCTGATCCGTTCCGTCAAAACGTGACCAATCCCATGGCGGGGCCCTTGCGGGCCCCGTTTTCATGCGACGGTTGGCGTTGACGGGGTCATCGCAGGACTTTCAGGGTCGTTCCGGCCACTTCAAAGCGGCCTTCGGGGCCAAGCGGCACCCATTGCCCTGGTTTCACGCGTTTGCGCCCGACCGAGGTCCCGTTCGAGGATCCTTTGCCATCGGTGCCCGTATCGCGGATCATCAGGTCGCCGTTTCGTTCAACCCGCAGGACACAATGGCGTCCCGATGCCTTTTCGCTGCGGCTCAGTACCAGGTCCGCCCATCCCTGTTCCCGGCCGATCCTGATCTGCTGCGAGGATTGGAGGCCCGGCACCTTGCCAAACTCGACGAATTTACCCTTGTCGGCGCCGGTCATCACGGCAAGCCGCCACATCCCGATCGGTTTGGCCCGGCCGGGGGCAATCGGGCTGTACCAGACGACACCGGCAGCCTTGTCATACGGCGCGGCCGCATTTGGGTTCAGGCCGGTCAGGCCCAGCGACAGCACCTTTTTCAAGGCCCGTGTCGACCGCCGCACCGCGGAAACCGGGCGCCCCTGCTTGTCGCGCATTTGCAGCCGCATCACGAAACGGCCAAAGCTGTGCCCGCCCAAAAGGCCCTCGCACAGCAGCCAGTAACACAGCAGCAGCAGCAGATACAGCGCGGCAGGCAGCGCCAGCCCGGTTTGGCGCAAACCCAGTTCCAGCTTAAGCGTGGGTTGGATGGCCGATTGCAAAAACCCGATGAACATCAGGTCCAGCAGCGCCGCGGCGCTCAGCAGCCGGGCGGCGTTCTGTTCGCCCAGGGGTCCTCCGATCTTCATTGGCTTGCCCCCAGCAGTGTCAGGACCATGAACAGGCCGCAGCCACCTGTGAAAAACAAAAGCGCATCGCACCGAATGCGTAATGCGCGCGGCCCGTCCGACCGGGCGCCACGCAGGTGGATACCGGCCACCCAAAGCGCAAAACCCGTGCCCGCAATCGTGTACAGCATGACCTCTGACAGGATCTGCCTGCGGGGGTCGACGGCCAGCCAATCCGCCGCGCCGACCATCAATCCGCCCCACATGATCGCGATGAC
Organism: Ruegeria sp. ABD4_443; assembly: GCF_056160865.1. NCBI lineage: Bacteria > Pseudomonadati > Pseudomonadota > Alphaproteobacteria > Rhodobacterales > Roseobacteraceae > Ruegeria > Ruegeria sp. ABD4_443. The sequence goes on along the minus strand of NZ_JBSWYA010000003.1, from coordinate 72,533 downwards.
ATAGGCGGCAAACCCCTTGGCCTCGTTCCGGGACCGGCTGAGCCACGCAACCAGCGCGCCCATCCCCCAACCCAATGCTGCGGCAATCAGCATCAGCAGGGTCATCCGCATCGGAAGAGATAGTGAATTTACGTCAACATTCAGGACGGAACTGCGAGAATTGTTTACCAGGTTCGACGAAAGCCCAAGGAAAGCCATTAGGGCGCCGAAACCTGCCGCAATATGGGCTGCAAATTGCATAAGGTCATTGGCCAGGGACAGTTTGTCTCTGAATTCAAAAGGTATTTTCATAACTCCTCCCGACATGAGGACTAAATCGTAAAATCGGGCTTTAAGGCGGATGCCCGGCGAAATTTTCAGTACATTCGGACCAATGCGAATCGTTGATTGAAAATAAAAAGTATGTGAATCAATAATCAAACACGAAGAACATTTGTTATTACGGAGTAGTTTAATGCGTTCTGCCGCGCTTTCTTTGTTCGCAATTTTTACCCTGGTTTTGTCGGCATGTACCGAAGAATCCTTTTCATCTGCCTCTACGTCCTCGGTTGCCGGGAAGACCCAACAGGAAAAGCAGCTTGAAAAACAGGTCCGCAGTCTGGACCAGGTTTCCAAAGACATCATCGTCAACAACACCGTGCAGGGTGCGCTGGCCGGTGCAGCTGTTGGATGCGGCGTTGCCCTGTTGCTGGGCGGTGGGGGCAGCGATTGTGCTGCTGGTGCCGCCGCGGGTGGCCTGATCGGTGGGATCGGCGGCAACCAGGTCGGCAAGAAAGCGGCCGCCAAGAATGTTGAAATCGTCAACAGCAAGGCGGTTCTGGCCAACCTGTCCAATGTCAGCAAACAGCTGAACTCGGTCGAGGCCAATCTGCGTTCGGTTCTGCGTTCGCAGGATGCCGAACTGAAATCGCTGCGCCGTCAGCTTGACGGTCAGCAGATCTCGCAATCGGCCTATAATACGCGGGTCAAGGCCATCAAATCGAACCGTCAGGTTGTTTCGGGCGAGCTCAAGCGCAGCGAACAGAACATGGACAAGACCATTGGCGAGTTGAAGACCGCATCCGGCAAGGGCCAGCCCGGTCTTGGTGGCGCAACCCAGGCCGCGGTCAGCAACAAGAACCGCCTGGCCAGGACCCGCGCCTCGATTAACCTGCTTTGATTTTCCTCGACCCGCGCTGTTTCCGACAGTGCGGGTTTTCTAAATATAGTGTGTGCCAATGACTTATGATCTTACGCGTTTTTCCAAACCCGTCGCTTTTGCAGCCCTTGTGGCCGTGGCCGCCTGTACCGGGTCGACAGACCCGACGACGGCGACCCTGTTCGACAATATCAACAACCTGAATTCGGGCGAATACGACCGCCAGATTGCCAACAACAAGGCCCAGGCCAACGCCATCATCGCCCAGAACCAGGCGGCGGAACAGCGCAACGCCCAGTTGGCGGCGCAGAAGAACGCCAATCAGCAGCAGATCAATGCGCTGCGCTCGCAGATCGCCGAGGTCAAGGCCCAGGGCGCCAAGGCGCGGGCCGCTTCGGCATCCGACCCGGCCAAGCTGGCGCAGGTCAATGCCCTGGACAAGCAGCTTGGCGCGCTTGAAAGCGACGTGGCCAGCGGCACCGATCCGTCGGTCGCCCGGTCCGAGCTGAACCGGATCAAGGCCGCATATCGCGCCCTGTCAATCTAAGTAACTTTACGTCCGGTCGGCGCCTGTCGACGCATGCGGCGGCCGGGACGTCCAGCCTGAGGGGGGTCTTGGGATCGTGACCAATCGTATTTCACGCAGAATAATTGCGGTGGCGGCCGCGTTGCTTGTTGCCACCGGCGCACAGGCACAGGATTCGGCAACCCGCGCCCCGGCGACGGGGCTTGCCATTCTGGATTGTGCCCCGCCGGCCCCAGCCCCCGAAGACAGCTGTCTGGTGCGTGTCCCTTCGGGGAATGAACGCGGTGACATGCGGTTCCGCCCGCTGGGCGAGAAAAAGGCCGATTTCGATTTCGTCAAATCGGTGGATGAACTGCCCGGTGACGTGACCCTGTCGGCGACCATGGTTCTGATCGATCTGTCGGTGGGCGATGCCAGCGGCCGCAAGCGCAGCTGGACCCGTGAACGCGACCTGATCAGCCAGGTTGTGTCGAACCTGCCATCGGAGGAAAAGGTCGCCATCTATGGGTTTGGCAACGACATTGTCGAGCTTTCGCCATTTTCGACCAACCATGCCGCGGCGCAGGATGTGGTGAAATCGCTGGACATCAAGGAACGCAACACGCGCCTGGTTGCCAACGCGACCCGTGCGATCGAGTTGCTGAGCCAGCAGGATGATGCGCTGCTGAAGAACCTGATCCTGATTACCGATGGTGACGAAGAAGGTCTGGCCACTGTCGAGGAAATCACCGCCGCCGCGGAAGAGGCCGGCGTGTCGGTTTCCGCGCTTGGCATGTTCTGGCGGGCGCAGGGCAATGCGCGGACGACCCGCGGCATTGACGTGCTGAAACGGCTGACCGACCCGCAAAAGGGGTTGATGGAAGAGGTCTATCTTCAAAGCCCGACCACCGCGTCTTCGGTGGTTTCGGAATTCATCAGCTCCTATGCCAAGTCGGTCAAGGGGTCGGGCCTGATCGTTCCGGTTGGTGATCCGGCGCCTGCGCGTATCACGATTGACATGATCGAACCGGTTATCGGTCAGCCGGGCCGGACCCAAACCGAAAGCTATGTGGCCGAGTTCCAACCGGCCAATGTGCCCCCGGCCGAGGAAGATCCGCAGGATGCGGCGGAGCCGGAAGAAGATGCCGAAAACATGATCCTGGGTCTGCCGGCGATGTATGTTTACATCGGCGCCGGTGTTGCGGCTTTGCTGCTGTTGCTGTTGGTTCTGCTGCTGTCGCGGCGGGGCGGACGTTCGGATGGTGATGAACTGGACGGTGACCAGGATCTGTTCGACGATGAACCGGGGTCGCCTGAATCGGTGCTGCGTCAGGATGACGACATCCATACGCAGGTCAGCGCAGCGCCGCCTTTGGCTTACCTTGTACGGGTGGATAACGGGCACCGTTTTGCGGTCCCGGCCGGGACGGCGACGCTGGGACGGTCTGGTACGAATGCGGTGGTGATCCCGGATGGCGGTGTATCGCGGGTTCACGCCGAACTGAACGGAACGCCCGATGGCCGCTTCACGGTGACTGACCTGGACAGTCTGAACGGAACACTGGTCAATGATCGCAAGATCAAGGGCGCGCAGAAGATCAACGTGGGTGACACTTTGGGCCTTGGGTCCGTACGCCTGAAACTGGTCCGGGCCTGACCCGCGACCGTAACGACAGGAAAGGTAACGACATGGGCAATGACAACAAGACAAGCTGGCTGTTCGACAAGGACGAAGAAGAGCTGAACGATGATCTGGATTTTGGTGCGGATGAAGGTTTCACCGAAAGCATCTCTCCGTCGGACAATGAGGCGACCCATGCCATGGGTGGTTCGTCTTTCAGTGAGGCACCGACGGAATATGTCGAAACCGAAAAGACCCAGATCTATCACGGCGGCATGTCCAAGAACTTTACTGACAAGGCCGAGTTCGACCCGATGGTTGACCCGATCACCGGTTGGCTTGTTGTGGTCAAGGGGCCGGGCCTGGGTCAGTCCGTCAACCTGGGGTCGGGGATGAACACGCTGGGCCGTGATGCGGATGAACGTGTTTCGCTGGATTTCGGCGACAAGATGGTGTCCGGCAAGGATCATTTGCGGATCATCTTTGACGACGCCAACCGCGTGTTTTTTGCCGCTCCGGGAACGGGCCGCAATATCAGCCGCATAAATGGGCAGATCGTGGCGACCACGATGCCGCTGGAAAACTATGCGCTGATCGAGCTGTCAAAGCAGACGCACGTACGTTTCGTTGCGTTCTGCAACGAAGATTTCGACTGGTCTGAACTGGCCGAAAGCTCGGGCGACTGAAACCAAGATGACAATCATCAGTGGCAAACAAAGCCAGGGTCAACGTGATAACCAGGAAGACGCGCTTGAGATCGTTTATCAGAATGAGCGGGACCCGAAATCCGATATTCTGATGCTGCTGGCGGATGGGATGGGCGGTCATGCCGGAGGCGAGGTTGCATCGAACCTTGCCCTTGCGGCGTTCAAGGAACATTTCGTCAGCGGCTCGACAGCGCCGCGCCCCCGCGACCGGCTGCAAGAGGCACTGGCCGCGGCGAATGACGCGTTGCGGCAGCGTATCTCGACCCAGCCCGACCTCAAGGGCATGGGCTGTACGCTTGTTGCCGCGCTGAAACTGGGTGACCGGCTGGTTTGGGTCTCTGTCGGTGACAGCAGCCTGTTCCTGCTGCGCGAAGGCCGGATCAGGCGTCTGAATGCGGATCACTCGCTTTATGGCGAGTTGCTGCAGATGGTTGCCGCCGGAAAGATCACGCAGGAAGAGGCAGACAACAACCCGCGGCGCAACGCATTGCGTTCGGCTTTGATGGGCGAGGCCCTGTCGCTGGTCGATGTCAACTCTGTCAGCCTCAAGCCCGGCGACCTGGTGCTGTCATGTTCGGACGGTCTGGATACCCTGTCGCAATCCGAGATCGCGGCCATTCTGCAAAGCGGCAAGACCCGCGATATGCGGGGCGTCGCATCGGACCTGCTGAACGCGGTCGAGGCAAAGGGCAAGCCCCGGCAGGACAACACCACGGTTATCGTCTACGCCCATATGCAGGACGGCATGAGCAGTCTTATGCGCGGCAGCCAGTGGGCGTTTACCGAAGCCGGGAATGGAAAGAAGACGCTGAAATACGTGGCAGTCGCGCTTGGCGGGCTGGCTGCGGTTGCGGCGGCCTTTGCGTCGTTCAAGCCCGATGATCCGCCGCCGGAACAGCCCGACGCGCAGGCGCAGACCGCCCCCGCGCCCCAGCCGCAGGCCGAACAAAGTATCGGCGACAGCACTGTCGACGAACCGGTCCAGCCCGAACCGCAGGACGACGGGGATCAGCCCGTAACCCCCGAAGAGGACCCCGTGACCCCGCCCGAAACCGGCGAGGAACCGGCCCCGGAGCCGGAGGTTTCGGAACCGCCCGCCACCGAACCCGAACAACCACAAGACCCGGTCGAACCTGAAGAACCCACCGGGGAAACGCCCCCGGAACAATTGGAAGAGGAAAGGTAAGCCCGCCCGTGACCGACCAACTGCCCAAAGGAGAGACCTTTGCCGGCTACGTTCTTGGCGATGTGCTGGGACAGGGCGGTTTCGGGATAACCTATCGGTCCCGGCACAAGAAATCGGGCGAGGTTTTTGCGATAAAAGAGTATTTCCCGTCTGGGTATGCCAACCGTCACGACGACAATACGGTGGTCGCATCGCCCGAGGGAAAGAACCTGTTCCATACAGGTCTCGAAGCGTTTCTGACCGAGGCCAATCTGCTGTGTGACCTGCCGCGCCAGCAGGGTCTGATCAAGGTGCGCGCGGCGTTTCGCAAGCACAAGACGGCCTATTGTGTCATGGAATACATCCATGGCGATCCGTTGAACCGGATGATGGGGCGGATGATCGACGCACGGGGGCATGTGCCGCAGGACCTGGTCATGACCCTTCTGCAATCCATGCTCAGCGCGCTGAAAGCGGTGCATGAGGTCGGCATTGTCCACTGCGACATGAAACCGGCGAATATCATGATCCGCAAGGACGGCCAGCCGATCCTGATTGATTTCGGTGCCGCGCGCCTGATGGGCAAGTCCAAGGGGCTGCCGGTCGCCTATTCCCGACAATGGGCGGCGATCGAACAATTCCCGCCCGACAGGCTGCGCTTGCCCGCCGGTGTCCGCATGGGGCCCTGGAGCGACCTTTTCGCGCTATCGGTGGTGTTGTACGAACTTGTATCGCAAAGCCGACCGCCGGACGCGGAAGAACGCTGGAACGAACACAAGTCCACCGGTCGTGACCCTTATGTGCCGATCCGGCAGAATCTGGCGCGTAACCGTGTCCAGGCCGAATATGACGATGCCTTGCTGAACGCCATCGACAAAGGATGCCGGTTGCTGCCCCGCGACCGGATACAGTCGGCGCGGGATTTCGCCCGCATGGTCGGCATCGACTTGCAGGCCACGGTAAAGCCCTCGTCAGGGGGCGCTGTCGGCAAGACCGCAGGCCCCGTCAGCCGTACCGGTGGCCGCAAGCAGCGGTCGTGGAAAAAGTCGGGGGCGGTGATCCTTGTCCTGTTGTTCATACTGGTCGTCGCCCTGTCCGTAATTGCATTGGGAACCGTGAGGTAAGTAGTTTGCGTTTGATCCGATCCCTTTTTGTTGTTCTTGCTTGCCTGTTGTCGCCATGGGGCTCTGCCGCCTGGGCACAGATTCAGCCGCAGGTGGTTGAACGCGCCGATGGCGCCATGGGGCGCACCCTGGTCGAGCTGGGGGGCGGATTCGCCACCGGGTCGGGTTTTGTCCTGTCGCCGCTGCCCGATGGGCGGGGATATTACTATATAACCAACTATCACGTTATTGACGGCGGTCATGAAATCCAGGTCGGGTTCAAGCGCGACAACCAGATATTCTTTTATGCCGCCAAGGTTCTGCATACATCGCGTGAACTGGACCTTGCGGTGCTGCGGATCGAGCCGCTGGATGCGGATGGGCACGAACCGGGCATCCTGGTTCTGCGCGAAGGCAAGCCGCTGAAGGGCGAGCAGGTCGCGGCGCTTGGCTATCCGGGATCGTCCGACCAGATCAACGAACGGCGCGACAAGCTTGCCTATTTCGAAACCACGCTGACGCAGGGCGCGATCAGCAAGGTCGCACCGGGGTCCTTCAACGAAACCGGGCGGACGCTTGAGATCGTGCAGCATACGGCCTCGGTCAACCAGGGCAATTCGGGCGGGCCGCTGATTGATTTCTGCGGGTCGGTCCTGGGGATCAATACCGTCATCTCGGTCTGGAGCTCGGATGGCCGGACACCTACGAACAACACCTTCTGGGCGTCGTCGGCCAACCCGATTGCCGGGTTCCTGCGGGATGCGGGCGTGCCGTTCAGCGCGCACAAGGAAACATGCGACCCCGAGAATCCGGGCTCTGGGCCACCGCAGCCGTCAGATGGCGGGATCTGGGTCATTTTGGCCGTCCTGTGTGGGGCAGGTGCGTTGGTGATTGGCGGGATGTATTATGTGGCGTCCCGGTCGCGCGGGGGCGATGGCGTCCGCAAATCCGGTGGCGGTGCCGCCGTTGCCAAGCCCAAGGGGCGCGCCATACTAGCGGCGTCCATGGGGTCGGTCTCGGCACAGTTCAGCGCCGCCCAGCTGCAATCGGGCGTCACCATCGGCCGGGCCGGGGAAAACGCGCTGACGGTCACGGACCGCAATCTCAGCCGCCGCCACGCCAGCCTGTCCCTGACGGATCGCAAGATCATGCTGACGGATCTAGGGTCGTCGAACGGCACGAAAGTCGACGGCAAGCGGATCGAGCCGAACGTGCCGGTGCAGATCAACACCAAGTCGAAGGTCGAATTGGGAGGGGTTGCTCTTGTCCTCAGCCGCCCCTGACAGGTCGCGCAACGTGATTGCGATCCGGAACCTTGGCATTGAACGGGCGCCGGGCTTTTTCGTCGTGATCGAGGAACTGGACCTGCATGCCGGGGAAACCATCGTTCTGGACGCCGTCAGCGGCGCCGGCAAAAGCACCGCTCTGGGGTTGATTGCCGGGGCGCTGCCCGTGGCGGCGTTTCCCGATACCCGGCACGAGATTGCCGGGGTCGCCGTTACCGGGGACACGCCGCGCGCTGATTATGCGGGCCCGGACCGGATGGGGTTTGTTCTGCAGACCAATACGCTGGTGCCGTACCTGTCCTTGCAGGAAAATATCGAACTGCCAGTGCGTGTTGCCGGTCAACAGGTGGATGCCGAATGGCAGGATCACCTGATCCGCGCCATGGGTCTGGGGGACTTCAGGGCGCGCAAACCCGGCCAGCTTTCGGTGGGTCAGCGTCAGCGCGTGTCGGTTGCGCGGGCCTTGCTGGGGCGGCCCGCCGTCTTGCTGCTGGACGAACCGGTTTCGGCGCTGGACCCGGCCAATGTGGTCGAGGTCGAGGCCCTGATCGTGCATCTGGCGGCCGAGGCCGGGTCGGCCGTGGTTCTGGCCAGCCATCAGGCCCAATCGGGGGAATTTGCGCATACGCCGCGTGCGGATCACCGCATCCTCAACCACCAGGGGCAATCCTATTCGATCTTTTCGACCAAGGGCCGCGCCGCGGCGCGGGTGGCATGATGATGCGCATTCCGGTCACTCTTGCCCTGCGGGAGCTGCGCCATGACTGGCAGGCCGCGCTGTGTTTCATCGCGGCGCTGGCGGGCGTGTTGGGCCCGTTGCTGATCGTTCTGGCGCTTAAGAACGGCGTCATCGGAACGATGGTGGGCAGGCTGATCGAGGACCCCTCGAACCGAGAGATCCTGGCCATTGGGGCCGGGGCGCATGATGCTGCGTTCTTTGCCGCGCTTGGCGTTCGGCAGGATGTCGGCTTTGTCGTCCCTGCGACGCGGTCCATCAATACCTCGGCCAATGCGGTGCGCAACGAGGCCAGCCGCAAGCTGGAACGCGCCGTGCCGCTGATCCCGTCCGCGGCAGGCGACCCGCTGATAGGTGGCGCGCCCGTCGCACCCGGTCAGGTCTGGATTTCGGATGCGCTGGCGCAGGACCTGTCTGCCGGGGCCGGGGATACGCTTGACATGATCATCGGGCGCGAAGTGGACGGTCAGCGCGAAAATGCGCGCCGCGACCTGCAGGTGATCGGTGTCGTTCCCGCCGAGATCTGGCCGCGCGCGGCTGTTTTCCTGTCGGTCCCCGACTTGCTGGCGGTCGAACGGTTCCGGGACGACCTGTCCGCGACGCCTGCCAACTGGACCGAACCCGTGGCCGAACCTGAAAGCTATGCCAGTTTCCGGCTGTATGCACGGTCTCTGGACGATATCGGCAACTTGGCGGCGCATCTGTCGGACCTGGGGGTTCAGTCACGCCCGCGCGCCGAGAATGCGGCGCTGTTGCTGTCGTTCCGGCGCAACCTCAATATCCTGTTCACCGCAATCGCGGCGTTGGCCATGTTCGGGTTCTGGGCCGCGATGTCGGCGAACCTGCGCGGCATGGTCGAACGGCAACGCGTGATTTTCAGCCTGTATTCCATGCTGACCATGCCCGACCGGCAACGCTGCCTGATACCCGTGGTCCAGAGCCTGGCCCTGGTTCTGGTCGGGGTCGCGGCAACCGTGATCCTGATCCTGCCGTTTCTGGTCGCGATCAACGCCGTGTTCGACTCGGTCCCCGGTGAATCGGTTGCCCGGCTATATGCCGGTGACATTCTGGCCACCCTGGTTCTGGGGGCGGTCACGGCGGTTACGGCTGCTGTTTGGGCGGTGGTTGCGGTGCGAAATGTTGACCCTCAGGAGGTGCTGACCCATGCCTAGATACACCTGGTTCAAGGCGGTGCCCCTGCTGGGGCTGCTGGTGACGGGCGCTGTGGCCCAGGCCCAGGACATTTCGTGGCGCGAGAAGTATTTCAACCCGCAACCGGCAGAGGGCGATCTGAACCTGCCGATGCCTTGCGGCGGGGGGATGACCTTTCGCAAGGTGGCCACGCCCAATACCGACGGCGTGATCGGTGACGTTTCGGTCGTGCTGGGGCAGGAGGGAAGCGATCAACCCTATCTGAATGGCTTGCGCCGTGCCTTTGTATCGGGCGCCTTCGCGGATGAGGACGGCGGCGCGCGCGGTTATTTCTACATGGCCAAATACGAGTTGGCGCAGGCCCAATGGGACGTGGTCATGGGCGATGCCTGCCCGGAAAAGGAACCGCGCCGCCGCGCCTTTGTGCCGGCGGTTGGCCAGACGCGGCTGGATTACCAGCGGTTTGCCGAGGCCTATACGTTGTGGCTGATGCAGAACGCACCCGACGCGCTGCCGCGGGTTGGCGACACGCGGTCCTATCTGCGCCTGCCAACCGAGGAAGAGTGGGAATATTCCGCGCGTGGCGGCCTTGCCGTCGATCAGGCGCTATTCCGGGCGCCCCTGCCGCCGGTCCCCGAGGGCACGCCGCAGGATGAATATATCGCCCATGGCGGCACCTCTTCGACCGGGGGCAAGCTGCAGGTGATCGGGTCATTGCGCCCCAACCCGCTGGGGCTGCACGACATGCTTGGCAATGCGGCGGAAATCGTCGGGGACCCGTTTGCGCTGGTTCGTCATGGCCGACTGCATGGGCAGGCCGGCGGGTTCGTCAAGCGCGGCGGTGATGCCCGCACCCCGTTGCAGGACATTTCATCCTCGACCCGGTTCGAGGTGCCCCCCTTTGACATCCTGTCCAACACGTCTTCGGCAGACAGGTTCACCGGCACGCGGCTGGTTCTTCAGGGGCTGGCGATCACCTCGCCTGACCAGGACCAGGCGCTGAAGGATGGGCTGGACCAGCTGGCGCGCCCGGACGACGCCCTGGCCAATGCCGCCAGCGAGCAAGAGGCCATGGCGTTGCTGGACGACATGTCAGACGAGGCGCTGTCGGAGCTGACCCGCACACGGCTGGCCGTGATCAAGGAAACGCTGAACCGCGGGATGGTGGAACGCAACGCGCAGCGCGACCAGTCAATCCGCCTGATCCTGACCTCGGGCGTTCTGGTCTGCGGGCAGGCGTTGCGGCGCTATCTGAACGCGCTGATCTCGATGCTGACGATCCAGCACGACCTTGACCTGCTGGAACAAGAGGCCCGCGCGGCGGGTGACCAGGACCTGCTGAACGAGGTGCTGGCGGCGCGGCGCGAAGCGGCCGCCAAGTTGCAGGAGATCGAAGAAAAGGCCAAGGCCGACGTGGTTGAATATGCCAACCTGATCGAAGGTCTGGTCGATCAGTATTCACCCGTTCTGCTGCGCAAGCAGATCGATTTTATCTACCCCGCCGAATCCGGGCGCGGGCGCGAGCGCGCGTCCTGTCTGGCCCTGTTGCAGGACCATATCGGCGCCCGCAGCGTGGCGGGGTATTCGGATCTGGATGAGATTGCAGACGATTTTCAGGACCTCGCCCTGTCGTTTGCCGAGAATTGAGTTGGAAAGGTTGAGTTATGCGTGAAGTGTTGAACAAGTCGCTTGAGGTGCTGGTGTGGATAACCACCGCTATCTCGATCATTTTCTTCTGTTTCGCCGCCGTTTCGATGCTGCGTCTGCCGCCGCTGGGGCCGGATACGATGACCATCATCGCGGCGTTTTTGACAGTTGTGTTCGGGATCGCGTCTTCGCTGGTCTTTGCCGGGATCTGTTTCCAGATCATGGATATCCGGACCTTTTCCAAACACAGCGCAATCAGCCTGAAAAGCCGGAGGTGACAGCGGCAATGGAACATTCCGTACTTGGGCTGCGTCCCGGCAGCGTTTTGCAGGACACCTATGAGATCAAGTCGCTTTTGGGCGAGGGCGGCATGGGCGCGACCTTTCGCGGGTTGAACCGGGCCAGCGGTCATGACGTGGCGATCAAGGTGATGACACCGGCCTTTGCCAAGAACAAAAAGGCCGTTGACCTGTTCCGCCGCGAGGCCAACCTGCTGCGCACGGTCCGCAGCGATGCTGTTGTGCGGTTCGAAACCTCGATGCTGGACAAGGACGGGCGCCTGTTTCTGGTGATGGAGTTCGTGCCGGGCCATTCGCTGGCGCATTACCTCAAGAAAGGTGCCCGGTTGTCGTCCGAGGATGTGCTGAAGCTGGGGCTGCGCCTGTCCCAAGGTCTTGAGGCCATTCACAAACTGGGCATTGTCCATCGCGACGTCGCCCCCGACAACGTGATGATTTCGCACGAGGACATCAACCAGGCCAAGTTCATCGATTTCGGCCTGGCCTCGGATAGTGTGGGCACCGACAAGTCGATAATCGGCGACAGTTTCGCGGGCAAGCTGCGGTATTGCGCGCCGGAACAGCTGGGGCTGTTCGGCAACGAGGTTTCCGCCGCAACCGATGCCTATGCGCTGGGGCTGGTCCTGATGCGCACCGCCGGTCTGGAACTGCCGGGCGAGGGGAAAGGGTTCGCCGCGGTCGAGGACCGTAAATCGGATGTCAAAATCACTGACCCCAAGATCGGGCCGGGTTTGAAAATGGCATTGGAGCTTTTGCTCAAGGCCAATCCCAAGGACCGCCCGCGCGACCTGCCGGCGCTGTTCCATGACGCGCTGGCCAAGGCTCCGGTCAAGGCGAAACCGGGCGCGCCCGAACCCAAGGCACCCAAGCCGGGCGGGACGCAGCAGCCGGGCACGGACACGGGGTCTGGCACGGGCATGATGCCCCTGGTTGCCGCCGGGGTTGTCGGGCTGGCGGTCATCGCGGGTGGCGCCTGGTATTTCCTGACCCAGGCGGGTGGTGCGTCGGTCCCGGTTGACCAGTCGGTGACAGACGCGCGCGAAACCCTGGCCGCCGATGATCCGCTGGGCGCGGCCCGCGGGCAGATCCAGGCCGGTGGCACAAAGAACCTGAGCGCGGCCCTTGGGGCGCTGATCGCCATCAGCAACGACCCGGCGATGTCGGATCAGGACCGGATGGACGCCAACATACTGATCGCCGAGATGTATGACCCCGAAACCCATGACACCGCGCGGTCCCCGTTCGACCGGCCCGACCCTTCGGCGGCGCGCCGGTATTATCAGAAAGCGGCGGATCTTGGGTCTGACACGGCCCGGACCGCCCTGAACCGTTTGGACGAGTGAGGAGACCGCAGATGTTGCAGCGTGTTATACCCGTCATCGCCGTATTGGTGGCGCTTGTGGCCCCGGCCTGGGCGCAAACCCGGTCGCCCATGCCCATCGAAGGCAAGCAGAGCCTGTTTCAAAGGGTCCTGATCCGCGAACGAACCGAAGCAAAATCCGAGGCCCAGGGCAGCGACACGGTGCAGGCGCTGTCTCCGCTGCAGGTGTTCTTTGTCTATGATCGCGCCGATGGCTGGATGGAGATTGGACCTGATGATCAGGGCGAGGCACTGATGTGGATACCCGAAGCGGCCGCCGTCGACTGGAACCAGAACATCGTTGCCACGCTGGAAGGCAGCGACAATGTGGGGCGGGTGCTGTTTTTCAACGACATCGACCCGATCTATGACATCATCGAAAGCGAAAACCCCTCTGAGCTGGCCAGGGCCGCGCGGGATGAGGCGCTGAGGGCGGAACAAGAGGGCGGCACCTCGGAAACGGTCATCGCGCTTGGCCCGCGTGAAACCATCGACCAGCGCCAGAACCTTTATGTCATGCCGATCCTGTCCACCGAAGAGGCCGTGTTTGACATCGGTCCTTTCGTCAACCTTTTGCAGGTTGCCGTGGCCAGCGCCAACGCGCCGAACCTGCCGAAACCGCCAAAAGGGCAGGACCCGGCGGATCTGAAAACGGCCGTGGTGTTCGTGGTGGACACGACCATTTCGATGGAGCCGTATATCCGCGCCACCCGCGACGCGCTGGAGGAAGTGTATCGCGAAGCGGCTGGTTCGGATGCCGCGAATGCCGTCAGCTTTGGCCTGGTGGGATACCGCGACAACCTCGAAGCCGCGCCCGGCCTCGAATATGACGCGCGCATTTTCGTGGACCTGCAACAGGGGCTGGATGCCAAGGCGTTCCTGAACGGCATCGACCACATGCAAGAAGCTGAAACCACCAGCAAGAATTTCCGCGAAGATGCCTATAAGGGTGTCGAATACGCGTTGCAGAACATGGATTGGTCGGATTTCGGCAGCCGGTTCATCGTGCTTGTCACCGATGCCGGGCCACGGGAATTCGACGATGAGCTGTCGGCCACCGGGCTGAGCGCCGAAAGCCTGAACCGCCTGGTGCGCGAACGCATCGGCGGGGCGCTGGCGGTGATGCACCTGCGCACCCAGCGCGGGACCAAGGATCATTCCTCGGCCGAGAGCGCATACAGAAAGCTGACCGAATTCCCGAACTCGACGCCCTTGTATTTTCCCATCGAAAATGGCGACCCCTCGATCTACCGGGAAACGGCGCGCAAGCTTGGGCAGTTCATTGCACAGCAGACCTCGGATTATCGCGGCAGCGGCGGGGATGAATTGCTGAACGAGGATGACATCGTCGAAGAAGAGGCCGACCAGTTCAGCGGGCTGAACACGGCCAGCCGAACCATGCAGCTGGCCTATCTGGGCAAGACCGAAGGCGCGCGCGCGCCCGACCTGTTCGAAGCCTATGTCGCCGACCGCGATTTCGACCGGACCGGGCTCAAACCCTTGTCGGTTCGGCTGCTGATCTCAAAGGCTGACCTCAGCAACCTCGAAGAGGCATTGCGCATTATCGTCGAACAGGCCGAGCGCAACGTGGTGAACCCGGATCAGTTCTTTGCCCAGGTGTTGGGCGTGGCGGCAGATATGAGCCGCAGGCCCGACAAGGTGTCCCGCCAATCGGACCCCAGCCTGGCCAGCGCGGTGGCTCTGGATGAATACCTGTCAGGATTGCCCTACAAGTCGCAGATCATGTCGATTACCGAAGACGATTGGGTCCGGTTGCCCATCCCCGAGCAGCAGACGATCGTGAACAGGCTGTATGACAAGATTGAACGCTATCGGCGGTATAACGAGGCCACCGATCAGTGGGTTGATTACCTTGGGGCGGGTCCGCAGGCGGCCAACCTGCTGTATCCGATGTTGCTGGACGACCTGCCCTAGGGGCGGGTCGCTCTGTTACAGCTCGTGCGCCCAGGGCGGGTTGGCCCCGGCGCGTGACACGGTAACCGCGGCGACGCGCGCGCCCATCTCAAGCGCGGCCCTCAACCCGTCGGCGGGCAGGGCGCGCAGCGCGGGCTTGGTCAGATGCCCGGCGCGCTCCAGTTCGGCCAGAACGCCGGCGTTGAACGTGTCCCCGGCACCAACCGTATCGACAACAGTGACCGGTTGGACCGCGATCGAAACCTGTTCGCCGCTGGCCATGTACCCCGTGGCGCCCTTGCTGCCCTTGGTGATGATCACGACGGACGGCCCGGCCTGAAGCAGCGCGGGCACCTTGTCTTCCAGCGGCTCGGGGCCCGGAATGATCCAGTCCAGATCTTCATCCGAAACCTTGACGATATCGGCCAGTGCGATCATGCGGTTCAGGCGGGTGCGATACCGGGCCTGGTCCTTGATAAAACCGGGCCGGATATTGGGGTCCAGCATGACCGCGCGATCCTGCCCGTGCCGGTCCAAAAGAGCGGCATAAGCGTCGGCGCAGGGTTCGCAAGCCAGGCTTATGCCGCCGAAATACAGGGCAGAGACCGCGGGCAACTGGTCCGGCATGTCATCGGGTTGCAGCATTCGCCCGGCCGAGTTTTCGTCAACGAAGCTGTAACTGGCATGCCCGTCGCGCAGTTGGACAAAGGCCAGCGTGGTCGGACGGTCAGAGCGGATGACGTGGCTGGTATCAACATGGCTGGCCTGCAACGCGCTGTCCAGTTGCTGGCCGAACATATCGCTGGAAATGCCGGTCAGAAGGCCGACCGGGGCGCCCAGCCTTCCCAGTGCAATTGCCGTGTTCAACAACGCGCCGCCCGGATGGGGTACGAACCCCTCGGTCCCCGTGACCGTGGGCGCGGCAATCATGTCAATCAGGGCCTCTCCGCAGCAGAGGATCATCGCGGATTCCTTTATCCGAAAAATGCGCGTCAGGTGGTATTCTACCGTTCGAGCGCATTTTTGCAGAAATTGTTAGCGCCAACAATGCCAAATTCTGCCTGTTTCGAGATGTACAGGTCCATTGACCGGCGCAAATCGGAAAACCGGCCCCCATTGTTGAAGGCGTCCAGAAAGCCGTCATCGAACAACCAGGGGTTCTTTTTGGCAACGCCGCCCACAAGGAAGACCCCGCCAGCAGGCATGATCGTCACCGCCAGATCACCCATGACAGCACCCAGATGCGTTGCAAAGATACGCGCGGTTCGAATGGCCGTTTCGTCCGTGCCGGTGCGGGCGTCCTGAAGGATGTCGCGCGCCGAGCGCTGCTGAATATCGGATTGACCGGCAGCCAAGCCAACCGCCTGATACAGTACAGGCAGGCCGGTTCCGCTGAGGAACATTTCGGCCTCAAGCGTCAGGCTGTCGCCAAAGAACGCTTTGGGGGCGATCCGTTTTGCGGCGTCGAAAATGTCGACCTCGTCGCGGTTGCGGGGGGACAGACCCAGATGCCCGCCCTCGCCGGAAACGGTGTGATAATGCCCCTCTGAATACAAAAGCGCCCCAACGCCAAGCCCGGTTCCCGGCCCGACCACCAGGCGGGTGCCGACACCCGGTTCGGCGGCCCCTTGCAGGACGTCAACCTCTGCTGCGGTGATCTCGGCGACAGACCAGGCCGCGGCGGTAAAGTCGTTGATCACAAAGGTTTGGCTTGCGCCGGTGGCCTTGGCAATGTCGGTCTCGGACAGATCAAGCTGAGCATTGGTCAGCCGGATCGTGCCCTGTCGAACCGGGCCTGCCCCAGCAACAACGACCGCGCGGGGATCGGTGCCGATCTCGTCGCGCAGGCTGTGGAAGGCGTCCAGCAGATTGTGCAGCTGTCCCGTGGGGTGTTTGCGCAGCTCGGTCAGTTCGCCGTTGGTGACAACGCCCAGACGTGTATTGGTTCCGCCGATATCGGCCACAAGGTTCCAATGGTCATGCATGGCGCCCGCAGGTTGGGCCAGCGGCAATGCCACGGCTTCGCCCTGCGCCAGGGAGGATTTCAGCGCGTTGAACGACGCTTTGGGTCGCCGTTCCAGCGTGTCGAAATCAACATCGACCAGCCCGAAACGCTTTTCGTAGCCAAAGGCCCATTCGTAATTGTCCAGCAGCGACCAGATAAAATAACCGCTGACCGGAACGCCCTGCGCCATCGCCTTTTGAACCGCGTCGAAATGCTGGTTCAAATAATCGATCCGGTCATCATCTTGCTGGCGCTCGGGGCTGGCCATGCCGTTTTCGGTGACAAAGATCGGCAGATCGCCTGTGTATTCCTGCGCGGTGCGGGTCAGGAACCGGGTTAGGGCGCCGGGTTCGATTTCCCAGCCCATCTGGGTCTTGGGCAGCGGCCCGGGAACCTCTTTCAGGCTGGGCCACGCGGTGTCGGATGCAGCGATAAGCTTGCGTGTGTAATAGTTCAGCCCGCACCAGTCGACCGGTGTGCCAATCGTGTCGAAATCATCCTGCCAACCCTGCGGCAAGTGTTCTTCCAGCCCTTGCAGGACGGTTTCCGGGTAGGCTTTCTTGAACACGCCGCCCAGAAAGAACCGGTTGTAGATACCATCATACCGTTCGGCCGCCTGCTGCGCCTCGGGGGTGTCATCGGCGGGTTCGGACCATTCCAGGTTGAACACCGCGCCAAGGTTTGTCATGCCCAGCCCGCGCATCGCCTGCGTGGCCCTGCCATGGGCCAAAAGGACATGGTGCATGGCCCGTGCCGCTGCCCGGATATCGCGCAGCCCCGGCGCATGGTGGCCTTCGAAATGGCTCAGCCAGCTGACGCACCACGGCTCGTTGATCGGTGCGACGCTGTACATCCTGTCGCCGATCCGGCCCATGACGATCTCGGTGAAATCGGCAAACCAATCGGCGACGTCGCGGTTCCGCCAGCCGCCCAGATCGGCCAGCGGGGACGGCATTTCCCAGTGATACAGGGTCGCGCAGGGGCGGATGCCGCGGTCCAGCAATGCGTCCGCAAGGCGGTCATAGTAATCCAGCCCCTCTTGGTTGACCTGTCCGCGGCCCTCGGGCAGGACCCGGGCCCAGCTTGTCGAGAAGCGGTAGCAATCAAACCCCGCCGAGCGGACCAGGTCGAAATCCTGTTCGAACCGGTTCAGGTGATCACAGGCCAGGTCGCCATTCTCGTTTCGAACGACATTCCCGGGCGAGGCTGCAAAACTGTCCCAGTGGGTTTGCCCGGCCCCCCCCTGGGCGTGGCCTTCGATCTGGTAGGCAGAGGTTGCAACGCCAAAGAGGAAATCCTTGGGAAAATCAGCGCGGGTATATTTCATTTTCAAAACCTGTTGGGCGCGGGGCCGGTTGATCCGCCAACTACCAGTTCCGCCTCAAGCAATCTAGTTTGCGGGGGCGCGTCCGGCGACTTGATCCGGTTGATCAGCATCTGGGCGGCGATCTCGCCGGCCTGGCGGACCGAGGACCGTGTTGCGGTAAAAATCGGAACATCCTGCCCGTTCTTGAGGTAAGACAGGTCGTCGTCATGGGCAATAACCGACACATCCCGGCCCATCGTCAGGCCGGCTTCGGCGATGGCACGGCGCACGCCGATGGCCGAGATCATGGAGGACGTCAGAATTGCCGTGGGCGGGTCGTCCAGTTGCAGCATGTCGCGCGTGGCGTGATGGCCGTAAACCTCGGTCATCTCATCGCTGCGCATCAGGTCGGTGGACGGGGACAGCCCTGCATGTTGCAGGGCCTCGACATACCCGGCCCGGCGGCGCTGAGCAAAATCCATGTCCTCCAGCCCGTTGATCAGCGCGATGCGCCGGTGCCCCAGTTCCGTCAGCAACCGGGTGGCGCGCAGGAACGACCGGGTATTGTTCACATCGACCCAGTCATAGGGAACCTGCGCCCTGGTCGAGCGTCCATGCACGATGAACGGCACGCCCATGCGGTTCAGGACCTCGATTCGCGGCTCGTCGACCTTGGGGCCCTGCAGAACCACCCCGTCAACGGCGCCGCGCTGAAACAGGTTGCGATAGGCGTCCGCGATCGAGGAATCATCGGACCGGGTAAAGATCATGTCATAGCCGTTTTCGGCATATGTCCGTGCCGCGCCTGCAACGAAATCACCAAAAACCGGGTTCACCATTTCATGCTGGGACGAGCTGGGAATCACGTGACCGATCACCATCGAACGCCCCGTCGCCAACCCCTTGGCGCGGCTGTTTGGGCGGTACCCGTGCTTGCGCGCCGCGGCCTGCACCCGTTCACGGGTGGCCTCGTTCACCTCGGGATAGCCGTTCAGGGCGCGGCTGACCGTGGTTTGCGACAGGCCAAGGGTTTCAGAGAGCTGCTTTAGGTTCATCCTGCTTTCAAAGCGCCTTCAAACTTGGTCATAATGTTTGTTTTGTGGGCAAATTTGAAATCCGTCAACCCGTTTTAGAAAATCATCGCCTTGGTCATAAAAAATAGGCATTTTCTGTTAATCCAGAAAACTGGATGTTGACAGGGGGTGGATGTTAGCGGATAAATTCTCTTATTCAAAGCGCTTTGAAAACTGAGTCTCAGATGGCGCGGATACAGTGGGAGGAAATTTCATGAAACACTCGCTCTATGCAGGTGCGGCGGTGTTCGCCCTGATGGCGGGCTCGGCGCAGGCCGACAAGGTGACCGTATTTGGACCGTGGCTTGGTCCGGACCAGGAAAACGTCGAGGCCGTTCTGGATGGGTTTGCCGCCGCGACGGGCCATGAATATGCCTATGTCGGGTCCGACAGTTTCGAGCAGCAGATCCGCATTGATGCCGAGGCCGGGTCCGCGCCCAACATCGCGATCTTCCCGCAGCCGGGTCTGGCTTCGGACATGGCCAAGGGCGGTTTCCTGACGCCGCTGGCGGACGGAACGGCGGATTGGGTGCGCGACAATTACGCGGCCGGGCAGTCCTGGGTTGATCTGGGCACCTTTGCGGGCCCCGACGGGCAGGACAATCTGTACGGGTTCTTCTACAAGGTCGATGTGAAATCGCTGGTCTGGTACGTCCCCGAGAATTTCGAGGATGCCGGATACGAAGTTCCCACCACCATGGAAGAGCTGAAGGCGCTGACCGACCAGATCGTCGCGGATGGCGAAACGCCCTGGTGCATCGGGCTGGGTTCGGGTGGTGCAACCGGCTGGCCCGCGACCGACTGGGTCGAGGACATGATGCTGCGCACCCAATCGCCGCAGGATTATGACGCCTGGGTTGCCAATGAACTGAAATTCAACGACCCCAAGGTCGTGGCCGCGATCGAGGAATTCGGCGCCTTTGCGCGCAATGACGATTACGTGGCCGGTGGTGCCGGTGCCGTTGCGACGACCGATTTCCGCGACAGCCCCAAGGGCATGTTCAGCTCGCCTCCGCAATGCTACATGCACCGTCAGGCATCGTTCATTCCGTCCTTCTTTCCCGAAGGCGCGGTTGTTGGCGAAGATGCCGATTTCTTTTACTTTCCGGCTTACGAAGGCAAGGATCTGGGAAGCCCGGTTCTGGGCGCGGGTACGGTCTGGGCGATCACCAATGACAGCCCCGCCGCGCATGACCTGATTGCCTATCTGGAAACCCCCGAGGCGCATGAAATCTGGATGGCGCTGACCGGCTTCCTGACACCGCATAAGGGCGTCGATACATCGGTCTTCTCGGACCCGACCCTGAAAAAGATGAACGACATCCTTCTGGGTGCAACGACGTTCCGCTTTGACGGGTCTGACCTGATGCCGGGCGGCGTTGGTGCTGGCACGTTCTGGACCGGCATGGTCGACTATTCGGGCGGCAAATCGGCCCAGGACGTCGCGGACGAAATTCAGGCATCCTGGGATGCGCTGAACTGATCACTGATCGCAGGGCAATCCGCTTCGGCGGGTTGCCCGCGACACCGTCGCAAGGGAGAGCGGCATGCATCCGGCAATACAGGGCCTGCTGACCATCGCCATCGGCGTTTCGGCCTGCGTTGGCTATTTCTACCTGTCAAATCAGATACTGGACAAAGTTCTGTTCCCGCCCCGCGGGCCGAATGCGGGCCGCAACATCAACCGCGCGAACATGATCCGGCCCTGGCTGTTCCTGTTTCCGGCTATGGCCGCGCTGGGGCTGTACCTGGCGTATCCGGTTGTTGAAACGCTGCGCCTGTCGCTGACAGATCGGGTGCCGGGTGGCGGATATACCTGGGCCGGTCTGGACAATTACATCCAGATGGCGAACGAGCCGAAATTCTGGGAAGCAATGCGCAACAACATGCTGTGGCTGATCGTGGTTCCCGCCATGTCGACCGCCTTTGGCCTGCTGGTGGCGCAACTGACCGACCGCATTCGCTGGGGCAATCTGGCCAAATCCCTGATCTTTATGCCGATGGCGATCTCGTTCGTGGGCGCGTCGGTGATCTGGAAGCTGGTCTATGACACGCGCCCCGCCGAACAGGACCAGATCGGCATGCTGAACGCGCTGTACATCTTTTTTGGCGGCACCGATCCGCAGACCTGGCTGACGATTCCTTTCTGGAACAACTTTTTCCTGATGATCGTGCTGGTCTGGATTCAAACGGGATTTGCCATGGTGATCCTTTCGGCGGCCCTGCGCGGCATCCCCGAAGAGACAATCGAGGCCGCCGTGCTGGACGGCGCCAACCCGTTCCAGATTTTCTTCAGGATCAAGGTGCCGCAGATCAAGACCACCATTCTGGTCGTCTGGACGACAATCACCATCACCGTTCTCAAGGTGTTCGATATCGTTTTTGCCATGACCAACGGGCAATGGGAAACCCAGGTTCTTGCCAACTACATGTATGACAAGCTGTTCCGCGCCAATGACTGGGGCGTGGGTTCGGCCTCGGCCATGGTCATCATGCTGCTGGTGGCCCCGATCCTTGTCTGGAACGTGCGCAACGCGCGCAAGGAGATGGAGTAGAGGCATGAGTGATATCGCAGGAACCAAACCGGCCCTCCGATGGGTCGTCCATGCGTCGGTCATCTTTCTGGTCGTGCTGTGGGTCGTGCCGACGCTGGGCTTGCTGATCTCGTCGTTCCGTACGGCTGACCAGATCGCGACCAGCGGCTGGTGGCGGTCGCTGTTCCCGTCGGAACAGAACCTGACCCTGCGCAGCGCCGCGCCGGACACGCAACAGCTGGAAAACGGGGTCTACGTCATCGAAGGCACCCTTTTCGACGCGGATTCCAGCGCGATCATTTCCAAGTGGGGGATCAACTCGCGCGCCATTGACGCGTTCGAGCCGGGCCAGACAGCCGAGCTGCGCCGGGGCGGTACGATCACGGTTGATGCGCAGGGCAATTACCGGATGGAAAACCCCGAAGAGTTCACGGGCAAGCGCGGCGCGCGCGTGTTTGTGACGGCAGAGCTGCCGCCAGAATTCACGTTGGCGAATTATCACAAGGTGCTGCTGGCCGAAGACAGCACCGACAGCATGGGCAAGGCCTTTTTCAATACACTCACGGTAACAGTCCCGGCAACGATCATTCCGATCCTTGTCGCCGCATTCGCGGCCTATGCCCTGGCATGGATGGATTTCCCGGGCCGAGCCCTGCTGATTGCAGCGGTGGTCGGGCTGCTGGTTGTTCCCTTGCAACTGGCCCTGATCCCGCTGCTCAAATTTCACCTCAATATCGGGATCGGCAAAGGCTATCTCGGGGTCTGGATGGCGCATACCGGCTTTGGCATGCCGCTGGCCATCTACCTGTTGCGCAACTATATGGCAGGGCTGCCCCGCGACCTGATCGAGAACGCGCGCGTGGATGGCGCGACCGAGTTCCAGATCTTTACCAAACTGATCCTGCCGCTCAGCTTTCCGGCACTGGCATCCTTTGCGATCTTTCAGTTCCTCTGGACCTGGAACGACCTGCTGGTTGCCAAGGTGTTCCTGATCGACGCATCCGGCCAGACAACCGTGATGACCAACCGCATCGTCGAGTTGCTGGGAACGCGCGGCGGCAATTGGGAAATCCTAGCCACGGCCGCTTTCGTTTCGATTGCGGTGCCGCTGGCCGTGTTCTTTGCAATGCAGAAATATCTGGTCCGCGGATTGCTGGCCGGATCGGTAAAATAAAGGCGTACGATGAACGTGCAGCATAACGCAGACCTCAAAGGTGCGACCAGGGCAACGGCTGACTGGTGGCATGGCGGCGTGATCTATCAGATCTATCCGCGCAGTTTTCAGGACAGCAACGGCGATGGTATCGGCGATCTGGCCGGCATCACCGAACGGCTGCCCTACGTGGCCTCGCTTGGGGTGGATGCGATCTGGATATCGCCCTTCTTTCAGTCGCCGATGAAAGACTTCGGATATGACGTCAGCGATTACCGCGCGGTCGATCCGATGTTCGGGGACATGTCGGATTTCCAGGCGCTGCTGGACCGGGCGTATGACCTGGGCCTCAAGGTTATGATCGACCTTGTCCTGTCTCACAGCTCGGACCAGCATCCCTGGTTTGCCGAAAGCCGCGCCAACCGCGAAAACCCCAAGGCCGACTGGTATGTCTGGGCCGACCCGAAACCCGATGGAACGCCGCCCAATAACTGGCTGTCGATTTTCGGCGGTTCGGCCTGGCAATGGGACGCGCGCAGGCAGCAATACTACCTGCACAACTTCCTGACCTCGCAGCCCGACCTGAATTTTCACTGTCCCGAGGTTCAGGACGCCCTGCTGGACGCAGCGCGGTTCTGGCTGGACTTGGGTGTGGACGGGTTCCGCCTGGACACGATCAATTTCTACTTCCACGACCGGCAGCTGCGCGACAACCCGGCGCTTCCGCTGGATCGGCGCAATGCGTCGATCGCGCCGATGGTCAATCCGTATAACCATCAGGACCACCTGTATTCCAAAAGCCAGCCTGAAAATATCGCCTTTCTTGAACGCCTGCGCGCGCTGACCGATCAATATGAAGGTCGTGCCTGTTTGGGCGAGGTCGGCGATGCACAGCGCGGGCTCGAGATCATGGGCCAATACACCTCGGGCGATAAGCGCATGCACATGTGCTATGCGTTCGAGTTTCTGGAAAAGCGGGCCCTGACTGCGCAATATGCCAAACAGGTTTTCGATCAGCTTGAGGAAAAGGCAGGCGATGCCTGGCCCTGTTGGGCGTTTTCCAACCACGACGTCCCGCGCCACGCCTCCCGCTGGGGGCTGGACGACGCCGCGATCCGTCTGCATGCGGTGCTGATGATGTGCCTGCGCGGGTCTGCCTGTCTGTATCAGGGAGAGGAGCTGGGCCTGCCCGAGGCCGAAGTCCCCTTCGAGCGTCTGCAAGACCCCTATGGCATTGAATTCTGGCCCGAGTTCAAGGGCCGGGATGGTTGCCGGACACCGATGGTCTGGACGACCCAGGACGCGCAATCGGGCTTTAGCACTGCGGAATCATGGCTGCCGGTCAGTCCGGTTCAGGCCGAACAGGCGGTGGACCGGCTGGAAGCGGACCCGCAATCTGTTCTGCATCACTATCGGGCCGCGATTGCCTTGCGCAGGGCGCATGGGGCGTTGCGGCACGGCACGCAGACGCAGATGGAACAAACCGGCCCGATCCTGAGTTTTGTTCGCGATGACGGGGCCGA
The DNA here is from genome assembly GCF_056160865.1 of Ruegeria sp. ABD4_443. Taxonomy (NCBI): domain Bacteria; kingdom Pseudomonadati; phylum Pseudomonadota; class Alphaproteobacteria; order Rhodobacterales; family Roseobacteraceae; genus Ruegeria; species Ruegeria sp. ABD4_443. Next base: position 48,306 of record NZ_JBSWYA010000003.1, on the reverse strand, counting down.
GCAGGTATTCTGCGCCTTCAACATGGGTCCGGGCACGGCCGAGATCACGCTGCCCGACGGGGACTGGCGCCCTGTGGGTCTGGAATTGGGCGGTGTCGCGGGCACCGGATCGGTGACGCTTGGGCGGGCCGGGTTCTGTCTGATGGTCACGGAAAAGGGGTAAGACATGTCGGAACTCAAGCTTACGGATGTCGCCAAGACCTATGGGCCGGTCAAGGTTCTCAAGGATATCAACCTGGACATCAAAACCGGGGAACTGATCGTCTTTGTGGGCCCGTCAGGATGTGGCAAGTCCACGTTGCTGCGCATGATTGCCGGTCTTGAAAAGATCTCGGGCGGGACGCTGGAAATCGAAGGGCAGGTCATGAACGATGTTCCGCCTGCACAGCGCGGCATTGCGATGGTTTTCCAGTCCTACGCCCTGTACCCGCATATGACCGTGCGCGAAAACATGGCCTTTGCGCTCAAGATCGCCAAGGTCCCCGCGGCCGAGATTGATGCCGCGGTCGAGCGGGCGGCGCAGATCCTGCAGCTTGAACCGTTTCTGGATCGCCTGCCCAAGGCGCTGTCCGGTGGTCAGCGACAGCGCGTGGCCATTGGCCGGGCCATCGTGCGCGACCCCAAGGTATATTTGTTCGACGAACCGCTTTCGAACCTGGACGCGGCGCTCAGGGTTGCCACCCGGATCGAGATTGCGCGGCTGAAAGAGGCGATGCCAGACAGCACCATGATCTATGTGACGCATGATCAGGTCGAAGCGATGACCCTGGCCAGCCGTATCGTCGTGCTGGCCAACAAGGGTATCGCCCAGGTCGGCACGCCGCTTGAGCTGTACGAGACACCCGACAACGAATTCGTCGCGCAGTTCATCGGCTCGCCGTCCATGAACCTGCTGCCCGGAAAGGTCACCCAGACCGGGCCGCAGACCACTGTCCAGCTGGACGGGGGCGGGGTTGCCGTTTCAACGATCCCCACCAAGCCCGAGGATCAGGGCCGGTCGGTGAATGTCGGCATTCGGCCCGAAGATTTCGTTTTGACCGAGGATGCCCCGGTCTTTCAGGGATGTGTCGATTTCACCGAAGCCCTGGGCGAGGTCACGCTGCTGTATTTCGCCAAGGAAAAGGACGACGCGGCCGAGGCGGTCATCGCCAAGCTGCCCGGCATTCAGCGAAACCTGCGGGGGCAGACCGTTTCGGTCGCTGCGGCACCGGAAAAAGTCCATCTTTTCAGCAATGGACAATCCATGCGCCCCTGATTTTCGGGCTGTCTTCTTTCGGGCCAGACACTGCCACGGTCGCGCCGGCCCTGAAAACAAGGGCCTTGCCGGTCTCTGAACATAGACAATTCTCAAACTGGACTCAAGAAAACTGAAAACTGTCCCTATTGGGCGGATATTTCCGTCGTGAAACTCTGATTCACATAAAAAGAAGACCTACTCAGTCCAGAATCGGGAGAAAGTCAGATGTTAAACCGTAAAACTCTATCATGACGAACGGTCCTCAAGGGTGCGGGTGCCGCCGCGCTGGCTGCGCCGCTTTACAGCAAGTCGGCCCTGGCGTCCTCGGGTGAGATCAACATCCTGATGTGGTCGGATTACCTGCCGCCCAGCTTCCTGGAAGAGTTCACGACCCTGACCGGGATCAAGGTGAACTATACCGGTATCGGGTCGAACGAAGAGATCATCAACAAGATGAAGGCGACCAAGGGTCAGGGGTTCGATATCGTTTCGCCGACCAACAACCGGTCGCTTCAGTGGGGCCCGCTGGAACTGTTGCAGCCGTTTGACATGAACAAGGTTCCGATTGAGCTGGTGAACCCGGCAATGGCCGCCATCGGCACCGATGCGTGGAACTTTGGCGACAGCGGCGTGCATTGGCTGCCGCATATCTGGGGCACCGAAGGGATCGCCTATCGCACCGACCTGTGGCTGCCCGAAGGCGACGCGCCGTCCTATGGCGATGTGTGGTCCGAGGCAAACGCCGGCAAGACCATGGGGCGCGCGCATTCGATGATGCTGGGTGCGGGTCTGTATATGGAACGTGCGGGCGAGATGGAGGCGGGCTCGGTCTGGGCCGCGTATGGCGACGAAGACACCATGCGCAAGGTCTGGGGCCAGATTGCCGATTGGTGCATCGCGCGCAAGGACCGCATCAAGCTGATCTGGAACGACGCCGATACGCAGAAGAACGGTCTGCTGAACGAAGGCGTTATCGTGGGCCAGACATGGGATGGCCCGCCGCTGGCGCTGAAAGCCGCGGGCGAGCCGGTGCATTACCAGGCCCCGGTCGAAGGCGCGATGGCCTGGGTGGACGGCATGTCGATGCCGACTGGTGCCACCAATATCGAACAGGTCTATGCCTTTATCGATTTTGCCTATCAGGCCAAGCCGGCCGGTGTCGCGATCGACAGCCACGGGTACAACTCGCCCGTTCTGGGCGCCGACCAGTATTCCGGCGACACCTACAAAAGGAACTTTGCCGAGGCCTATCCGGGCGACTCGCTGGCCAACCTGAACCCGTGGCCGGCCGAGGCACCCTGGTATGCCGAGATCCGGACAGAGTTCGTCAACAAGTTCAAAAGCGCCTGATCGCCTTGAACCGACCCCTCGCGAAGGCGCGGGGGGTCACGCCACCGCGCGCCAATCCCCGGTGCGACGGATAGAACAAGAGTACGGTTTCCCACCGTACCGCAGGGAGAACCAGACATGAGCGCAGGGATCGGTGTCGATCTTCAGAACCTTTGGATTCGCTTTGGTGATTTTGTCGCCGTGCGCGATGCCAATGTGAACATCAACGGGGGCGATTTTTTTTCGTTTCTTGGCCCGTCCGGATGTGGCAAGACCACCATCCTGCGCGCGGTTTCGGGTTTTCTGGAACCCAGCGAAGGCAACGTCCTGATCGGCGGCAAGGACATGAAGGGGATCGGGCCGAACAAGCGCCCGACGGCGCTGATATTCCAGAACCTGGCGCTGTTTCCATTGATGAAGGTCTGGGAAAACATCACGTTCTCGATGGAGATCAAGGGGACCTCGGCGGTTCAGCGACGCAAACGCGCGGATGAATTGCTGGACATGATTGCCCTGCCGGGACAGGGCGACAAACTGCCCAGCGAATTGTCGGGCGGTCAGCGTCAGCGGGTGGCAATTGCCCGTGCCTTATGCGCCGAACCGGACGTTCTGCTGCTGGATGAACCGCTGTCGGCGCTGGATCTCAAGCTGCGCCAGCACATGCGGACGGAACTGCGTGAAATTCAGCAACGCGTCGGGATCACCTTTATCTACATCCCCCACGATCAGGGCGAGGCCCTGACCATTTCGGACAACATTGCCGTGATGCGGGCCGGGGTGATCGACCAGATTGCGGATGGCAAGACAATCAATAACGACCCCGCAACCGCCTTTGCGGCTTCGTTTGTGGGCGAAAACAACGTCTTTCGCGGTACGGTCAAGCGGGTGTCGGGGTCAGAGGTTCTGATCGCGACCGGCCGGTCCGGGGACCTGGCCGCGCGCATTTCCACGGCGAACCAGGGCAAACTGCGCGAAGGCGACGAGGCGATGATGTTCGTCCGCCCCGAGGCGCTGACGGTCGCGACGGATGGCATGTCGGGCGATCACTGCATCGACGCGCGGGTGAAACACGAAGAATTCGAAGGCAACGTGTTCAATATCTTCACCGAAGATGCGGGCGGCAAAGAGATCAAGGTGTCGCTGCCCAATACCGGCCAGTCCTTCCAGGATCACACCGGCCAGACCATCACGCTGGAATACCAGACCCGCAATGCGGTCGCGGTTCCTGCGGGTGAGCTGGCGGCGGAATAGGGGGGCCGGACATGCCAGGCTTCCTTAAAGAGTTCTTCAACCGCAACGGCACGGGCATGGGGCTGACGATCCTGCTTTTGGTCCTGTTTTGGACCATCGGTCTGATCATCCTGCCGCAATTGTCGATGCTGGATTTTTCTTTCCGCCCCAACCTGCCGCCCCCCGAGATCGGGGGCCCCAAGGATGTCTATACTCTGGAGAATTACCAATACCTGGTCTATGGCCCCGAAGGCGGCAGCCAGGACTATAATTCCGTCGACCTGCGGGTTTTCTTTCGCACGCTGGTCGCGGCGGTCTGCGTGACGGTCTTCAACCTGATCCTGTGTTACCCGATCGCCTATTACCTGGGTCAGTCCAAGGGCAACCACATCCGCATTTTCGCGATGATGCTGATCATCCCTTACTGGATCAATGAGATCCTGCGCGCCTTTGCGTTGCGCATCATCTTTGGTGAAACAGGGGTGTTGAACACGATTTTCGTCGGGCTGGGTATCTGGGATACGCCGTTCGACTTTATCCGCAACGACATCGCGCTTTATGCGGGTCTGGGCTATGCCTATATCCTGCTGATGATCTTCCCGATCTACAACGTGATCGAAAGCCTTGATCACAACCAGATCGAGGCCGCGCGGGATCTGGGTGCGCCGTGGTGGCGGATTCACTGGCGCGTTGTCATCCCCTATGCCAAGCCGGGGATCAGTTCGGGCTGTACCATGGTGTTCATGCTGTCGGCCGGCGCTCTGGCTGCACCGCAGATCCTGGGCGGTCCGTCATCCTTGTGGTTCACGCAGCTGATCTATCAGCAGTTCAACGACAATAACGACTGGCCGCAGGGGGCCGCCTACGCCATCGTCCTTTTGGTGACCTGCATCCTGTTCGTGCTGGCCATGATGCGCCTGTTCAAGGTGAACATGGGGGACATCGGGAAATGAACATGTCCTTTCTCAGGCTGAGCATCTGGGTCTATCTCGCGATATTCTTTGCCTATCTGCTGGGCCCGCTGGTCATCATGTCGGTGACCGCGTTCAACTCATCGGCCTTTCCGCGCATGACGCCGTGGGAATGCCTGACCTTCCAGTGGTTTGCTGAGCTGTTTCAGGATCAGCGCATCCTGAACGGTATCAAGAACTCGTTGATCATCGGCGCGGGGACGGTTGTCCTGTCGGTGGCCATGGGGCTGGCGGGGGCGCTGATGCTGACCCAGGTCTGGCCCAGGCTGCGCGCGACCTATTACACGATCATCATTGCGCCGATCCTGATCCCCGGCGTGGTGCTGGGGATCTCGACACTGGTCTTCTGGGACCGGATCAACCGGATGCTGGGGCTGGGCGCGGACAGCGTGCTGTCGAACGGTATATTCCTGACGGTGATCGGCCAATCCACCTTTATCGCCAGCTATTGCATGCTGGTCCTGGTGGCCCGGTTGCAGCGTTACGACATCGCCCTGACCGAAGCTGCACTGGATCTGGGTGCGACCCATGCTCAGGCTTTCCGCAAGATCCTGCTGCCGTTCATGCGTCCGGCGATTGCAAGCGCCGCGGTGCTGGCCTTTCTGGCTTCGTTCGAGAACTACAACACCACGACCTTTACCTTCGGCGAATACCCAACCCTGACGATCGAGCTGGCGCAGAAGGTTCGGTACGGCATCACGCCCGCAATCTCGGCGCTGGCCTTCATCATCGTTGCGTTGACCGTCTTCTTTGCCCTGCTGAACGAAGCCAAGCTCAAGCGGCAGGAACTGGTTGCGGCGGCCCGCCAAAAGGCAACGGTCGAGGAACTGGCCGGAAAGGTCCGCCTGCCCAGCTTTTTCGCGGGCAACATGGCCGCTGTTTTGCTGGTAGTGTTCGCGGTGGCCACGATCACCGTGGTTGGGACGGCGACCGCCTATAATCCACAGCAATGCATCGCCAATGTGAAAGAGCAAAAGCGACTGGAGGCAGAGCAGCGCATTCAGGAATTGCGCAAGCAGCGTGAAGAACAGCGCAAGCAGCGCGAAGCCCAGGAGGCAGAACAGGGCGCGACACAGCCCACGACCCCAAAACCGTCGAACAACAGCGGCTTTGGCAATGTGTTTGCGCCCAACACGCTGGGCAATGACGGTAACGAAAGCGATGACGCCACGCCCGGGACGGATGACGCGCCCGCCGGGAATGGCGGTTTCGGGGGCGTATTCGACCCCAACAGCCTGCAGGGTGGCGACTAGCCCGGCACCCTGCGCAGGCCCCCGGCGGCCTCAGCCATTATCGGTTGGATCGTGCCGGATGATTTCGGCATCACAGCCGCCAATGCGGTACCCGTTCCAGTCAACGGGACCGGCATTGTAATTGATCAGGAACGTATGGCGTTCGGTCTGGCGTCGGCGCAGTCCGGGCGGCATGGGGTTCACCTCGGTGCCAGTGGCCTCTGCCGCCAATGCGATGACCCGGTCCCACAGGTCGTCATCGGGAAACCCGGCCAGATACCAAAGACCGTCGACGCCTTTCAGGGCGGCTGCCCCATCGTCAAAGGTCAACAGGTCAGGCGCATTGCCAGAGATGCGGTCGATCCAGTGCCGCGCCGAACCGCCGCCATTGACCGGGCGGGAAATATGGGGGGGCAGGGTCTCGACCAGGTCGACATGGCAGTCCAGCCCGGTCAGACCCGGACGGCCCTGTTCGGGTATCTGGAAATCATTGGTGATTGCGCCACTGCGCGGGCCCAGGATGGCCAGTTTGTTCCCTTGCGCCAGCGGGTCGTTCCATGCGGGGTCAATCGTGGCCAATCCGGGCGCTAGGATCAGGTCATGGCCGCAGGTGGCAATGTCGCCCGGCGGGATGAAATCCACCGAAAGCCCGGCGCGCCGCACGGCCCGATAGGCGGAAAATACCAGCCGGAAATAGTCAAACCCTGCGCCCTGGGGCTGTGTCGCCCAGGCCCAGTCCGAGGCATAGTCGAACACGATTGCCACCGGCGCGCGCGCCTGGTTCACCTCGCCCAGCTGTTTCAGGTCATCTGCCGTCTGGCGCGCCTCGGACAGCGCCGGGGCGGGCCGGTTGTCGGGCGTCAACAGCCCCGCATGCATCTGTTCCTGCGCAAAGGGCGCCTGCCGCCACCGGAAATAGCTGACAACCTCGGCCCCATGGGCCACCGCCTCGATCGACCAGAGCCGGACCATGCCGGGAAGAGGGGCCGGGTTATAGGGGGCCCAGTTCACCGGGCCGGGCTGTTGTTCCATCACCCACCACCGGCCCCGGCCGACAGCCCGGTACAGGTCGTGATGAAACGCCTGCATGTCCGGGTCGCCCTGTTGTAGAAAGGCGGTTTTGTGGACCTCGTCCGCTTCGAGCCGGTCCGAGAGGAACCCAATCGGATAGCTGTCCCAGGTGGCGATATCCAGATCCGCACCGACCTCGAAATGGTCGAAATCCAGGATGCGGCCCATGTAATTGTGCAGCAAAGGCGCGTCGGTCAGGGGGCGCAGGACATCCGCTTGTGCCTTGTTGAAGGCCACGACCTGATCGGAACTGAAACGCCGAAAGGCCAGGACATGGGCCGGGTTCGGTTCGGTCACGGTCTGGTTCGGCAGGTCGATCTGGTCAAAATCATCATAGTCCATGGACCAGAAAACATTGCCCCAGGCGGCATTCAGCGCGCCGATGCTGCCATACCGTGCCGCCAGCCATTGGCGAAAGGCCTGCAAGGCCGGTGCGCTGTAACTGACGGTGGTTTCGTGGCAACCATATTCGTTGTCGATCTGCCATGCGGCAACATGCGGATTGCGGCCATAGCGTTTTGCCATGATCCCGGCGATGCGCACACATTCCTGAACATAGCCGGTATGGCTGAAACAGTAATGCCTGCGGGATCCGAATTTGCGGACATGGCCCTGCTCGTCCACCGCCAGCATGTCGGGATGCCTGTCCAGCATCCAGCGCGGCGGCGTCGCGGTCGGCGTGCCCAGCACGACCTTCAGCCCCGCGGCGCCCAATGTCTGGATCGCGCGGTCCAGCCAGTCCAATTGCAGATCGCCGGGCGCGGGTTCCATCCTGCTCCAGCTGAATTCGGCGATACGCACCCAGCTGAGGCCGGCCTGCACCATGCGCGCGGCATCATCGGCCCACATCGTTTCGGGCCAGTGTTCGGGATAGTAGCAGACGCCAAGCGCGGGTTTCATAGGATGACCCTGTGTTCCGGCTGACCCCGGCCTGCATTGTCCGCAGCAAAGGTCATGCCATTGGTGGGATGTTTTTCGACCGTGGCCGTGTCCAGCCCCTGACGCGCGGTGGTGCAGAACAGCGTTGTCAGCGCATCACCGCCGAAGGCCGGGCAGGATGTATGGGCCGCGTCAAATTCCACCGCGTGCAGGAAACGCCCGTCCGGACCATAGGCCGCGACCCGGGCGGCGCCCCATTGCGCAATCCAGATGTTGCCTGCGGCATCGACCACTGCGCCGTCGGGGTTAAGACCCTCGCCGCGCAGGTCCAGGAATACAGTGCTGTCACCTTCGGGCCAGCCGGTGTCGGCGTTCAGGCCCCACCGCCGGACCTGTCCGGTAACGGTGTCGCAGAAAAAGGCGGTTGATCGGTCCGGGGCAAAACAGATCGCGTTCGAGATCGTGACATCGGCCACGATTTTCCGCAGTTCGCCGCGCCAATACCGATAAATGCCCCCGGCGCCCGGTTCCGCCTGTTTGCCCATTGTTCCGATCCAGAAACCGCCCCAAGGGTCGGCGCGACCGTCATTCGAGCGGGTGACGGGATTGTCCGCCTCAAGCAAGACCAGGCGGTCTTTCTTGCCGTGGATCAGGTCGAACCGCCACAGGGCGGTTTCCGAGGCAATCAAAAGCGTATCGTGATCGACCCACCCGGCGGCCGAGACATGTTCGTCGAACTGCCAGCTATGCGGCTGGTCCTCCTGGCGGGTCATCAGGCGTTTGTCGATTATGTCGAACCAGAACAGCTGATTGCGTTCGGGATGCCACAACGGGCCTTCGCCCAACGCACAGGGGCGGTTGTCAAATACCCGGCTCATGCTGTCGCCGCGTCAAAGGCCGCCACGATCCGCCGGGCGCGCTCGGCCACCTCGGGCGGGGTCATGCCAGGTTTGAACAGGGCCGAGCCGATCCCGAACCCGTCCGCGCCCGCCTTGATCCAGCTGTCAAAGTTTTCGGGGCCCGCGCCGCCAACCGCATAGACCTGCGTGCCCTGCGGCAGGACCGCCCGAAGGGCGGCAAGCCCCGCCGGACCGGCCATGGACCCCGGAAACAGCTTCAGGCCGGTCGCCCCGGCAGACAGGGCGGTAAAGGCCTCGGTCGGGGTGAATATGCCGGGCCAGCTTTGCAGGTTCAGCGCGACCGAGCGTCCGATGACCTTTGTATCGCAGTTCGGCGAAACGATCAGCCTGCCGCCTGCCTGGGCCACCTGATCGACCTGTTGCGCGGACAGGACGGTTCCCGCGCCGATCAGGGCGCGGTCACCAAAGGCCGAGGCCAGGGCCGCGATGCTGTCCAGCGGATCAGGCGAATTCAGCGGAACTTCGATCCGGTCGATGCCTGCATCCAGCAGAACGCGGCCAATCGGTTCGGCCTCGGTCGGGCGCAGGCCGCGCAGAATGGCAATTACAGGTCGGCTCATGTGGTTTGCCTCGTCAGGTTTCGGGCCTGTGACAACCCCGCCAGTGTTGTCTGTGTGGCGTCGGCGATCTCGCAAAACGCGCCCTGTTGTTTCAGTGCCGCGGCATAGGCCGCCGACAGGTCAGGGGATCCGATGATGGCGATTTGCTGACCCAGCCAATAGGGCCGCGTGGCCGCCAGTTCGGCGCCAAGCAGCAGTCCGGACAGCCGGGCCCGCGCATGGCCTGCATCCTGACCCCGAAGCAGGTCTGCGGCCCGGATACCAAACAGGCGCGCGGCAAGGTTTTCGGGCCGCGACAGCGTGTCGGCGACCGCCTCGGCAAAGGCCGCCTCGTCCCAGCCCTCGCCGACGGAATGTTTCAGCACGGATTGCCCGCACAAAAGGTCGAACATCTCGCCCGTCATGAAGGTTCGAAAGCTTATGACCTCGCCCGCGCTGACCTGAACCCATTTGGTATGTGTTCCGGGCAGGCAGATGACCCCGTCCCAATGCGGGCGCGGGGAAAGGAACCCGGCGATCTGGGTTTCCTCGCCGCGCATGACATCGGCGGGGTCGTTCTGTTTCAATCCGGGCACGACAAAGGCGCGAATGCGGGGGTCGGTACCCGGGACCCGGACCGGGCAAACGGGCAGCGCGGTGCAGGGAACGGCGGAATAGGGGGCCTCGACCCAGCCCTGGCGTGCGCCGACCATGCCGCAGGCAACCACATCCACCGGGGCCGGGCCAAGCCAGTCTTCGACCAGGGACAGCAGCGCCGATTGGAACCCGTCGCGATTTACGCGGGACATGCCCGCCTCGGACCGGGCGTGGTGCAACACGGTTTCGCCCTGCATCGCCCATGCGCGCAGGTGGGACGTGCCCCAGTCAACCGCGATCCATTCCGTATTCATCTTGTCACCCCGTCACCACGACGCCGCCATCGACCACCATGCACTGGCCCGTCATTGCCCGGCTGGCGCGCGATGCCAGGAACAGGGTCGGTTCGACCATATCGGCAGGGGCCAGGTGTTCCTTGAGGCATTGCCGGTCCAGATGCGCGGCCAGGTCTTCGGGCGTGGCCCATTTATCCATTTGTTTTTGCGTCAGGACCCAGCCGGGCGCCAGCGCGTTGACCCGGATGTTGTTTGGTCCCAGTTCGCGGGCCAGCGACCGGGTCATGCCCGTGATTCCCGCATTGGCGGTTGTATAGACCGGGTATCCCGCATTGCCCATCATGTAGCTGACCGAGCTGAAATTGACGATCGCGCCGCCGGTGCCGCCCATCTGCCTTGCGGCTTCCTGGCAGGCAAAGAAATAGGCCTTGAGGTTGACCTCGATCATCTGGTCCCAGAATGCGGTTGTGGTGTCTTGCAGAGAGTGGCGCTGGTCGTTGGCGGCATTGTTGATCAGGACGGTCAGCGGGCCGTGGGTCTGGGCGGCCTTGGTCATCGTTGCGTGCAAAACATCGGTATCGGTCATGTCGCCCTGCAGGAACAGGGGCGCGCGCCCGTGTTTTTCGCGCATATCTTCGACAAATCCGCTTGCGTCCGAGCGCCCGATAAAGGCGACCTGCGCGCCCTGCGCCAAGAAACCGTCGGTCAGCGCGGCCCCGACGCCCGAGCCTCCGCCGGTGATATAGACGGAGGCGCCGTCGAGGTCGGGAAATCTGGCAATCGGGTCCATCATCGGGCCTTTCTCGGTCTTGGGCGGTTTTGGGGGTCGTTTTTGAGTATTTTTGAAAAGATGAAGATCAGGCGGCGCGGGGTGGGCGGCACCAGTCCGGCAGCCAGTCGGAATGGGCATTCAGCAGGTCGGTGACGAGGCTTTGGATCTGGCGCAAATCCAGTTCGGCCGCGGTGTGGGGGTCCATCATGGCGGCGTGGTAGATGTGTTCGGGGGTCTGCTGGGTCAGGGCGCGCACGGTCAGTTCCTGCACGTTGATCTGGCTGCGCATCAGCGCGACCAGTTGCGGCGGAATGTCGGTGATGACCGAAGGCTGGATGCCATTGGCATCAACCAGGCAGGGCGTTTCGACCGCGGCACCCAGGGGCAGTTGCGGGATCTGCCCGGTATTGGGCAGGTTCCCATAGGCCACATAGGGCGTGTCAGTGACGATGGCGTTCATCAGGTCGGCGGCAAATTCGTGGCTGCGGGTGACGTCGATCTTGCGGCCATCTGTCAGGGTTTTGGCCTGTTCTTTCCAACCAGCGACCTGTTCTTCGCAGCGGGTGGGGTATTCATCGAGCGGAATGCTGAAGTGTTCGATCAGGTCGTCGCGCCCGTTTTTGATGAACCAGGGGACATATTCGGCCAGATGTTCCGAGCTTTCGGTGCAGAAATAGCCCAGGTGATCCATCACCTCGTACCGGACTTTGTTTGCGCAGCGCGGCATCAGCAGGGGCGGTTTCGGAAGCTGTCCGCTGGCATAGCCCTGCCGGAGCGCGGGGTAGAGGTCACGGCCCTGGTGTTCCAGTCGCAAAAAGAAGGCGACGTGGTTCACGCCCGCGACCTTGTATCGGATGTCACCTTTGGGCAGGTCCAGATCATGGGCCAGTTCCTGGACCGTATTCTGGACCGAGTGGCACAGGCCAACCTGCTTGAGGGCGGGAAATTGCTCGGCCAGGGACCAGGTGTTTATGGCCATCGGGTTGACATATTGCAGCAGGGTCGCGTTCGGACAGAGCTGCATCATGTCCTGCGCCACGTCCCACAGCACCGGCACCGTGCGCAGGCCGCGCATGATACCGCCCACGCCAAGCGTATCGGCGATGGTCTGGCGCAGGCCGTATTGTTTGGGGATGTCGAAATCGGTGACCGTGCAGGGCTTGTACCCGCCGATCTGAAAGGCGGTAACCACGAAATCCGCGCCGTCCAACGCTGCGCGGCGGTCGGTATGGGTGGTTACTGATGCTCCGGTTCCGACGGTGCGGATCATGGAGCGGGCAACCGTTTCGCTTTCGGCCAGCCGCTGGGGGTCGATATCCATCAGGGCGAAATGGCTGTTGGCCAGCGAGGGGGTCAGCAAGGCATCCCCCACGATGTTCTGCATGAAGATCGTGGAGCCCGCCCCGATGAAGGTGATCTTGGTCATGTCGTGGTTCTCTGGTTTGGTGTCACTTGACTGCTCCGAGCGTCAGGCCCGCGATAAAGTGTTTCTGCATCAGGAAGAACATGGCCACCGGCGGCAGGGCGGCGACGATGGACCCGGCGCTCATCAATTGATAGGCGGCGCGGAACTGGGCGTTGAAGCTGGTGATGCCTGCCGTGACGGGCTGGCTTTCGGCACCCTGGGTCAGGACCACGGCCCAGAAGTAATCGTTCCAGATGAAGGTGAAGATCAGCACGCTGAGCGCCGCGATTGCGGGTTTCATCAGGGGCAGGACCACGTACCAGAAGATGCGCCATTCGCTGATGCCCTCGACCCGGGCGGCCTCGATCAGTTCAAAGGGCAGGGCACGGATGAAGTTGCGCATGAACAGCGTGCAAAACCCGGTCTGGAAGGCGATGTGGAACAGGACCAGCCCGGTCTTGGTGTTGTAAAGGCCCAGGTGCAGGGTCAGGTCGCGCACGGGCACCATCAGGATCTGGAACGGCACGAAATTGCCCGCGACGAACATGAAAAAGATCCACAAGTTCGATTTGAATTTGTAGATGCCCAGGGCAAAGCCTGTCATGCAGCTGAGCGCTACTGCGCCGATCACCGTTGGGACCGTGATCAGGAATGAGTTCAACAGGTATCGCGGCATGTCCGAGTTGAAGAAGACCTGGCCATAGTTGAACGCACCCTCAAAGCTGGACGGCATCCCCCAATAGTTCGCATTGGTGAAATCGGCCTCGGGTTTGACCGAAAACAGCGCAACCGCCAGCAGTGGGCCAAGCCACAGCAGCAGGGCAATGGGCAGCATCGCCTGATAGGTGATCTGTGCCGCGCGCGGTTGTTTTTCGATGGGTTTGGGAAACATCTTAGTGCCCCCGTTCTTCGCGGTACATCGACCACAGGAAGTAGGCGATGAAACACAGCATGATCAGGAACAGGATCACGGCAATGGCCGCGCCGTATCCCATGCGGAAACCGTATTCGGACAGTGCAACCTCGAACATGTAATAGGCCAGCACGCGGGACGATCCGAACGGGCCGCCCTGCGTCATGATCGAGATCAGGTCAAAGGACCGCAGCGCGCCGATGATGGTGACGACAAAGGCGATAAAGGTGGCCGGGCGCAGTTGCGGCAGGATGATGTGCCACAGCATCCGCGCCCCCTTGGCACCGTCCAGCCGTCCGGCCTCGATCTGTTCGGGATCAACGGCGTTCAGGCCGGTCAGGTACAGGATCATGCAATAGGCGGTTTGTGGCCAGAGGCCGGCAAAGATGATGCCATAGGTCACAAAGCGTTCATCGCCCAAAACGTTCAGCGGGCCCAGCCCGAACAGGCCCAGAAACTCGTTCAACAGACCGAATGTGGGGTCGTAGAACCAGGTGAAGACCAGGCCGACCACCACCTGAGAGATGACGAAGGGAAAGAAGAACAGGGATTTATAAAGGCGAATGCCCCAGACGGTCTGGTTCAGGAACAGGGCGATGAACAGGCCCGCGGGGATTGCGGCGAGATAGAGCACCAGCCAGATCAGGTTGTTCTTGAGCGAGGTAAAGAAGGCATCCCGGTCGACCCATTCCCAATACAGGTCTTCGTAATTACGCATGCCGACATATTCGGCCGTACCCAGCCCGTCCCATTCATAAAGCGACAGGTTGAAGGACTGAAACACCGGGATGATCACATAGACCATGAAAAACAGCAGGCCGGGCGCAAGAAACAGCCACGGGGCGATGCGCTGTTGGTTGCGGTGGAACCAGCTCTCGTGATCGGGGGTGTCGACGGCTGACATGCGTAAAACTCGGGGTTCGGGTCAAAGGAGCAAGACGGGTTGGCACCCGCCTTGCGCAGGTTGAGGTGCAGGCCGGGCAGGGGCCCGGCCTGACCGGATCAGTTGTCGTAGATGCGCTCGCGGGCGCGTTCCAGCTTGGCCAGGATGCGGTCCAGATTGTCGGGTTTGACCATGAATTCCTGGAACCCCTCCATCGATGCCTTGGCCATTTCTGCCGGGGCGTCGCGGTCCCAGAACTGGGCGACGCCTCCGGGGCTGTTGGATGACAACATGGCAAAGCCCTGTTGCAGGAACTTGTCGTCATCTACCGCCGATTTTGCGTTGACCGGCAACTGGCCGAGATTTGCGCCATTGTTGATCTCGGTCTGTTCATCCGCCGAGACCACAAAGCGCAGGAATTCGCGCGCCGCTTCCTTGTTTGCGGCATTGGCCGGGATGTGGAACGTGTCGGTCGGGGCGTCTTCGGCCAATGCGACATCGGGGTTGATCGCCACGAACTGATAGAAATCCAGCTGGTCGTCGGTCAGCCCGGCATCGCGCAGCGGTGCAACGGCGAAATTGCCCATCAGGTAAGCCGCGGCGTCGCCTTTTACCATGAAGGGCAGCGCCTCTTGCCAGCTATAGGTCTGGTGGTTGTCGATGAAAGCGCCCATGTCGATCAGCTGTTTCCAGTTGGCGAAGGTCTGCTTGACCCGGTCGTCTTCCCAGCTGATTTCGCCATTGGCGAGTTGATTGTGAAACTCGAACCCGTTGGTGCGCATGTTCAGGTAGTCGAACCAGCCACCGGCGGTCCACAGGAACTTGGTCCCGATAGTATAGCAGGCGCGGCCTGAATCGACGATCTTCTGGCAGTTCGCCAGCTCTTCTTCCCAGGTGGTCGGTTCGGTCAGGCCCAGCTCGTCAAAGATGTCTTTGCGATAGTAAACGCCCCACTGGTAGTAGGTATAGGGAACGCCCCATTGTTTGCCGTCGATGGTCATTGCGCCCTTGGTCGAGGCCAGGTTTTCGGCGATCTCGGGTTCGGCCCACAGGTCCGATACGTCCTCGAACAGTCCCGCTTCGACATAGGGTTTCATGCGATTGGCGGCATACCAGGTGGCCACATCGGGCGTATCTGCCGTCAGAAAGTTGCGGATCTGGGTCTTATAGGCCTCGCGGTCGATCACGGTGGTTTCTATGGCCAGGTCCGGGTGCTGGGCCTGGAACCGTTCGATCATCGCCTCCATCGTCGCGCGGGGCGCGGGGTTCGATGTGTCCAGAAAGATGCGCAGCTCGCCCGTCAGTTCGGCCGAGGCCGGAACGGCAAGTGCCACACTGGCAGCCAACGCCGCCGCCGTGCGCTTGAACATGGAATGCATGGTTTCCTCCCTTAGCTTCCATCTCAGGTTCCAAATAATGAAACTGAGTTTTATATATTGAAAACTACACATCGACTCGGTTAGTCTTGTCAAGACCCTCGTGCCAATGGCGCAGGGTAAGTGGAGGAGATCGCGCATCCGTGGCTGGTGACGGAACAATAGGCAAGGCATGCGACGTGCTTGAACAGGTCGCGGCGTTCGGTCGGCCCGTGCGCTTTGGCGAGCTGCTGGATGGCAGCAGCTTTCCCAAGGCGTCGCTGTACCGGTTTCTGCAATCCCTGACCAACCAGGGGATGCTATGCTATGACCCCGATCGTCAGACCTATGCGCCCGGCTTGCGATTGGTGCGCCTGGCCCATTCTGCCTGGACGCAAAGCTCGCTTGCGCCGGTTGCGCGGCCGATTCTGGATATGCTCAGCATGGAAACCGGTGAAACCGTTCACCTGGCACAGCTGGACGCCAGCCAGGTCCTTTACGTAGACAAACGGAACGCCCGCAAACCTGTCGAGATGTTTTCCGAGGCCGGAAAGGTCGGCCCGGCCTATTGCACTGGGGTGGGCAAGGCGATGCTGGCCCATCTGGACGAAACCAGCCTGCAAAAGGCGATTTCCCAGCAAAGCTTTCACCGCTTTACCGACCGGACGCTGGCCAGCCAGGACGCGCTGATGGCGGATTTGGGTCGCATCCGCGCGCGCGGCTATGCGGTCGATAACGAGGAACATGAACCGGGCATCATCTGCATTGCCTGCCCGATCCTGACAGCAGGCGGGCGGCTTTTGGGTGCAATCTCGGTCACCGGATCGACGGGTCGCATGGATTTTGACCAGTTGGAGGCATGGGTGCCTCTGGTTCAGCGCGCGGCAGAGCGCATCGGCGGCGAAGCCCAGGCATGGCGGTTTCCCGAAGGCCAAAAGGACAGGACAACGGCACAATGACAGGCGTAACCCTAGACGGCGCGATCAAGCGCTATGCGCAGACCCAAGTCATACACGGGATCGACCTTCAGATCGAAGACGGTGAATTCTGCGTGTTCGTGGGCCCTTCGGGCTGTGGCAAGTCGACCTTGCTGCGCATGATTGCCGGGCTCGAGGAAACCTCGGAAGGTGAAATCCACATTGGTCCGCGCGAGGTGACGCATCTGGACCCGGCCAAGCGTGGCGTCGCGATGGTTTTCCAGACCTACGCGCTGTATCCGCATATGACGGTGGCGGAAAACATGGGTTTTGGCCTGCGGATGAACGGCGTGCCCAAGGCCGAGATCGAAAGCAAGGTTCAGCAGGCTTCGGCCATCCTCAAACTGGACCCTTATCTGGGCCGCAAGCCCAAGGCCCTGTCGGGCGGTCAGCGTCAGCGGGTGGCCATCGGGCGGGCGATCGTCAGGGGCCCCGAGGTTTTCCTGTTCGACGAACCCCTGTCGAACCTCGATGCAGAGCTGCGCGTCGAAATGCGGGTCGAAATCGCGCGTCTGCACCAGGAAATCGGCGCGACGATGATCTATGTGACCCACGATCAGGTCGAGGCGATGACCATGGCCGACAAGATCGTCGTACTGCGCGATGGTCGGATCGAGCAGGTCGGCGCCCCGATGGACTTGTACCGCGACCCGGACAACCGGTTTGTGGCCGGGTTCATAGGCTCGCCTGCGATGAATTTTCTGGACTGCGACATCGTCGATGGCAAGGTGTCGCATCCCGCGTTCACTCAGCCCATGACGGTAGCGGCCCCTGTGCCCTCGGGAGTGGCCAAGGTGACACTGGGCATCCGGCCCGAGCATATTCAGGTCGACCGGTCGGCAGACACCTGCACGGTAGATCTGACCGAGGCGCTTGGGGGCGTATCCTATAGCTATCTGCTGACGCCAAGTGGCGAGAAGCTGATCGTCGAAGAGCGCGACGACCAGCGCAGCAGGCAGGGTGAAAGGATCGGGGTCGCCTTCGCTCCGGAACGGGCGCTGCTTTTCGACCCTGAAACCGGTCAAAGATTACGCTAAGCCCGAGGCGCCGCAAGGAAGTGCCAGCCGCCAGCGACCCGGCGGGCTATGGTGTGGTTACTTGTTCTGGATTTTGTATCCAATATCCGATAAATCCTGTCACAGGGACATCAACCGCCCCGGACAGCGGTGGCTTCAGAAGGATTTACAGGATGCAGACAAGCGTTTTTTCCGGCACCATGCCCGCGCTCATGACCCCATGCACCGCAGATCGGCTACCCGATTACGAAGCCTTGGTTCGCAAGGGGCGCGAATTGGTGGATGCGGGCATGTCGGCCGTTGTCTATTGCGGATCAATGGGCGATTGGCCGCTGTTGACCGATGCGCAGCGGATGGAAGGCGTGGATCGGCTGATTGGCGCGGGTCTACCGGTCGTCGTCGGAACCGGTGCGGTCAACACTGCCTCTGCCGTGGCCCATGCGGCACATGCGCAAAGGGCCGGGGCCGTTGGCCTGATGGTGATCCCGCGCGTTTTGTCCCGTGGTGCGTCGCCAATCGCGCAGCGCAACCATTTCAAGGCGATCCTGTCGGCGGCACCCGATGTGCCTGCGATTATTTACAACAGCCCCTATTACGGCTTTTCGACCCGTGCTGACCTGTTCTTTGCGCTGCGGGCAGAGCATCCCAACCTGATCGGGTTCAAGGAATTCGGCGGCAAGGATGATCTGCGCTATGCCGCCGAGAACATCACCAGCCAGGACGATCAGGTCACGTTGATGGTCGGTGTGGATACCGAGGTCTATCACGGCATCGTCAATTGCGGTGCCACGGGGTCGATCACGGGGATCGGAACCGCGCTTCCGCAACAGGCGCTGTTGCTGGCTGCGCTGTCGCGCAAAGCGGCGCAAGGCCATGCCGAGGCCCGCCTGCGTGCGCAGGAACTGACCGAGGCAATCCATGTCCTTTCCAGCTTTGACGAGGGGCCGGATCTGGTTCTGTATTACAAGCACCTGTTGGTGCTGAACGGAGAGCAGGAATACCGGTTGCATTTCAATGAAACGGACGCGCTGACCGCGGCCCAGCGGACCTATTGCGAACAGCAATATGCCCTGTTCCGGGACTGGTTCGCCGATTGGTCACAGCAAGGCGGGGTGATTGCCGAATGCATGTGATCGACAGCCACACCGGGGGCGAGCCCACGCGGGTCATCCTGGAGGGTGCTCCAAACCTTGGCAGCGGGTCGCTGGCGGATCGCGCCGCCCGCCTTGCGGCTGATCACCAGGATTTCTGCCGCTCGGTCCTGGGCGAGCCGCGCGGGCAGGTGGCGATGGTCGCGGCCCTGCTGGTGACACCCCAAGACCAAAGCTGCGTGGCCGGGGTGATCTATTTTGACGCCGATGCGGTGCTGGGGATGTGCGGTCACGGCACGATCGGTTTGGCCGTGACCCTGGCGCATCTGGGGCGGATCGGCATCGGCGCGCACCGTATCGAAACCCCGGCCGGTGTCGTGACGGTTCGGTTGCATGACGCAACCACGGTGACGGTTACCAATATCGAAAGCCGGCGGATCGCGCCTGCGGTGACGGTGGATGTGCCGGGCTATGGACAGGTGACCGGGGACATCGCCTATGGCGGCAACTGGTTCTTTATCGTCGAGCCCAGCCCGATTGCCGTCAGGCCGGAAAACATCCGGCCACTGACCGAAATGGCCATCGCAGTGCGCAAGGCCGTGATCGGGCAGGCGGGCGACAAAACCGGCGCAGCGCCGGTGGATCACATCATTTTACAAGACCCCCTCGCAATCAGCGGCGCACAGGGCCGCAGCTTTGTGCTGTGCCCCGATGATACCTATGACCGCTCGCCCTGTGGGACAGGCAGCTCCGCACGGTTGGCCTGTCTGGCGGCGGATGGGCGGCTGGACCCGGATACGGATATCGACGTCTATAGTGTTATTGGCAGTTCCTATCGCTTGTCCTATCGTCCGGGGCGAAACGGCGGGGTGATCCCGTCGATCACCGGGCAGGCCCATGTCATGGCGGATACGCGATTGATATTTGGGCCCGATGATCCCTTCCGAACGGGGATTGAGCTGTGATGCAGGACAAAATCGTGGTCATCGGCGCCGGAGTGATCGGTGTCAGCGTCGCGCTGGAGTTGCAGCGCCGCGGGCATGACGTGTGCATACTGGACCGCGAAGGTGTCGCGGCGCAGGCCTCGGCGGGAAATGCCGGGGCCTTTGCTTTTTCCGAGATCGAACCGCTGGCGACGCCCGGGATCATGCGCAAGGCGCCAAAATGGTTGGTGGACCCGCTGGGGCCCCTGTCGGTTCCCCCGGCCTATGCGCTGAAGATCGCGCCCTGGATGTTGCGGTTCTGGCGGGCCAGCCGCAGCGACAGGTATCGGCGCAGCCTGACTGCACAAGCCGACTTGATGCAGCTGACGAGCGCCGCGCTTGAACGGCAAGCGGCCTCGGTCGAAGGCGAGGCGTTGTTGCAGCGGGACGGGCAATTGCAGCTTTACGAAGGCGCTGCCGAATACCGCGCCAGCCTTCCGGCCTGGAAGGTGCGCAAGGACCATGGCATCGCCTTTGACCTGCTCGAATCACCGCAGGCGATTGCCGAGGTTCAGCCCGGGCTCAGCCCCCGGTTCACCCATGCAGGTTTCACCCCCAACTGGCTGAACACGACAGACCCGAAACGGTGGGTGGGGCATTTGGCGCAGGTCTTCACCGACCGTGGTGGCCAGATCGAAAAACAGGACATCCTGGGCCTGAAACCATCCGGCGACGGCGTAGACATCCACATGCAGGGCACGGTCACGCATGCGCCCAAGGTCGTCGTCTGCGCCGGGGCCTGGTCGCACCACCTGGCGCGGACATTGGGTGACCCTATCCCGCTTGAGACCGAGCGCGGTTACAACACCACGCTTCCCCAAGGCGCGTTCGACCTGAAATTGCACCTGTCGCTTCCCAACCATGGGTTCGTGATCAGCCGGATAAACGGGGGCGTTCGTGTCGGCGGCGCGGTCGAGCTGGGCGGGCTGCATCTGCCCCCGAATTACAAGCGGGCGGATACGTTGCTGGACAAGGCCGCGCAGTTCCTGCCCGGTCTGGACACCGGCGGCGGGACACAGTGGATGGGGTTCCGGCCGTCGCTGCCGGACAGCATGCCGGTGATCGGGGCCTCGCCCAAGACGTCGAATGTCGTTTATGCCTTTGGGCACGGCCATGTGGGGCTGACCCAATCGGCGGGAACAGCCGAACTGGTCGGTGCCCTGATGGACCGGGAAACCCCGCCAATTCCGACCGAGGCCTTTTCGGCAAGCCGTTTCTGACGCCTTTGTGTGGCGTGGCCTAACCGAGCAGCGCCAGCAGGTCTGCGTGCAATTGGGCCGAAACCTCGGCATAGCCGCGTTCAACATTGCGCGCACGGGCCACATAGCGGCGTTGCGATGGCAGGCGGGCGCCCTGGGTCAGGATGTCGGAAAACAACCGCTCGGCGCGCGCGTCACCGGCATCGGACGGCCCACCGCCAAGGGCCTGCGGATCAAAGGCAAGGATGATCTGACCGTGATAAGGCGCGCCGCCTGCGCCTTTGGCAAATTCCATGCTTTCAAGGCTGGTCAGGTCATCAATCAACGGACCGGCCATAAGTTCGATCATGATCGACAGCGCCGATCCCTTGTACCCGCCAAAGGTCAGCATCGCTCCGTCCAAGGCGGCCTGCGGGTCCGTCGTCGGGTTGCCGTCCCGGTCGATGGCCACGCCGTCGGGCAGGGGCTTGCCCGCGCGTTGGTACAGTTCGATTTCGCCGCGCGCGAAGGCGCTGGTTGCAAAGTCAAAGGTGAACGGGTCGCCGGACTTCCTGGGCCAGCTAAAGGCCAGCGGGTTGGTGCCAAGGCTGCCACGGGTGCCTCCGGCCGGGGCGACCCAGGCGTGGCTGGGCACCATTGCCATTGCGGCCAGCCCTTCGGCGGCCAGGCTTTCGACCTCGGGCCACAGGGCCGAAAAGTGGAAGCAGCGGTTGATCGCCAGCGCAGCGATGCCGTGGGTTTGGGCCTTTTCGATCAGCACCGGCAGACCCATGCGGGCCGCCAGCAGGGACATGCCGCCCTGCGCATCGACCCGGACAACGGCATTGTCAGAGGCGGTCAGGACCGGCCGGGCATGGCCGTCAATCTGGCCCGCCTGCATGGTCTGCGCGCACATGAACAACCGAAACAGGCCGTGGGACTGGCAATCATCCATCTGGCAGGTGGTCAGCATCTGTGCAATTGCCGCGGCGTGGTCCTGGCCGTACCCGCAGTGGTCCAGGACCTGCAGGCACAACTGCCTGATCTCGTCTGGTGTCAACCTGACCGTCTTGCTCATGCCTTGCTCCTGTCGGGTGCCGCCACAGCCAATGCCTAGCGAGGAACCCGCGCCAAACGCAACCCCGTGCGTGCCGAAACGGGTTGGAAATACACCCTGTGGCGGATATTTGTATCCAAGATACAAACGGCGGACCCGACCTTGGCAACACCCCGAAAAATTTCCCGTCAGAGCCTTCCTGACGTCATCGCAAGCGACCTGCGCGAACGGATTCTAAGCGGCGACCTGCCCGAGGGCGAGGTGATCCGGCAAGAGGCCCTGGCCGAGGAATACGATGTGTCGCGCATGCCGGTGCGCGAGGCACTCAGGAAGCTGGACGCCGAAGGTCTGGTTCAGCTGAGCAACCACCGAGGCGCGACGGTCACCGAACATTCGCTGGCCGAAATCGCCGAGATTTTCGACCTGCGCGCGCTGATCGAGGTCGATCTGTTCCGCCGGTCCATCGCCGTGATGACACCCGAGGATGTCGCGCTGTGCGAAAAGGTCCTGCACCAGATGGAACGCTCGTATGAAACGGGCGACGTGGGCAAATGGGGGGCGTTGAACCACCGTTTTCACATGGCGCTTTATGCGGCAGCGGGGCGCGGATTGACTAATGATCTGCTGCATCGGGTCAATCTTCTGTCTGACAGGTATGTGCGCATGCACCTGAGCGTGATGAAACAGCGCCAGCCTGCCAGCGAAGAACACAAAGAATTGCTGCGCCTGGCGCGGTCCGGCTTGGCGGATGAGGCCTGTGACTTGCTGGCACGTCATATCGGTCGCACGAAAGAACAATTGCTGGAATTGGTTTCCTCGAACCGCGCGGGAAAGGGCTTGTGAACCGGCACGAATGCCCGAAGAATGCCGGATATGAAACCCAAGCGCGAACCGCCGGATACGGATCACGAAGACTTTGAGGCGACACCGCCAAGCATCTATGATGCCGAGCCGCCCGAAGACGATGATCTGTGGTTCCTGCCGCCCGAGGATGAAGACGCCGCCGATGTCTACCTTCCGCCCGGCCCGCGGGCCGAGCGCGGCGTGCTGTTCGACCCGCGGGACTGGCACGCGGCGCAATCGGGTCTGTCGGGCGAACTGGCTGAGCTGGCGGTGACGTTCGGGGCCTTGGACGAGCGATTGCGCGCAGGTCCCGAAGGGTGGCGGCACAGGCTGGCGCTGATGGACGTGTCCGATCTGGGCTGGTGGACCGGTGACCGGATCGGTGTCGATCGTCTGGCCCTGTGGACCGGGCTGCGTATCGGGGCCACCAGCGATGATGTGCAGGCCCTGTTCCGGGCGGGCTGGGCCGTGCGCAGGTTGACGACGGGGGCCGCGCCCTCGGCTGGCGGGTGGACAACGGGCCTGACCGCGTTTCTGGACCGACAGGCGCAAGGGATCGAAGATGTCCCCGAAGCGGTGGCCGATCTTGCCGAGGTCATGGGCCATGGCGAGGCCCTCCATCCGGTTACACAGGCTGCGATGGCCTTTCATGCCTGGCGGGCGGTGTCCCAGGGCGACGGGCGGGATACCGAAGCGGCCATCATCGCCGCGCGGCATGCCGCAAGCATGGGTCGCGGCGGGGCCTTGTTCATGCCGCTGGCCCTGTCGGGGCCCGGTGCGCTGCGCGGAACGGGCGATCCGTCCGACAGGCTGGCGGCCTGGGTGCAGGGCGCGGGGCAGGCGGCGCTGTCGGCCTTGCTGCATCTTGACCGGGTCAGCGCCTGGGACAGGCAGGCGCGCGCCGCAACCGCCGGACTAAGCGGGCGCACGCCGCCGGTTTTGATTGATGTCCTGGCCGCCTGGCCAATGGTGTCGGCCCCGCTTGCGCAGGACCTGACAGGCGCCTCGCGCGCTGCTGTTCAAAGAAACCTTGATCTTTTCACGCAGCGCGGCCTGATCCGCGAGGTCACGGGGCAGGGACGTTACAGGGTGTGGACCGCCGCGCTATGACACGGCGGTCTGCCGGGTGCGATCAGCGCCCGACGCCCACATAGGATTCGAACCCCGCCTTCAGAACGGCCCCTTCGGAATAGACGTTGCGCAAATCAACCATCCGCGGGGCTTTCATCGCTTCGGCCAGATCGGCCAGGTTCAGCGCCCGGAATTCGTTCCATTCCGTCAGCAGGACGACGACATCGGCATCCTTGGCGGCAGAATAGGGGTCTTGCGCCCATTCCACGCCGGGCAACAGCGCCTCGCCCTCGGACTTGCCCTGCGGGTCCACGACGCGGACCTTTGCCCCGCCCCCCACCAGCGCCGGAACGATGGTCAGGGATGGCGCGTCGCGCATGTCGTCGGTGTTCGGTTTGAACGTGACCCCAAGGATCGCAACGGTCTTGCCGTTGAAGCTGTCCTCGCAGGCGTCGCGGATTTTCTCGATCATCCGGGTCTTGACCGCATCATTCACGCGGATGACGGTCTCGGTGATCTGCATGGGATGGGCATGTTCCTGCCCGATCCTGGCCAGGGCGGCGGTGTCCTTGGGGAAACACGATCCGCCATAGCCGGGGCCCGCATGCAGGAACTTGTTGCCGATGCGCCCGTCCAGCCCGATGCCGCGGGCCACTTCCTTGACGTCGCCGCCGACCCGTTCGCACAGGCCCGCGATTTCGTTGATGAAGGTGATCTTAGTGGCCAGAAATGCATTGGCGGCGTATTTGATCATCTCGGCGCTTTCCAGATCCGTGGTCAGGATCGGGAAGTCCCGCAAATAAAGCGGGCGATAGATTTCGGCCATCACCTCGGCCGCGCGGTCGCTTTCGACGCCAACGACAACCCGGTCGGGGCGCATGAAATCGTCAATCGCTGCACCTTCGCGCAGGAATTCAGGGTTCGAGGCAACGTCGAACGCCGCCTGCGGGTTGGCCCCGGCAACGGCCGCGTGCACCTTGCGGTTGGTTCCGACCGGAACGGTCGATTTGGTCACGACCACGGTATAGCCGGTGATGGCCCGTGCGATTTCCTCGGCCGCGGCCATGACATAGGTCAGGTCGGCATGCCCGTCGCCGCGCCGCGTCGGCGTGCCCACCGCGATGAACACCGCATCGGCCCCGTCAACAGCACCGGCCAGGTCAGTGGTAAAGCTCAACCGTCCCGCGGCCACGTTCTTGGCCATCAGAACATCAAGGCCGGGTTCGTAAATCGGAACCTCACCGGCCTGCAGCATCTCGATCTTGTTGGCAGCCTTGTCGACGCAGACCACGTCATGTCCGAAATCGGAAAAACAAACGCCCGAGACCAGGCCCACATATCCGGTGCCGATCATTGCAATTCGCATACTTCAAAATCCTTGTTACTAATTACCGCCCGTGGCGCGCATACATTCGAAGAAACTTCGGCCGGTTTCAATGCCTCAGAGTGTCCTTGGGTTGCATTCCATGGATTCTTGCTGTTTTTGGGACGACAAACGGGCAATTTGGATTTGACGGAACACATTCATGACCAAGACAGCGTTGATAACCGGCATCACAGGCCAGGACGGATCGTACCTGGCGGAATTCCTGCTGGCAAAAGGTTATGAGGTTCATGGCATCAAACGCCGCGCGTCATCGTTCAATACGCAGCGGATCGACCACATCTATCAGGACCCGCACGAGCCCAACCCGAAACTGCGCCTGCATTACGGTGATCTCAGCGACACATCCAACCTGACCCGGATCATCCAGGAAGTGCAGCCCGACGAGGTCTACAACCTGGGTGCACAGTCGCATGTTGCCGTCAGCTTTGAGTCGCCCGAATACACGGCGGATGTGGACGCGATCGGCACCTTGCGCCTGCTTGAGGCGATCCGGTTCCTGGGGCTTGAGAAAAAGACACGGTTCTACCAGGCCTCGACCTCGGAATTGTATGGTCTGGTTCAGGAAACCCCACAGCGCGAGACCACGCCGTTCTATCCGCGCTCGCCCTATGCGGTGGCCAAGCTCTATTCCTACTGGATCACCGTGAATTACCGCGAAGCCTACGGGATGTATGCCTGCAACGGTATCCTGTTCAATCACGAAAGCCCGCGCCGGGGCGAAACCTTTGTGACCCGCAAGATCACACGCGGGCTGGCCAATATTGCGCAAGGGTTGGAAGACTGCCTGTACATGGGTAATATCGACAGTCTTCGGGATTGGGGTCACGCGAAAGATTACGTGCGAATGCAATGGCTTATGTTGCAGCAGGACAATCCCGAAGATTTCGTGATCGCCACCGGAAAACAATATTCGGTCCGCCAGTTCATCGAATGGTCGGCTGCTGAACTTGGGGTCGCGTTGGAATTCACCGGCCAGGGCGTGGACGAAATCGCCACCGTGACAGCGGTAGAGGGCGACAATGCGCCCGCGCTCAAGCCCGGTGATGTCATCATGCGGATCGACCCGCAATATTTCCGCCCCGCCGAGGTGGAAACCTTGCTGGGTGACCCCAGTAACGCCAAGACCAAGCTGGGCTGGGAGCCGGAACTGACCGTGCAGGAAATGTGCGCGGAAATGGTTCTGGAAGACCTTAAAACCGCCAAACGCCATGCGCTGCTCAAAGAGCATGGCTTTGAATTGCCCGTCAGTCTCGAAAACGGCTGAGGAGAGCGACATGCGCAAGATCTACGTTGCAGGGCATCGCGGCATGGTCGGCGGGGCGATCCTGCGCCGGTTGCAGGCCCGCAAGGATCAGGGCGAGGCGCTGCAACTGATCACCCGCACCCATGCCGAACTGGACCTGACCGACCAATCCGCGGTT
The DNA here is from genome assembly GCF_056160865.1 of Ruegeria sp. ABD4_443. Taxonomy (NCBI): domain Bacteria; kingdom Pseudomonadati; phylum Pseudomonadota; class Alphaproteobacteria; order Rhodobacterales; family Roseobacteraceae; genus Ruegeria; species Ruegeria sp. ABD4_443. Next base: position 21,653 of record NZ_JBSWYA010000003.1, on the reverse strand, counting down.
CGTGACTTCCTTCAGGCCGAGCGTCCCGATGTCGTCATCTTGGCGGCGGCAAAGGTTGGCGGGATCCATGCAAACAACACCTACCCGGCGGATTTCATTTACAAAAACCTGATGATCGAATGTAACGTTATCCATCAGGCGTTCGAGGCGGGCGTGCGGCACCTGCTACAGCTTGGCAGTTCCTGCATCTATCCGCGCGCCGTGGCGCAACCGATGTCCGAAGACGCCTTGCTGACCGGCGTGTTAGAGCCCACAAACGAGCCATACGCGGTTGCCAAGATCGCCGGTATCAAGCTGTGCGAAAGCTATAACCGGCAACATGGGGTCGATTACCGCTCGGTCATGCCGACCAACCTGTACGGGCCGGGTGACAATTTCCACCCCGAAAACAGCCATGTCCTGCCCGCGATGATCCGCCGGTTCCACGAGGCAAAGCGCGACGGGTTGGACGAGGTCGTGATCTGGGGCACTGGCAAACCGCGCCGCGAATTTCTGCATGTGGACGACATGGCCCAGGCGTCGCTGTTTGTTCTGGACCTGCCGCGGGACGTGTATGACGCGAACACGCAGCCGATGCTCAGCCATATCAATGTTGGCTGCGGTACGGATGTCTCAATTGCTGAACTGGCCGCGATGGTCGCAGCCGCGACCGGGTATACGGGCCGTATTACGCAGGACACCAGCAAGCCGGACGGCACGATGCGCAAGCTGATGGATGTGTCCCGGCTGGCCGATATGGGCTGGCGTGCAAGCATCGGGCTTGAGGACGGGATTCGCCAGACCTATGCGTGGTTCCTGGAACAGGCGGACGACGCATTGCGCGCCAAGTGACCACCCGGACGCGGGCCCGGATGGTCACGAAAAGGTCAGAACCAGCGGCCAATCGCGACCACCGAAGGGGCCAGGGCGGTTGCGTCGGATGTGGCGCAAAGCACCTTGAGGCTGCCGCTTGTTTCGGTGGGTGTGCCTGCGCTTAGGAAACGGGCCAGACCACCCCCATTGCCGCTGATGCAAGGGGTCGAACCGGGCGCAAAGCTGGTAGGAAAACTCCAAGAAATTGAAGAACTTGCATAAAGCGCGCCTTCGGTGAGTGTGCATGTGACTGCGCTCAGCGAAGCGATGCAGATCTGGGTTCCATCGGCAAAGCGCAGGAAATCGCCGTTACTGTTGGTGCCGCGTTCGATGACGGCCCCCGTTGGAACGCCGCCGGACTGAGAAACCGCCCCCAAAACATTGCCGGGGCCATAGCCGTAATCGGCGCGCATCAACCGGCCGGGCGTGGTGTCGTCGGCGCTGACCTGAACCGCCGCACCGCCTGCATGTCCGGTTGTGGGATCAAGGGTCAGCGCCTCGGTCCAGTTGCCCCCATCCGGCGAAACCTTGATGGAAAACCCGGTGCCACCCGCCAGGCCCATTTCGGCATGCCCGGTCCAGTTGGATTGAAACAGCAACGCGGCGGTTTCGGCATCATTGGCCTTGTTGATCTTCAACTGGTGGCCGCCGCCCTCATGGCTCAGCAGCGTGGCCGGGCTGCGCACGGACAGGCGATTGGTGCTGTCATGGTTGGTTGCGATGCCGATTCCGTCCAGGTTCTGGGTTTCGACCGGCGGGTCGATCCACGCCCCCCCATCCCACAGTTTCATCTGCCCCGAGGACTGATCCCAGGCGCGCCAGCCAATGCCCGGCGTCACGAAATGCCAGGCGGTTTCCAGCCAGGCCGCCAAGTGACCGGCCCGGCCTTCCCAATCGCCGGTTGGTGCGGCGCCAAGCGCGTGGGTCTCGCCCTCTTCCGGTGCCGGGGGTGGGGTCGTGGCGTTCAGGCTGGACAGGCTCAGCTGCGTGACCAGGTCGATCTGGCGCAAAGCCTCGTTATGGGTGACGTGTTTCTGGGCCTGTGCAGGCTGTAGAAACGGCAGGTTCAATCGGGGTGAGCTTTGTGACACGGGCATCCTCCTGTGGCTGTCGGTCCGACAATGTCGTTGCGCGCCACCCTGCCGTCACGGCCCTGAATCCCGCCTGAAGAGGCAGAACACCCGATAAATTTTTTGGAAAGGTATGGTTTCCTAGCGGGCAACAATGATCCGCTTGTTCCGGTATTGGATAAAATCTGGGACCGCCATCGGGCGCAGAGTGATTCTCGGGCGTCAGGGCAGCGCCCTGATCCAGCCATCACTTGCGGGCATAGATATCCTCGTATCGGATGATGTCATCCTCGCCCAGATAGGTGCCGGTCTGGACCTCGATCAGGACCATCGGAACCTTGCCGGGGTTTTCCATCCGGTGCACCGCGCCCAGCGGGATATAGACGGATTGATTTTCCGAAACCAGCCGGACGTCATCGTCGATCGTGACTTTTGCGGTGCCTTCCACAACGATCCAGTGCTCGGACCGGTGGTGGTGCGACTGCAGGCTCAGTGACGCGCCGGGATGGACATGGATGCGCTTGACCTGGAACCGTTCACCGACGACCAGGCTTTCGAACCAGCCCCAGGGACGGTGATCGACAGGCAGTGATTCAGCCTGTTTTGCACCCTTGGCTTTCAACGCGGTTACGGCCTGTTTGACGTCCTGCGCTTTGTCCATGCTGGCCACCAGCACAGCGTCCGGCATGGCCACAGCAATGACGTTTTCCAGACCCATCGCCACGACCTCTTGCGCGGGGGATTCCGAACGCACCAGCACGTTGCTGCAATCTATGGTCGTGACCTCTCCGGTTTCGGCGACCCCGTTGGCGTCGGGATGGCTGAGCTCCTGGACGGCGGACCAACTGCCCACATCCGACCAGCCCGCTGCATAGGGCACGACACTAAGGTTGTCGGCCTTTTCCATCACCGCGTAGTCGATCGAGATGTCATCGACATCGTTCCAGGCGGCAGGGTCCAGGCGCAAGAACCCCAGGTCGGCTTCGGCCTTGGTAACGGCTGCGCTGACCGGAGCCATCAACGGCTGGGCATGGGCCTTGAACGCGGCGATGATGTCGCGCACGGCGAAAAGGAAGATGCCGGAATTCCACAGATAGCTCTGGTCGGCGACCATGGATTTTGCGTGGTCCAGGTCGGGCTTTTCGACGAACCGGTCCAGCGGGACGGCGGCTCCGGTCTGATCCGGTGCATGGCGCAGCTTGAGATACCCGTACCCGGTTTCGGGACGATCCGGGGTAATGCCGAAAGTCACAAGGTCGCCCCGTTCCGCGATAGCCTGGCTGCCGCGCGCCACGGCGTCGTGAAAGGCGGATTTGTCCGGCACGACGTGATCGGACGGCGCAACCAGCATGATCGCGTCAGGGTCTTTCTCCGACAGGTATACTGCGGCGGCCAGCACGGCGGGCGCAGTGTTGCGCCCGTCAGGCTCGATCAGGATCGGGCCGGGGTTCACACCGATTGCAGTCAGCTGTTCCGTAACAATGAACCGGAACGCTTCATTGGTCAGGATCAACGGCTTGGCATAGGGCGCATCAGACGGCCCCTGCATCCGCTCGGCGCAATCCTGCAACAGGCTGGTTTCACCGATCAGCGGCACGAACTGCTTGGGATAGCTTTTGCGCGACAGCGGCCACAGGCGGGTGCCCGACCCACCGCAGAGAATGACAGGATAAATGTTGCTCATTATGCTTTTGCTCTTTGGATGCCCTGTCTCAGCATATCGCAATGATCACCGGAAAGGTGAAGCACCTTCGCTCATTGTGCGGCGTGGTCCGTTGCAACAATATCATGCAGGTACTCTTTCAGGTCGTCGCGCAGGTCATCGCGGGCCAGTGCAAAGGCGACCGTGGCGCGCAGGAATCCGGATTTCGACCCGCAGTCAAAGCGTTGGCCCTTGAATCGGTATCCGAATACGGGCACGCCGTTTCCGATATCTTCGGCAATCGCGTCGGTCAGCTGGATTTCCCCGCCGCTGCCCTTTTTCATCTGATTAAGGTTGTAAAGGACCGACGGGCCCAGGACATAGCGCCCGATAACGGCCAGGTTCGACGGGGCATCCTCGGGTTGAGGTTTCTCGACCATGCCCTTGGTGCGGACCACGGTGCCGACATTGTCGCCCACGTCCAGAACCCCGTACGAGCTGGTCTTTTCCGGGGGCACCTCCATCGCGGCAACCATGTTGCCACCGGTTTCCTCATAGGCTTCGATCATCTGCTGTAGGCAGGGCTTGTCGGCGGCAATGACATCGTCAGGCAGCATGACGGCAAATGGCTCGTCGCCGATCAGGCGCCGCGCACACCACACCGCATGGCCCAGGCCCAGGGCCTTGTGCTGGCGGATATAGGCAATGGCGCCGCTTTCCATATTCGTCGCGTTCAGTGTCTCAAGCAGTTGGTCCTTGCCCTTGTTCTTGAGCTCCTGCTCCAGCACCAGGTTGTGGTCGAAATAATCCTCAAGCGCCGATTTCCCGCGCGAGGTGACAAAAATGAACTCGGTGATGCCGGCGGCGCGGGCCTCGTCGATGGCGTATTGTACCAATGGCCGGTCGACCAGGGTCATGATCTCTTTGGGGACCGATTTGGTTGCTGGAAGGAACCGTGTGCCCAAACCCGCAACCGGGAAAATTGCCTTGGTGACCTTGCGTGACATGTGACCTCTCAAATTCGTATTTCGTCCGGAAATTGCGGTGCTTTCAGGTTTTTCATATGCGGCGTTGCCGCATCAATCAATGTTACAGAATTTCCCTGGTCCGAACGCATTGAAAATTGGCATTTTGTCGGGGTGAAGTCAAAACCCGTCGGCCCCTTTGGGGCAATGATCCGCCAGCCTGCACGGGTTTCGGGCAGGTTCCGGCGTTGGGCCGACCTGTCGGCGGGTTTGCGCCTGTCATTCTGGGTCGGCCACGTCGCGGCAAACTGGCCCCCGAACCGCGACTGCGGTCGGGGGCATTTGGTCAGGGGCGATTCAGAATCTCGTCCAGCGGGTCGTGTTCGGCGACAAAATGGCCGGGCGCGACCTGATCCAGTTGCGGTACATAATCGTCCTGCCCGGCTGCCAGCCGGCTGGGCAGGAACCGCAATGCCGCCTTTGGGTCCATGGGCGAAGGCAACTCGCCCGGCAGCTTCAGCCGCTGGCGGCTGCGTTCGACATCGGGGTCCGGGATCGGAACGGCCGAGATCAGCGACCGTGTATAAGGATGAACCGGGTCGGAACAGATCACCTCACCGTCGCCCAGCTCGACGATTCGGCCCAGGTACAGAACCATGATCCGGTTCGATACGGCGCGAACGACCGACAGGTCGTGGCTGATAAAGATCATCGACAGCCCAAATTCCTGCTGAAGCTCGCGCAGCAATTCCACGATCTGCGCCTGAATGGACACGTCCAGGGCGGAAACCGCCTCATCGCAGATGATCAGCCGCGGCTTGTTGATCATCGCGCGGGCGATCCCGACGCGCTGGTTCTGGCCGCCCGACAATTCATGCGGGTACCGGTTGATCATTGCGGCATCCAGGCCGACCCTTTCCATCATCTGGGTCACCTGCGCCTTGCGCTCGCGCTCGGTCAGGTCGGGGCGGTAGGTCTTGAGCGGTTCCGCGATCGAGGCCGAGATGGTCATGCGTGGGTCAAGGCTGGCCAACGGGTCCTGGAACACGATCTGCAAGTCCTTGCGGTACTTGTTCAGCTCGGCCCGTTTCAGCCCGACAATCGGGTTGCCCAGCCAGCTGACATTCCCCGCGCTGGGTTCGATCAGTTGCAGCACGGCACGGGCCAGTGTGGACTTGCCGCACCCGGATTCGCCCACGACGCCCAGCGTTTCGCCCTTGCGGATGTCAAAGCTGACGCCATCCACGGCCCGCAGCGGAACCGTGCGCCCGAACAACCCGCCCGGCACATGGATGGGGAACTGAACCTTGACGTCTTCGACCTTCAGCAGCGGTTCGTCGCCCGCATCCACGGGCTTTGGCGCGTCGCCCGCATCAATCCGCGGCATCGCATCCAGCAGCGTCCGGGTATAGTCGTGCTGCGGCGAGCGGAAGATCTCCCGCGTGTCACCGGCTTCGACAAAGGCGCCTTTGCGCATGACCTGAATGCGGTCGCACATGCGGGCGACAACGCCCATGTCATGGGTGATCAGCGCAATCGCCGTGCCTTCGTCCTGTTGCAGGGTCACCATCAGGTCCAGGATGTCGGCCTGAACGGTTACGTCCAGCGCGGTCGTGGGTTCGTCGGCAATCAGCAGCTTGGGGTTGCACAGCATCGACATTGCGATCATCACCCGTTGGCGCATTCCGCCCGACAGTTCGTGCGGGTATTGATCCAGACGACGCGCGGCCTCGGGGATGCGCACACGGTTCAGCCAGTCCAGGCATCGCGCCCGCGCGGCCGTACCCTGCAGCCCTTCGTGAACCTGCAGCACTTCGCGCATCTGTTGCCCGATCCGCAGATGCGGGGTCAGGGCGGTCAGCGGGTCCTGAAAGATCATGCCCACATCCGAGCCGCGGATCTTGTTCAGCTTGCCGACAGGCAGGTTCAGGATTTCCCTGCCGTTCAGCATGGCCGAACCAGACGCGCGACCCGCCGATGGCAGCAAGCCCATGGCGGCCATGAAGGTCTGGCTTTTGCCTGACCCGCTTTCGCCCACGATACCAAGGCATTCGCCGGGATTGATATCGAAACTGATGCCCTTGACGGCCTCGACCACGCCATCGGGGGTGTCGAACTGGACGCTCAGGTCCTTGACGGAGAACAAACTCATATCAGCGATCCTTCGGGTCCAAAGCGTCACGCAAGCCATCGCCGATGAAGAACATCGTGATGATGATGGTGACATAGAATGACAGCGGGAACAGCAGCTGCCACAGCGTGCCATAGCTCATGGTGCCGGCCCCTTCGGCGATCAGCCGACCAAGCGAGGTGTAGGGTTCGGAAATCCCGAGGCCGAGGAACGAGATGAAGCTTTCAGTCAGGATCATCTCGGGCACCAGAAGCGAGGCATAGACGATGACAACGCCCAGCAGGTTGGGCAGGATGTGGCGGTACATGATGGTAAACTCACTGACACCCGCGGCGCGCGCGGCCTCGATGAACTCGCGGTTTTTCAGGGTCAAGGTCTGCCCGCGCACGATCCGGGCCATGGTCAGCCAGCCCACCGCACCAAGCGCGATGAACAGCATGAAGAAGGACCGTCCCGCCACGACCAGCAGCAGGATGATCACCAGCGTTGCCGGAATCGCCAGCAGGATATCGACAAAGCGCATCATGACGCTGTCGGTGCGCCCGCCGATATAACCGGCAGCGATGCCATAGCAGGTGCCGACGATCAGCGCCGTTGCGGCCCCGATCAGGCCTACCAACAACGAGGTCGTCGTCGCCTGTATAACCCGGCTGTAAAGGTCGCGCCCCAGATCGTCGACGCCGAAATAATGCCCGGTTTCCACCGAGGGCATGCCCATTCCGCGCACGTCGCCCATGATGTTCCAATCAATCTCTTCGTTGCTCCAGGCCGCGAAATACGGACCGATGATGGTGAACAGAACGATCAGCGCCAAGATAAAGACGCTGGCCATCGCGGCCTTGTTGCGGACAAAACGCATGCGCGCGTCCTGCCACAGTGAACGCCCCTGAATGACCGTGAAATCGGTGATGTCCTCGGCCAGATGGGCGGCTTTTTGTGATTTTCCAAGCATTGGCCTGCCCCTCAGTATCGGATTTTCGGATCGAACCAGGCATAGGCCAGGTCGGTCAGCAGGTTCACCAGAACGGTCAGCACGCCATAAAGGATCGTGACCCCCAGCAGCACCGCATAGTCTCGGGACAGGGCCGAGCCGACATAGGCCTGACCCAGGCCGCCGGTCGAAAAATAGATGTCCACAAAGACCGAGCCGGTCAGCACGTAGACAAAAACCGGACCCAGATAGGACACAACGGGCAGCAATGTGGGCTTTAGCGCATGGCGCCAGATCACGGTTCTGGTCGGCAGACCCTTGGCGCGTGCAGTGCGGATGAAGTTCGAGTTCAGAACCTCAAGCATCGACGACCGGGTGATCCGCGCGATGGACCCCATATAGGATGTCGCAAGCGCGATCACCGGCATGACCAGGTATTGCCACTGCCCCCCGTTCCAGCCGCCGCCCGGCAGCCAACCCAGCCACAGGGTAAAAGTCAGGATCAGGATCGGACCCATGATGAAATTCGGCAGCGCCTGCGCGGCGATCCCCAGGCCGACGGCAAAATAGTCGATCCAGGTATTGTGGCGGATTGCTGCGGCGATCCCCAGGCTGACACCGACAGCCGTCGCGAATAGGAACGACAAAGAGCCATAGGTCAGTGAGATCGGGAAACCTTGCGCGATGATGTCATTGACGTCGCGGTCCTTGAACTTGAAGGACGGGCCAAAATCGAAATGCACCACGATATTGTACAGGTAGTCCCAAAGCTGTTTCCACAGCGGTTGGTCCAGGCCGTACCGCGCCTCGATATTGGCCAGAACCTGCGGCGGCAGGGGCCGTTCCGAGGTGAATGGCCCGCCGGGCGCAAAATGCATCAGAAAAAAGCAGGCGACAATCAGCAACAGGATCGTCGGAATGGCGGCCAGCAAGCGCCGCAAACTGTAGGCAAGCATGACATGCCCCCATGTCTATTGGCCCGCCCCAAGACGGTCTTGGGGCGGGCGCGTGTCAAAGTGGATTATTCGGCAAGCTTGTACAGGTTCTTCGAGTACCAGTTCTGCTCGACATTGTTCACCGGCCAGTTCCCCACATCGCTGTCCATCATATAGACACCGGCATAGTGATAGATCGGGATCACAGGGGTTTCCTGCGCGATGATACGCTCGACCTCGGTATAAAGCGGGGCGGGATCATCCGACGTCTTGGCTTCGGCCAGCAATTCGTCGACGCGGGGGTTGGCGAATTTGCCGTCGTTATAGCCCGAGTCCGATTGCAGCAGGTCCAGGAAGGTCGAGGCTTCGTTATAGTCGCCGCACCATGCGCCACGGGCCAGGTCAAAGTTCTGGTTGCCGCGTTCTTCCAGGAACACTTTCCATTCCATGTTGGCCAGTTCGGCCTGCACGCCCAGTTTCTGTTTCCACATCTGGCTCAGCGCCACGGCAACCTTCTTGTGGTTTTCCGAGGTGTTGTAAACCATTTCAAAGCTCAGCGGATTGTCGGGTCCATATCCGGCCTCGGCCAGCAGTTCCTTGGCTAGCTCGTCCCGCTCGGCCTGGCTCATCGACGCCATTTCGACATCCGGAACGGTAAAGCCAGCGGTTGCCTCGGGGGCAAAGGTATAGGCCTCGGGCTGGCCGCCTGCCATCACCTTTTCGGTGATGATCGCCCGGTCAACCGCCAGCGACAGGGCCTGACGGACATTCGGGTCCTTGAACGCCTCGGGGCCGCCGTCGGACAGGTTGAACGTATAGTAATAGTTGCACAGCCGCGGGAAGCTGATCGCCTCGTTGGGGTGTTCTTCCTTGAGGCGCGGGTACTGCCCGGCAGGTACTTCGGTCCGGTCAAGCTCGCCGGCCAGATAGCGGGTCAGGGCGACGTTCTCATCGTTGATGACCAGCGCCACGACCTTGTCGACGATGGTGTTGTCGTTGTCCCAGTACATTTCGTTGCGTTCGCGGACCGAACGTTCCTGCGGCAGATGCTCGGTCAATACATAGGCACCGTTTGATACGATGTTCTCAGGCTTGGTCCAGGCATCGCCAAATTCTTCGATCACTTTCTGCGGGGCAGGGAAGGTCGTCGAATGGGTGGTCATCTGCGGAAAATAGGGCAGCGGCGCGCTGAGCGTGACCTCAAGCGTCTTGTCGTCGATGGCCTTGACGCCCAGATCGTCAACCGATGCGTTTCCGGCAATGATGTCGGCCGCGTTCTCGATCGACATCAACTCCATGAACCAGGCATAGGGCGAGGACAGTTCGGGATCGACGGCGCGTTTCCAGGCAAAGACGAAATCGCCCGCGGTCACCGGGTCACCGTTGGACCATTTGGCGTCATCGCGCAGTGTGAACGTATAGACATTTTTGGCGTCATTGGTCGTAAAGCCGGTTGCGACACCGGGAACCAGGTTGCCGTCTTCGTCCTGGTTCATCAGGCCTTCGAACAGGTCGCGTACAATCTCCGCGCCCGAAACATCTTCGACCACCTGCGGGTCGACCGAGCTGTGTTCGTCCAGGATGCGATAGGTGAAGGTCTGGTCATCCGCCAGCGCCTCGCCGGTTTCGGGATGTGTCCCGGCGGCGAAGGCCGCGCCGGTGATCATGGTCGAGGACAACAGCCCCGCCAGCGTATTGCGAATATATGTGTTCATTTTTCTACTCCCATTTTTTGCACCGAAACTGCACATCGAAAGGGTCAGGCCACAAAGGCAACGCGCCCGAAATCCCGCCGGAAACCGGCGAGGTCAGGGACTGGAATTGCCATTTGGACGGAACACTGCAGAGCAGCCTTTTAAAGTGCATTCGGTGAAGTGGTCGCGAAAGGTGTCTTTCACTGGCAGCGAGCGTGGCACTATTTTGTCTACGGTTAAAGGCTTGGTTGTCATTTTAGCAACCAAAGGTAGATTCGATCTTTGCGCCGCGACGTCACCGAAATTTTGTTAGGACCGGCCGCCGCTCTGTAACAATTTTACAATGCTGCACGCGCACGGTTTCCAGGTCGGGTCGGGCGTCGCGGCCCGAATCGCCCTTGAAAGCGGCTGTTTCGTCAGGGCACCAGATGGGCTTTCATGGCCGCCTCGGGAAAGCAGGTTGCCGGCTGGCCGGTGGCTTCCTGCCAGCGCCCGATCGAGCGGCGGGTCTTGAAGCCGGGCAGCCCATCGGCCCCGCCGACGTCATGCCCTTGCTGTTCCAGCGCGCGTTGCATCGCGGCGATGTCCGACCGGTACAGCCCGCCGACCTTGCCCCAGCGCCCGGCGAAATCGCCGACGCCATACTGAATCCGGTCGCCGACATGACCCACGAACAAGGCATAAAGGTCGCTTTTGTTATATTCCTTGAGGACATAGAAATTGGGCGTCACCACGAATGCGGGCCCGTTCCGCCCGGCGGGCATCATCAGGAACCCCTTGCCGTTGCGTTCATGTGCAGGAAAGGGTTTGCCGGACACGCGGGCAAGGCCCATTTCGGCCCATTCGCGGATCGGGCGGCCCTGGTCGGGGCCTTCCAACGCGCAAGAGACATTGGCCGGCACCCGCACTTCGAACCCCCAGTCACGCCCCGCGACCCAGCCATGCCGGGCCAGGTAGTTCCCGATCGAGGCAATCGTGTCATCTTGGGAATTCCAGATATCCGCCCGGCCATCGCGGTCGCCATCCGCGGCAAAGGACAAAAAGCTTGAGGGCATGAATTGCGGTTGGCCCAGGGCCCCGGCCCAGCTGCTTTTCATGGCGCGCCCACCCAGGTGACCGGCCTCGGCGATTTCCAGTGCGGCGATCAGTTCATCCTGGAAATATGCGGCGCGTGTGCTCATGAACCCCTTGGTTGCCAATACTTCGAATGCATCATGGCGGATCGGCACCTGCCCGTAACCGCTTTCGCGGCCCCAGATGGCAAGGATGATGCGGCCAGGCACACCGGTATCCGTTTCGACCCGTGCCAGGGTTTTGGCGTGCTTGCTGGCCATCTTGCGGCCAACCGATGTCGCCCCTTGCACAGAGCCTGCGTTGAAATACCGCCCCGGCGCACCGAATTCGGCCTGGCGTTGTTTCCGGGGTGTTTTGGCTGTGCTTCCGGGCGGGACAAGATCCGGCAGGTCCCAGTTCACGGAAACCCCGGCAAAGGCCTTGTCGAAGGTCGCGCGCGAAACGCCCCTGGCGCGGGCTTGCGGCCAGATCGTGCGGGCCAGCCAGTCCTGGAATTGCTGTTCGACATCTGCCCGGCTTTGCGCGGGCGCGGCGTTGGCCATCAAGATCAGGCCAAGGGTGATCAGGATCATACGCATCGCTGCAAAGTCACGCGCCCGCGCGGCCAAGTCAACCGCGTGCGACCCGGGGGTGGGAAAAGCCTTGAGGTTTTTCAGGCACTGTTGATAGTTGGATAAGACAGATGGCATCGAAGGACGGGTAACCTTGGCAAGAAACCACAGGTCCAAATGGTCAGTGCCGATGCTGGCTGCGCTTGTGGCGCTGGCCGTGTCAGGCCCGGTCATGGGCGCCAGCGACAGCTTTATGGACCCGCAGGGCCCGATCGCGGCTGTTCAGAAAACCCATATGCTGCGGGCGACCTGGCTGATCCTGATCGCCGTTATCCCTGTTCTTGTGCTGGTGCCGCTGATTGCGTGGCGGTATCGCCGCCGCAGGAACAGTGCCGCCACATATGCGCCGAACTGGGATTTTTCCGCCCCGCTGGAATTTCTGATGTGGGGTGTGCCCGTGGCGATCGTGGTGGTTTTGTCATTCTATCTGTGGAAGGCCACGCATCGACTTGATCCCTATGCCGCGCCGTTTGGTGAAGGGCCTGCCGTTCAGGTGCAGGTTGTCGGGTTGGACTGGAAATGGCTGTTCATTTACCCGGACCTGGGAATTGCCAGTGTCGGTGAAATGGGCATGCCCGTGGGCCGACAGGTTGCCCTGACGCTGACCACCGATACGGTCATGCAGTCATTCATGATCCCGGCACTGGCGGGCCAGATCTATGCGATGCCGGGGATGACCACGCAATTGCACCTTGTGGCCGACACGCCGGGTGTGATGCAGGGTGAGAACACGCAATATAACGGGCGCGGGTTTACCGGACAGAAATTCGAAACACGGGCCATGACGCAGGACGATTTCGACGGTTGGGTCGATACCGTGCGGGCAAATGGTATCCTTCTGGACCCTGACACATATCGGACCCTTGCCATGCGGACCGACCGGGCCGAGGTTCAGGCCGCTTTGGGGACAGAAAAGATGCCGGACACTGCCCTGTATTTCAGGCTGGATGACGGCGATCTGTTTCACACGATCCTCGGCCGGTACCACAGCGGCACGGCTCTGGCCGTTCACGATCAGCCGGGCACGGCGGGTTTCGGCAAAACGGCAACCGGACAGGAGGCGGGCGAATGATCCCCCAGGACCAAGGTTTCTTTGGCCGTCTGACCTGGGATGCCTTCCCGGTCGCCGCGTTGATCCGGCATCCGGGCGCAAATGAGATCGTCGCCAATGCCGCGGCGGCAGTGGTCGTTGTCGGCGTCGTGGTCGTTGTCGCGTTGCTAAGCTGGTTTCGCCTGTGGGGGCCGCTGTGGCGCGATTGGCTGACCAGCGCGGATCACAAGAAAATCGGTATCATGTACGTTGTCTTTGCCGTGGTGATGCTGGCGCGGGGCGTGCTGGAAGGTGTCGTGATGCGCGCGCAACAGGCCGCGGGGCCGGGCGACGGTTTCCTGGCCGCCGAACATTTTGCCGAGCTGTTCAGCACGCATGGTACGATCATGATCTTTTTCGTGGCCGTCCCCTTTGTCTTTGGTATCGCCAATTACGTCGTGCCGCTGATGATCGGCGCGCGTGATGTCGCCTTTCCCGTCATGAACCAGATCAGCCTGGGGCTGACGGTGTCCGCTGGCATGATGCTGATGGTGTCGCTGGTGGTGGGCGAGTTCTCGACCGGCGGCTGGACCGCCTATCCGCCCTATACGGGGGCTGCGTTCAACCCCGGTGTGGGGCCTGATTACTGGATCTGGGCCATCGTGGTGTCGGGCATCGGCACCACGCTGACCGGCATCAATTTTGCGGTCACGATCTATAAGCTGCGGGCGCCGGGCATGACGTTCATGCGGTTGCCCATGTATTGCTGGACGATCATCTGCAGCTCGATCCTGATCGTGTTTGCGATGCCGCCTCTGGGGGTTGCGGCCTTGTTGCTGGCCGCCGACCGCTATTTGGATTTCCACTTTTTCACCAATGACCTGGGCGGCAATATGATGAATTATGCCAACCTGTTCTGGCTGTTCGGCCACCCCGAGGTCTATTTGTTGGTCCTGCCGGCCTATGGCATCTATTCCGAGGTCTTCGCGACCTTTTCCGCCAAGCGCCTCTACGGCTACAACTCGCTGGTGATTGCGACGATGTCGATCGCCATCCTGTCCTTTACGGTCTGGCTGCACCATTTCTTTACCATGGGCCAAAGCGCCCTGATCAACGCGGTTTTCGGCATCGCAACGATGCTGATCGCAATCCCGACAGGGGTAAAGGTCTATGACTGGATGGCGACGCTCTGGCGGGGGCGCATCCGGTTCTCGGTGCCGATGCTGTACGGGTTGGCCTTTTTGATGCTGTTTGTCATCGGGGGGCTAAGCGGGGTGATCCTGGCCAATCCGACGGTGGATTACCAGGTTCACAACACGTTGTTCCTGGTGGCGCATTTCCACAATGTCCTGTTGCCCGGCGTGCTGTTCGGGCTGCTGGCCGCATATAATTACTGGTTTCCCAAGGCCTTTGGGTTTCGCCTTAACGAAGGCTGGGGCCGGGTCAGCGTGGCGCTGTGGACCTTGGGGTTCATGCTGACATTCCTGCCCCTTTATTTCGTCGGGCTGCTGGGCATGCCGCGCCGGTCGTTCAGCTGGGAAGACCCCGATTTTCACCCCTATATGATTGTCGCACTGGTCGGTGCGCTGGTGGTTCTGGGGGCGCTCTTGTCGGTCCTGGTGCAACTGTGGGTCTCGATCCGGGACCGGGACCGGACGCGCGTGCCAGCCGGCGACCCGTGGGACGGAAGAACGCTGGAATGGTCGATCCCGGCGCCGCCGCCTGCGTATAATTTCGCGATCATTCCGCGCGTTTCGGACCGGGATGATTTCGCTGCGGCAAAGGAACACGGCGTCGCCTATCCCAGCCCAGACGCCTATGAGGACATAGACATTCCCCGCAATACGGGCATCGGGTTCATCCTGTGCGTTCTCAGCGGGGTCTGGATGTTCGCGCTGGTCTGGTGGATCTGGTGGCTGGCCATCCTTGCCAGCGTCCTGATCATTTTGGCGGTCATACTCTGGAGCTTTGACAGCAGTACCGAACTGACCATCCCCGCCGAAGAGGTACGCAAGGCACACGAAGCCTGGCTTGAGCAGGTTCACCAGGCGCCAGCAATCGACCGCGACGACGAAACAACGTCGCGCAACCGCGGTCTGGCCCGCCCCGACCTGGAGCCAGCGACATGAAGCGGGCGCCGACACACAGCTATCCGGGGATCAACCTGGGCGAACGCCACGCCAGCGCGCACAAGGCGACCGAGGTCGTAACCTTCGGCTTCTGGGTCTTTCTGATGAGCGACCTGGTCTATTTCGGGCTGATGTTTGCCATCTATATCACCATGATCGACGCCCAGGCGGGCGGTCCGGGCCCGCATGAGCTGTTCGATCTTCACAGCGTTTTTGCCCAGACCCTTATCCTGCTGACCAGCAGCCTGACCGTCGGGCTTGCAATGCTGGCGTTGAAATACAACCTGCCGCGTGCGCGCATCGTGTTCTGGTTCGCGGTGACGCTTGTTCTGGGGCTCAGCTTTCTTGTGCTGGAGGTGCGCGATTTCATGGCGATGGCCGAAAAGGGGGGCGTGCCGCAACGCAGCGGCTTTCTTTCGGCCTTTTTCGGGCTGGTGCCGTTGCACGGGCTGCACGTGGCCGCCGGGTGTTTGTGGCTGATTGTTCTGGGTATTCAACTGCGGGTCATGGGGATGACGGACCGGGTCCTCTCGCGCGTCGTGCGGCTGGCGCTGTTCTGGCATTTCCTCGATCTGATCTGGATCGGTATCATCACCATCGTTTATTTCGGAGGTTTGGCCTATGGATAGACGGTCCGAGATGCACCGGCGTGAACGGCGCCGGTACCTGATCGGCTATGGCGGCTCGCTGGGTCTGACCCTGGCGGTGTTCGCGATTGCGTATCGGTTCGGGATCGAAACGCCGGGTGTCTACCTGGCCATCGGCCTGTTGGGTCTGGCGCAGCTTGTGGTGCAGCTGGTTTATTTTCTGCATATCGACCGGCGGCGCAGCAGCCGTGAAGACCTGGACCTGGTCCTGTTCTCGACGCTGGTGCTGCTGATCATCATTTGCGGAACCGTTTGGATATTGGGCAACCTGGCCCACCGGATGCATATGCACGTCATGTAACGCCCCGCGGCGGGAAGAAATACGAGGTTTAGGATGAAATCGCTCAAAGGCCTTGCTGCTGTCGCCCTGCTGGCCGGTATTGGCGCCGCGCTGTTCCTGTGTTGGCGGCACGAGGAACGCTTTCCGTCGACCAAGGACGCCTATGTCGGTGCAAATATCATCTATGTCGCCGCTCAGGTGACCGGGCAGGTATCGCAGGTTCTGGTATCCGAGAACCAGCCCGTCAAAGCCGGAGAGCTTTTGTTCACCATCGACGATACGCAGTTCAGCGCCGCCGTTGATCAGGCACGCGCTGACCTGGACAGCGCCATTCAACAGGCCGAATCCTATGGGACGGGGATAACATCCGCCCAGGCGGCCGTGGACAGCGCGCAATCGGCCTTTGACACCGCCAATTCGAACCTGGAACGTGCCCGCGCACTGTTCTCGGACGGGGATTTGGCGCAGGCCTCGCTGGACCAGACCGCGTCCGATTTCGCCGAGGCCTCGGCCCGGCTGATTACGAACCAATCCAACCTGCTGGCCCTGCAAAGCGGTCTTGCGGCCAAGCAGGATGCGGTTCTGTCGTCCCGCGCGCAGCTGCGCATCGCCGAGGCGGATCTGGCCTGGACCAAGGTCTATGCGACGGCCGATGGCTGGATCGCCAACCTGACGCTGCGCCCCGGTTCGTCGGTCTCGGCCAATGCCCCGCAATTTTCCATCGTCGAGTCGGATGATTGGTGGGTCGATGCGAATTTCAAGGAAACCGCGCTGCCCAGAATTCGTCCGGGCCAACCCGTCAAGATCAATGTGGACATGCTGCCCGGTCTGACCCTGACCGGGCAGGTCGCATCGATCGGGCGGGGGTCGGGGGACACGTTCTCGTTGCTGCCGTCCGAGAATTCCAGCGGGAACTGGGTCAAGGTCACGCGCCGCTTTGCGGTGCGCATCCGGCTTGATGCCACGGATGCCGCGCTGCGTGTCGGTGGCAGCAGCAAGGTCACCGTGGACACGACCGCGACACCGCAGGCCGGACAATGACGCAGGCCGCAGCCGCATCAGGCCGGGTCAATCCGGTCATCGTGGTTGCCGTGGTGCTCAGCGCCATTCTCGAGGTTCTGGACAGCACCATCGTCAACGTGGCGCTGCCGCATATTCAGGCGGCCTTTGGGGCGACGACGGATCAGGCCACTTGGATTCTGACCAGCTATATCGTGTCTGCTGTGGTGGTCATGCCCCTGACCGGCTTTGTCGCCCGGCGGGTCGGGCGTCGGCGGCTGATCCTGACGGCGGTCACCGGATTTGCCGTCATGTCGGTCATGTGCGGCCTGTCCTGGAGCCTGGAGACCATCGTTGCCTTCCGGCTGGCGCAAGGCATGTTCGGCGCTTTCCTCATTCCGCTGTCGCAATCCATCCTGTTTGATTCCTTTCCGCGCGAAAAGAGGGGGCAGGCGATGGCCATTTTCGGCCTGGGTGTGGTGGTGGCCCCGGTGCTGGGCCCCACCGTGGGCGCGATCCTGACCGAGTATTTCTCGTGGCGGATGGTGTTTTTCGTCAACATTCCCGTCGCGGCGCTGGCCCTGCTGCTGCTGGCCGGAGAGTTGCCGGATGACAAGACCGAAGACATCCGCATCGACTGGAAAGGTCTGGCTTTTCTGGCCATCGGAATCGGCTGTTTGCAATTCGTTCTGGATCAGGGCGAAACCATGGATTGGCTGTCATCGCATGTCATCCAGGTTGCCGTGATTGCCGCCGTCCTTGGGGCCTTTGCCTTTGTCGTGCACGGCCTGATGACCAAATCCCCGGTTGTTGATCTGCGCCTGTTCGCGGATCGCAACTTTGCCCTGTCGAATCTGATCATCGCCGGGTTTGCGATGTCCCTGTTCGGAACCATCGCGATTTTCCCGACCTTTGTGCAGAACCTTCTGGACTATCCGGTCATTGCATCGGGTCACCTGTTCATTCCGCGCGGGTTTGCCGCCGGGCTGTCCATGGTCCTGACGGGTTCGGTGCTGGTGTCGCGTTTTGATCCCCGCTTGCTGGCGGGGATTGGCCTGTTCCTGATCGCGGTCAGCAATTTCATGCTGGGCACCTTGAACATGAACGCCAGTTTCTGGCAGCTTGCCTGGCCCGGTGCCGTCAGCGGGTTGGGAATGGGTCTGGTCTTTGTGCCGATGTCCATCCTGGCTTTTGAAAGTATCAGCAAGGTCCGGCAGGACGAGGCATCGGGCCTGTTCAACGTGACCCGCCAACTGGGATCGTCGATCGGGATTTCGGTGGTTGGCACCTGGGTCGTGCGCGGGTTACAGATCAACACGGCCGACCTGACCCGGAACGTGACGCCCTATAACCCCGCCGCCCAAAGCTATCTCAGCCCGTTGGGCCTGACGCCGGACAGCGCCGAGGGTGCATCGATCCTGGCACAAGAGATATCAAGGCAGGCAGAGTTGATTTCCTATCTGACCGTGTTCAACAACCTGGGGCTTTTGGCGCTGGCGACCATTCCGCTGCTGTTGTTCTGCCGCGCCCCCGAACCGGGTACGCAGGCAGGGGTGCCGGCGCATTAGCCTGTCAGGAACAGCCCCAGCCACAAGGCCAGCCAGCACAGCACAAGGCTGAGCAGGATGTTCCCCGCAGCCAGCGCGATGGTGCGTTCGCGATGCAGTTGCAGGGATTGGTAGGCGAAACTTGAAAACGTGGTGAAGCCGCCGCAAAAGCCAAAGACCAGGCGCTTTTCCTCTTCGCCCATCTCGGCCGACCCGCCGAGATAGCCGATCCATACCCCCAGCGCCAGGCTGCCCAAAACGTTCACCAGCAACGTGGCAAAGGGCAGGTCGTGAACGACCCGCAGGGCCAGCCAATGCCGCAGGACAGCGCCTAGCCCTCCGCCCAGGCCGAACATAGCGTGCAGATACATCTCGGTCATGGCGGTGCATTCCGCCGGTGATTGCGGCGTCCGATGGCTTCGCCAATGATCGCCGCGCCCAGTCCCACGGCAATTTCGGCGAACAGGGCAACCACCACGATCCAATCCGCCGAGGCCGCAATGCGCTCCAGCTCGGCCACAAAGGACGAAAAGGTGGACAGCCCGCCGCAAAACCCAACCGCGCCAAAATGCAAGACATGGGCATGCACCCGGTGCCGGATTGCATAAAGCCAGCCAAGGATGAAACAGGCCACGACATTGATGCCAAAGGTCGAGGTCAGGACCGCAAACCCGGGGATCGGGACCGAGAAGGCCTCGCGCAGCAGTGACCCGGCGGCGCCCCCGACAAAAACGGCCAGATACATCAGGGACCCTCTGGCAAAAGCCGGTGCCGTTATCGCCAAGGTGTTGATCCCGCGTTGACCGTGTCGCCCTTGGAATACAGGCAGCGATGGCCCTGATCAAGCGCGCAGCCATCCTGTTGGCAGATCGGCCGGGGTTCACATATCCGCGCGTGCGCGGTCTAAGCGGTTCAAAAGCTTGCAATTCCAGGCCAACCCATTCAACGATTGCATGGCAACCGGCGCGCTGGCCCGACCCAAAACCGGTCTTGGGGTGAATTGGGGGCGCAAACCAGAACCAAAGGCCGCGCGGAACCGCGCAACCCAGGGGGACCGACTATGATCGTTCGCAGGCTTTATTACATCGTGACATATATCGGCCTGCCGCTGACCTTGTTGCTTGGCTACCTGTGGTCTCCGGCCTATTGGTTGCTGGTTGTTCTGGTGCCCTACGCGGTAATCGGTCTTTATGATGTGCTGACCACCAAGCACAACGTGCTGAACAACTATCCTGTGCTGGGCCATTTCCGGTACATGCTCGAATTTGTCAGCCCTGAAATCCGGCAATATTTCGTGGAAACCAACGAAAGCGGCAGGCCCTATAACCGGATTATCCGGGCATTGGTCTATTCGCGCGCAAAGGGCCAGCAGGATACGCAGGCGTTTGGAACCCAGTATGACATCACGGCCTGCGGGTATCACCGGGTCAATCATTCACTGGCGCCCAAACATGTCCCCGATTCAGAAATTCGCGTTCTGCTGGGCGGGCCGCAATGCCAGCAACCTTACCTGGCCTCGCGGCTGAATGTCTCGGCCATGAGCTTTGGCGCCCTCAGCGCCAATGCGATCAAGGCGTTGAACGGCGGGGCCAAGGATGGGGGTTTTGCGCATAACACCGGCGAAGGCGGCCTGTCCCCGCACCACCTGGCCGAAGGCGGAGATATCATCTGGCAAATCGGAACCGGGTATTTTGGCTGCCGGACAGCCCAAGGCGGTTTCGATGAGACCCTGTTTGCCGAAAAGGCAAAAAAGGATGTGGTCAAGGCAATCGAGATCAAGCTTTCGCAAGGGGCCAAGCCGTCACATGGCGGGGTGCTGCCTGCCGCCAAGGTTGATGAAGAAATAGCCGAAATTCGCGGCGTGCCCGTGCATGAGGATGTGATCTCGCCACCGACCCATTCGGCCTTTGATGGCCCGACCGGGTTGATGCATTTCGTCCAGCACCTGCGCAGCTTGTCCGACGGCAAGCCTGTCGGTTTCAAACTGTGCATCGGTCGCCCGTCCGAGTTTATGGCGATCTGCAAGGCCATGCTGGAAACCGGTATTCTGCCGGATTTCATAACCATTGACGGGGCCGAAGGCGGCACTGGTGCGGCGCCGGTGGAATTCACCAACCGTTTGGGCATGCCCCTGAACGAGGCGCTGATTTTCGTCAACAACTGCCTGCGCGGCGTGGGGCTGCGCGACAAGATACGGATCATCTGTGCGGGCAAGGTGGCGTCCGGGTATGACATGATCGAAAAATGTGCGCTGGGGGCAGATATGTGCAACGCGGCGCGGGCGATGATGTTTGCCGTTGGCTGCATCCAGGCGTTGCATTGCAACACCAACCGGTGCCCCTCGGGCGTGGCCACGCAGGACCCGATCCGGGGCCGGGCCGTGAACGTGCCGCGGAAACGCGTTCGCGTGGCGCGCTATCACGCCGCAACGGTTGAAAGCTTTCGCGAGATCCTGGGCGCGATGGGCAAGGACGCGGTTTCCAAGCTTGAACCTGCCGACATTCGCCGCCGTACGTCGGACGAGAAAGAGCATTCTTATGCCGAGCTCTACACCCTTATCGACGACAAATCGCTGCTGGGCGATGCCGTCCCGGCGGCCTTTGCGGCCGATTGGCAAGCAGCCTCGGCGAAACATTTCTGACGGGGCGCATAATTTTTCTCTGGTTCGGCCAAGGATCGGGAAGTGGCTCGCGTCTTATATACCGAGATGCGAATGACGACTTCGGATGAAGATTTGGCCAGATCGGCCGCGGGCGGGGATGCAGAGGCCTTTGCAACCCTGTTGGCACGGCATTACGACCGTGTGTTTCGCCTTGCCTTCCGGCTGACCGGGCGGGCCGAGGCGGCCGAGGACCTGACCCAGGATATCTGTGCCGCCCTGCCGGCTAAGATCACAGGCTTTCAGGCGCGGTCGAAATTCACCACATGGCTGTACCGCGTGGTGGTAAATGCCGCCGAGGATGCCCGGCGGCGGCAGGCCAGTCACGACCGTGCCGCCAGGGGCTGGGGCGACGTGGAGCTGATGCGCCGGTCCGAACAGGCCGAGGCGGCGGCGGCCTTGGACTGGCTGCAACAGGCCATGAATGATCTGCCGGACGACCTGCGCCAGACCCTGG